>DATAUO010000030.1:0-14704 GCA_036268215.1 Steroidobacteraceae bacterium
CGCCGCGGTTGCCGCCGGGTCCCGGCTTCATGTGCACGTTGGCGCCGACGTACGGCGTTCCCTCGATGTAGCTGACCTCCGCGCTCATCCAGTCCATGCACATGTTCTCGTGCGGTATGTAGATCAATCCCGTCCGCGGGCTGAAGCTCGACGGATTCCAGTCCTTCGCCCCGGACGCGGTCGGACAGATGTCGCGCACCACCTCGCCCACCTTGGTGCTCTTCGCCGGATTGACGACGGGCCTGCCGGTGGTCAGGTCGACCCCGCGGGTGGAATTGACCGGGCCGAACGGATCGGCCGAAAGCACCGTGCCGGTGTTGCGCTCGATCACGTAGACGTATCCATTGCGGTCCGGATGGATGAGCACCTTTTGCATCTTTCCGCCGAACGGCATGTCGAGCAGGATCTGCTCGTTCACGCCGTCGTAGTCATGCTCGTCGTGGGGGTTCATCTGGTAATACCAGCGCGCCTGGCCGGACGCGGGATCGCGCGAGAAAATGCCCGCGGTCCACTTATTGTCGCCGGGTCGCTGCGCGTTGTTCCAAGGACCAGGATTGCCCGCACCGTAGTAGACACTCCGGAGCTCGGCGTCGTAGTTGACCCATCCCCAGACATTGCCGCCGCCGATCTTCCAGGCCTCCTGGGGCCACGTCGAAATACCGAGATCCTTGCCGCGCTCCGAGTCGTAGCGCGGCTTGAACTCCGAGCCGATCAGAGCCTCGTTGTCGGGACCGGAGTTATAAGCCCTCCAATCGAGCTTGCCGGTCGATTCGTCCAGCGCTGCGATCCAGCCGCGCACCCCCATTTCGCCGCCCGAATCGCCGACGTAGACCCGACCGTCGGCGACCGTCGGCGCCATGGTCATGGTCTCGCCCTTGTTGATGTTGCCGAGCTGGGTGCGCCACACCGCCTTGCCGGTCTTCACGTCGATGGCGATGGTCTGTCCATCGAGGGTGTTGAAAATATACTTGCCGGAATCGACACTGCCGCCGCGGTTGACCACATCGCAGCACGCGACTCCCTGGCTCGCCGGCGCAGGCTTCGGAGCGAATCTCCACTTGAGCGGCGCGCCGGGCTTGGTCAGATCGAGCGCGTAGACGATGTTGGGATACGCGGTCACCACGTACATGGTGTTGTCTACGACGATGGGCGCCGCCTCCTGGCCCTTGTTGACGCCGAGCGAGAACGTGAAATCGGGCTCGAGGCTCTTGACGTTGCCCGCGGTGATCTCGGTTTGCGCCGAGTAGCGCGTCGCGGCGAAGTTCTTGGCCGGCATGGTCCACTGCCCGTCATCCTGCGGCGCATTCGCGGCGCTCGCCGCGGTGTGCCCCGCATCCGGTGTGGGTGGGGACAGCGCGTGGCCGATCTCCTCGCGGGTGAAGACCTCCTCCTGGGGGGTCGGAGCCGGAACGGTTTGAGCGAAAGCCGCGGCGGGAAACGCCGCCAGGAACGCGATTGGGAGACGTGGTTTCATGACGGGATCCCTGACATGACAGTCCATGAGATATGAGAAGGCGGCCGGTCGAGCGGCGCAGCGGGCGTTCGAGGCGCCGCGGTCAACCGGCGCATCGCGGCAGCGCCATGAATGCGACCACGGTCACGGCGGTCGCGACCGCGAATCCGGCCCCGTAGACCACGCCCCAAAAAGCCAGGAACCGCGTGCGTCCGGCCCCCGCTTCCAAGAGCGCGGAAGCTCCGCCGGCGCGCTCGCCGCGCGTTTCGACGTAGGCGCGCCACGCAAGGACGAGCGCGATCAACGCCACCGCCAGTGCGGCGACCATCACCGCGATCATGGCCGGCCCGCTCCAAGAGAGCGACGCCTTCGGTGCGGCCAAGCGCACACCTTCGCGAAAGCACGGTCCGCTCGCGAGCGCATAGCCCGCGCAGAGTTGCAGGAACCAGGCCGCGGGGCCGCCGAATACGATGAACGAGATCTCGAGGATCCGAACGCGCGGCGCGTGGGGCGCGGGATGCGGTATCGCGTTGGTGGGCAGGGTCATCGGCCGAAACCCAGGTACGGGGTGATGTAGTACGTCGTGAAGACGAACAGCCATACCACGTCGACGAAGTGCCAGTAGACGACCCCCGCCGAGACGGCAAGACGACGCCGCGGGCTGAAGAAGTCGAGCGCGGTCCAGGCGAAGAGGGAGATCAGCACACAGAGGCCCACGATGACGTGGGCGATATGCACGCCGGTCGTGACGAAATACAGGGACGCATAGCTCGAGGTGCCGAGCCTGTAGGTCTTGGCGTGCCACTCGAAGGTCTGCACGACGACGAATACGGTTCCCATCAGAAACGCCATGCCGAATCCCGCGAGCGCTTGCGCGCGGCGCCGCCCGAGCACGCCGCGCTCGCCCCACCAAGCCACCACACTGGAGAGCAGCAGCAGCACCGTGTTCGGCAGTGCCAGCCCGAGCGACGGCGCCCGCTCCAGCAGCCAATCCGAGGAGGTGGTCGCGCCCGTGTAGTAGTACGAGAACAAGAGGTAGGAGAACAGCGCCGCCTCGCTCGCGATCAGCGAGACCGCGCCCCACCAACCGAGGCCGTGGCGTCCGATGGGTCCGACGGGCAGATTGCGGGCGGTCACGAGGGTTGCCGACTCAGCCATGGACGGCCTCCCGCTCGCGCAGCTCCCGCCGCGGCCACAGCCACGCGAGCAGCGCCAGCGCCGTCAGCGCCACGCCCACGGCCGCCAGGAGCCAACCTTTCGACACCAGTCCCGCGAACAGGACCGTGAGCCCGACCGCCAACACGAACGGCGCCATGCTGTCCTCGGGCATCTCGAGCACCATGTCCGGCGATGCGTCGAGCGCCGACGTGCCGATGGTCTCCTTGCCCTCGGCGAGGAGCATGCCGGTATCCAGGGAGGAGGCGCCTCCGCCCTCCGCGCCGAGCTGCCCCTCCCAGAGCGGATGACGCGAGGCAACCGTGGGGATGACCGCAAAGTTGTACGGCGGCGGCGGCGAGGGCACGGCCCATTCCAGGGTGCCCGCGTTCCAGGGATTCTTGCCCGCCGCCGCGCCCCGCCGCACGCTGCGCGCCACGTTGATCACCAGCAGCAGCACGCCGATCGCCAGCACGAAGCTGCCGATCGTGGTGATCATGTTGAGCGTATGCCAGCCCGCGTAATCGTTGTAGGTGTACACGCGCCGCGGCATGCCGAGAAGCCCGGTGAGATGCATCGGCAGGAAGGTGAGATTGAAGCCGATGAACATGGTCCAGAAATTCCAGCGTCCGAGGCGCTCGTCGAGCAGCTTCCCCGTCATCTTCGGAAACCAGAAATAGATCGCGCCCACCACCGGGAAGAGATTGATGCCGATCAGCACATAGTGCAGGTGCGCTACCACGAAATAGGTGTCGGTAAGCTGCCAGTCCACGGGGACGCTCGCGGTCATGAAGCCCGAAACCCCGCCGATCACGAACAGGATGATCATGGACGAAAAGAACAGGAACGCCGTGGTGATGACCGGGCGCCCCAGCCAGATGGTGGCGAGCCAGGCGAAAACCGCGACCGCCGAGGGCAGCGTGATGATGATCGAGGCGCCGGAGAAGAACGCGAGCCCGAGGCCCGGCAGGCCGGTCGCGAACATGTGGTGGACCCACACGCCGAAGCCGAGAATCATGGTGGCCACCGTCGACAGCGCCACCAGCGAGTAGCCGACCAGCGGCCGGCGGCAGAACACCGGCAAACCGTCGGAGACGATGCCCATGGCGGGCAGCACGATCGCGTAGACCCAGGGATGGCCGAAGATCCAGAAGAGATGCTGCCAGAGCAGGGGCTGACCGCCGCCGGCGGTGTCGAAGAAGTGCGTGCCGAACTGGCGGTCCATCCAGAGTAAAAAGAACGCGAGACTGACCGCCGGAACGACGATCAGATTGGCGACACTTGCCGTAAGCGTGCCCCACACCATGATGGGCAGCCGATTGATCGACATGCCCGGTGCCCGCGTCCGAAACGCTGTGACTATGAAATTGGCGGCGCCGACCGTGGTCGATATGCCGAGGAACACCATGCCGAGCGCATAGAAATCCTCGTTGAGGCCGGGGTTGTAGTCGCGCGCGGCATACGGCACGTAGTTGAACCAGCCGTCGTTCGGCCCGTTGCCGCCGAGGAATCCCGCATACAAGAACAGCCCGGCGGCCACGTACACCCAGTAGCCGAGCGCGTTCAGGCGCGGGAACGCCATGTCGCGGCTTCCGAGCAGCAGCGGCCATACGAAGTTCGAGAAGCCGGAAAGCACCGGCGATGCGTACAGGAAGATCATGGTCATGCCGTGCGTGGAGAACAGCTCGTCGTATTGCGCCGGCGTGAGCAGCGACAGATTGGGGCCCGCGAGCTGCATGCGCATGACCAGCGCCTCGAGGCCGCCCAGCAGCAGAAACACGAATGCGGTGACGATGTAGCGCTTCCCGATCTGCTTGTGGTCGACGGTCGTGAAGAATCCCTTCAATCCGGGCGCGGTCTGCCACAGGTCGAGAAGCCTCGCCTCGTGCTCAACGCTGTCCCTGCCGATCGCCGGCGTGCGGAAATCCGGTTGCCTCATTTGAGCGTCTCCAGGTACGCCAACGTGTCGGTCAGCTGCTGACCGGAGAGATACTGGTTGGGCATCAGATTGCCGGGCTTGAGCGCTTGGGAATTCTCCACCCACCCCGCGAGGTTGCCCGGGTTGTTGAGCAAGGCGCCCGCGGCGATGGTGCGGCGGCTCATGAGATGCGTGAGGTCCGGGGCGCTGATCGCGCCCGCGTCCGTGCCTCGCACGCGATGGCACAGCCCGCAGCGGTATTCCACCAGCTCGGCGCCGCGTGTCTGCTCCGGTGTCGTCGGCGGCGCTGCCGCCTCGAGCTGCGCGGCGCGCCACCGGTCGAAATCCCCCTCCGATTCCGCCACCACCTCGAACTGCATATGCGCGTGCTGGAACCCGCAGTACTCCGAGCACTGCCCGAGGTAGCGGCCCGGGGCGCTCGCCTGCAACCAGCTCGAATTGGTCTGGCCCGGAATCACGTCGGTCTTGCCGGCAAGCGCCGGCACCCAGAAGCTGTGGATGACGTCGGCCGCATGCAGCCGCACGAGCACGGGCACGCCTACCGGGATGTGAATCTCGTTCGCGGTCGAGAATTGCCGGGTGGGCGCCGCGTCGTCATAGCGGACGTCCCACCACCACTGGCGCGCGGTCACGTCGATCGTCAGCGCCGGGTTAGCCGGCGGTCCCGCGATGGCCGCGAGGGTCAACATGGTCCACACCAAGGTGGCGGCCAACGGGACACACGAAATGACGATGCCGACGCTGATCCAGCGGATTCCCGATGGACCCTGCTCCACCGGCGGCAGATCCGCCCCGGACGCCGCGGCGGACGGCGTTCTGCCCCGGCGCACCGCGATCCACAGCAGGACTGCGATGACCGCGGAGACGACGACGGACACGATCAGCGTGAACCACGTGAGCGGCAGGATTGCCTGTGCCGCCGACCCCGCGGCACCACTCAGGTAGCCGAGGGGCGAGCGGCTCACGCGGGCCTGGCTCCGTCCGTCGAGCTCCACAGACGGCTGACGGACCGGACCGCACTCCACAAGAAGAGCGCGATCCCAGGCACCCACATCAACGTGCCGCCGAGCTGTTGATCCTGGAGCGGCGTCAATCCCCACACCTGCGTCGTGAGCGCATGCCACGCGAAGATTGGGCGATCGCCGAGAGCGATGATGGCGCCGAGCAGGCCCATGTGCATGAACGTCAACGCGCCCGCAGCGAGCACCTGTGCCGTATGGTGGCGCGGATGATGTATGAGGGCGCGCCACAGGAGGATCGCACTACCGAACAACGTCAGGTGCATGGTCCAGTACACGGCGTCGGATCGGAACGTCGCGTCGTAGGGAACCGGCATGTGCCAGAACCACAGCGCTGCGAAGAACAGCGCGGTCCATGCCCAGAGGCCGAGAGCCCCGGCGGGCGAAACCGCACCGCTCTGCCGCGCGCGCGCCGGCATCCCGGCCGCGATCAGCGGAGCCGCAACGAGCACGAGAACCATGTGTTGACCCACGCGCGCGGAAAAGAGCGCCACCGACAACGCGCACAGCGGAGACAGCAACGCCGCCGCCGCGACCGCCCACCCGCCGGCGGCCAGCATCCGTTCCTGGCGCCGGCCGGGGCTGCGCAGAACGAGCGCATGGCACAGCGCGAGCGCCGCGAGAGCGAGCATCAACCGCGGATCCAGGTTGAATCGCGAGAGGATTTCGGCCGGCGACGGGGCAGACCCGCAATAGGGCAAGGACTGAATCACGGGGGCAAACCGCATTGTTCGACTCTCGCTTATGGTGCGGCGACCCCCAAAAGCATCGCCTGTCGTTAAGTTATCTCGCCGCCCGGGGAAAAGCTGTCGGCTGCGGCGATCTGGCCGGGTAGGTAACGGCTGACAGCCGGCGGGTCTGCGCTTATCATTCCGGCATCGAGACTGAGTGAGGAATTCGATGCCCAGCAAGGTTCCGCAAGGCGAGCACCGCGGTTGGATCGTGCCGATCGGCGGCGCGGAGAACAAGGAGAACGATCCGCACATCCTCGAGCGATTCGTGCGCGTCTCCGGCGGCGCCGACGCGGACATCGTGGTGATTCCGACCGCGAGCCGCATGCACGAGACCGGGCCGCGCTACGAGAAGCTTTTCCGAGACCTCGGCGCGCGCGGAGTGACGGTCATGGATTTCGACACGCGCCGCGATTGCCAGGAGCCGGGACGGCTGGAGCGCCTGGAAAAGGCCACCGGAATCTTCTTCACCGGCGGCAATCAGCTGCGCCTCACCACGCTGCTCGGCGGCACGCCCGTGGCCAAGCTGATTCGCACGCGCAACGCGCACGGAGTCACGGTCGGCGGCACCAGCGCCGGCGCGAGCATCCTCTCGGAGCACATGATCGCCTTCGGAGATGAAGGCTCGTCGGTGATCGCCGGCAGCGTGCGGCTCGCACCGGGCCTCGGCCTCACCAACCGCTTCATCATCGATCAGCATTTTCGCCAGCGCGATCGCCTGGGCCGCCTGATCACCGCCCTGGCGTACAACCCCTTTGCCGTCGGCATCGGCCTCGACGAGGATACCGCGGCCTTCATCGGGCCGGGGGACACCCTGGAGGTGGAAGGCAGCGGCGGCGCGACGGTCGTGGATGCCGCGGATGCCAGCTTCTCGTCGATCGGCGAGGTGAGCGACGGCCAGCCCGTCTGCGTGCTCGGGCTGCGGTTGCACATTCTGGTCGCCGGTGCGACATTTGACCTGACGACGCGGCAGGCCGCCGCGGGGACTCTGGCACAGGCAAAAGAATAATCGACGGCCGCGGGAATTGCGGCGGAGCAAACTCCATGCGAATTCTGGATCGTTCCGTCTATGTGGGCCCCTCCCTCTACGCGCGATTCCCGGTGATTCGTCTGGACCTCGACCTGGGGCCGCTCGAGGAATGGCCCACCGGGCGCCTGGGGCCGGCGTTCGTCGACGCCCTCGCCGCCGCCCTGCCCGGCCTCGCGGAACACGGCTGCTCATACCGCGAGCCGGGAGGGTTCTTCAGGCGCATGCGCGAGAACGAGGGCACCTGGCTCGGGCACGTGCTCGAGCACGTCGCCATCGAGCTGCAGAACATGGCCGGCGAAGAGGTGACTTTCGGCAAGACCCGCTCCGCCGGCTCGCCCGGCCTGTATACGGTCGTCTACGAGTATGCCCAACGCGACGAGGGCATCGCCGCCGGCGAGCTCGGCATGCGCCTGCTGTGCTCGCTCCTGCCCGCCGAGGTCCGTCCCGGGGATTCGGTGCCGGCCGACTGGAGCTGGGCGGAGGCGCGCGACGAGTTCATCCGCTTCGCCCAGCGGCGCGCGCTCGGTCCCTCGACCGCGGCGCTGGTCAAGGCGGCGGAGCGGCAGGGCATTCCCTGGCTGCGCCTCAACGACCAGTCCTTGGTGCAGCTCGGACACGGCAGGTATCAGCAACGCATTCAGGCGACCGTCACCAGCCGCACCTCGCACATCGCGGTGGAGCTCGCGAGCGACAAGGAGGAGACCAACAAGGTGCTCGCGACGCTCGGGCTTCCGGTGCCGAAGCAGGAGCTGGTGCAGAGCGAGCGCCAGGCGGTACGCGCCGCGCATCGCATCGGTTTTCCCGTCGTGACCAAGCCGTACAACGGCAATCACGGACGCGGCATCTCCATCCGTCTCAACAGCGACGAGGAGGTGGCGCACGGCTTCAATGTGGCGCGCGAGCACTCCCGCTCGGTGATCGTCGAAACCTTCCTCGAGGGCGATGACCACCGTTTGTTGGTCGTGAACGGCGAGCTCGTCGCCGCGACGCGGCGCACGCCCGGACACGTGGTGGGCGACGGCGTGCACACCATCGCGCAGCTCGTTGACGTCGTGAACCAGGACCCGCGCCGCGGCGTGGGCCACGAGAAGGTGCTGACCCGCCTCGAGCTCGACGCGCAGGCCCAGAAGATGCTCGAGCGGGCCGAGCTCGGCGCCGATTCGGTGCCGGCCGCGGGCCGCGTCGTGTATCTGCGTTCCACGGCGAATCTGTCGACCGGCGGCACCGCCGCCGACGTGACCGACGTCATCCACCCCGACAATCGTGAGATGGCCGAACGCGCGGTGCGTGCCATCGGTCTTGACGTCGGCGGCGTCGACTTCCTGTCCAAGAACATCACCGAGAGCTACCGCACCATCGGCGGCGGCATCTGCGAGGTGAATGCGGCGCCGGGCTTCCGCATGCACGTTGCGCCGAGCGAGGGCAAGGGCCGCGATGTGGCCGACCCGGTCGTCGGCATGCTGTTTCCGCCGGGGACCGCATCGCGCGTGCCGATCGCCGCGGTCACGGGCACCAATGGCAAGACCACCACCGCGCGCATGCTCGCCCACATCACCAAGATGGCGGGCTACACGCCGGGACTCACCACCACGGACGGGGTCTACATCGACGGACAGCGCACCGTGCAGGGCGACATGACCGGCCCCACCTCGGCGCGCATGGTGCTCGCCGATCCGCAGATCGACATGGCGGTGCTCGAGACCGCGCGCGGCGGCCTGTTGCGCGCGGGGATGGGCGTGCGCGAGGTCAACGTCGGCGCCGTGCTCAACGTCCAGTCGGATCACCTCGGCCTAAAGGGCATCGACACGCTCGAGCAGCTCGCCGAGCTCAAGCGCGTCGTGGTCGAGGTTGCAACCGACTGCGCCGTGCTGAACGCGGACGATCCGCTCGTGCTGAGGATGTCCGGCTACACCGAGGCGAAGAGCATCTGCTACGTGACCTTGAACCCTCAGCACGCGCTGGTGCGCGAGCACATCCGCGCGGGAGGCAGGGGCTGCGCTCTCGAGGCCGGCGTCAACGGCCAGATGATCACGCTCTACGACCGCGGGGGACACATTCCGCTGCTCTGGACCCACCTGATTCCCGCGACACTCGAGGGCCGCGCCACGCACAACGTGCAGAACGCCATGTTCGCGGCGGCCATGGCGTTCTCGCTCGGCATCAAGCTCGATGCGATCCGGCAGGGGCTGCGCACGTTCGATTCGACCTTCTTTCAGGCCCCGGGCCGCATGAACGTGTTCAGCGAGCACCCCTTCAAGGTGCTGTTCGACTACGGCCACAATGCGCACGCGGTCGGCATGATGGCGGATCTCGCCCAACGGCTCGACGTCACCGGCCGACGCATCGTGGTGCTCGCGGGGCCGGGAGATCGGCGCGACGAAGATCTGATCGCGATCTCGAACGCGGTTGCCGGCCGCTTCGACCACTACATCTGCCGCCGTGACGACAACTTGCGCGATCGTGCCGCCGATGAGGTGCCGAAGATCCAGGCTGCCGCCCTGCGCGCGGCGGGTGTTCCGGAAAAGGTCATCACCATCATCCCGGATGAGCAGGAGGCCATCGATGCGGCCCTGCGCATGGGTGAGGCCGGCGACCTGTTGCTCATCTTTGCCGACGCGCTGGTGCGCTCGTGGAAGCAGATCACCAAGTTCAAGTCGAGCGGCGCTCAACGGCTCACTGCGCAGCCCAACGCGTCTCATTCCAACGGAACGGCTCAGCCCGACGCGTCGCAACAGGGACAGGCCCCCACGCCCGAGCGGATCTCATTGCCCCATGCACCGACGGGCGCAAACCCGCAGGCAACCGCGCATCGCGGCAACGGTGGTGCAGGGCGCGCCGATGCGCCCGGTGGAGAGCCGCTCGATCTCAATCTCGGCGTGCTGATTCGCGACGAGCGCGGGATTCGGATGGCGCCGGAGAGCGAGGACTAGGCGCACGCCGCTGCCGCCGGCAGTCCGTCCCGCGGAAAACAGTGCATAGCTCCCCCAGCGAATCTCCGGCGCTCCCCTTCGAGAGCTCGCGCCGCCTCACCGGTGCGAACCTGTATTTCGACTCGCCCGGCGCGGTGTTGGAGGTCGTGGGCATGGCGGTCGATCCCGCGCTGATCGACGCCTGGCGCGAACGCGTCGGCCGCGCCGCCGCTCATCTCGGTTGGAATCCCCCCTTGACTGCCGCACGCCCGCATGCGGGCGGCGCCACGCTCGCAATCTCCGCTCCCTGGGATCAGTTGCTGCTCGCAACCGAGGTCAACGAGTGGGCTCTGTGCGCGGCCTTGCTCGAGCGCTATCCGCGGCGCTTTCCGCACCTCGAGAGCTCGCTGGTCGCGGCCTTCCGCGCCGCCCGCGAGGACGGCTCGGCCGCGGACGCGGGCGTGGAGCCGGCGATCGAGGAGTCCGCCGCCCTCGCACGCTTTGCCGCGCTTTCCGCTCTCGAGGCGAGACCTGCGTTGCGCCCGCTGCTCGATGCAGCAGCACGCGCCGAGCTTCCGTTCGCGCTCGACGACACCGAATTGACCCTCGGCGCGGGCATCAAGGGACGAAGCTTCCCCGTGGATGCCCTCCCCGCCGCGCGCGAGGTGCCGTGGCAATCGCTTGCGGGAATTCCCACCGCGATCGTCACCGGCTCCAACGGCAAGACCACGACCGTCCGGTTGCTCGCTGCCTGCGCGCGCGCGCAGGGTTGGCGTACCGCCTACAGCTGCACCGACGGCGTCTTCCTCGACGACGAGGGCCTGGCCGCCGGCGATTACTCCGGTCCGGCCGGCGCGCGCATCGTGATTCGCGAGCCGCGCGCCGAGGCCGCCGTTCTCGAGACGGCGCGCGGCGGCATCCTCCGGCGCGGCATCGCCGTCAATCGGGCAGACGCGGCCGTCGTGACCAACATCAGCGCCGATCATTTCGGCGAGTACGGGATCCAGGACCTCGACGGCTTGGCGCAGGCCAAGCTTGCCGTCGCGGGCGCCCTTTCGCCGCGAGGCCTTTTGGTCCTGAATGCCGACGATCCCGCGCTCCGTGCGCAGGGCCGGGAGGTCGGCCGCCGGCTGGGCCGCGAGCCGCGCATCGGGTGGTTCAGCGCGGATGCGAGCGGGTCGACGCTCGATGCGCAGCGCGGGCGCGGCACCTGGGCTTGCGGCACGCGCGAGGGGCATCTGCAGCTCGAGCTCGCGCGCGAGCGGTTCGACCTGGGCGGGATCGAGGACATGCCGCTATCGATCGGCGGCACCGCCGTCTACAACGTCGCCAATCTCGCGGGGGCGGCGCTCGCCGCCGCGGCGCTGGGAATCGCGCCGCCGGTGATTGCCGCCGTATTCGCGCGCTTCGGTGCGAACGTGCGGGACAACCCCGGGCGCATGATGCGTTTCGAGACAAACGGAGTGAAGGTGCTGCTCGACTATGCGCACAATCCGGACGGCCTCAAGGGTCTCCTCGAGGTCGCGCGCCGCCAGGGCGACGGCAACGGCCGGCTTGGGTTGGTGCTGGGTCATGCGGGCAACCGCAGCGACGCCGACATCGAGGCGCTGGCGCGCACGGCGGCGGCCTTCCGGCCCGACTTGATCGTGATCAAAGAGAACGAGCAGTACCTGCGGGGCCGCGAGCCCGGCGACATACCCCGGGTGATTCGTGCCGAGCTCGAGCGGCAGGGATTCCATCGCTCCGCCCTGCCGTTCGAGCCGAGCGAGGTCGAGGCGGTGCGCCACGCGCTCGCTTGGGCCCGGCCGGGCGACGTGCTTGCCCTCCCCGTGCACGCCATGAGCGCCCGCGCGCAGGTCCTGGCCATCCTGGAGCGCGGCAACGACTCGGCGGACTCACCGGAGACGCGGTAGACATTTTACATAATGCCGCCTGACTCAGACTCGTCACCCAACGTCTGTTAGTCTCCAGCCGCCGCGCTCGGGCTTTTGCCGACTTGGTCGCGCCCAGGGACCGCGCAACGCGAGCCACCGAAGACTCCAAACAATCTCATCTTCAAAAAAGGGGACACGATGAAGCGCTCGACCATGACGATAGGAATTCTGACCACGGCTGCAATGACCCTGGGCGCCGCCGCCTATGCGGACGACGTCGGAGGGGAGACGGGCAGCGACCAGAACATCACCGATCAATGCCACGGCTTGCCGAGCCACTCCGCGCTGAAGGCCGCATTGACGGCGGCTCGCATGCAAGCCAACGGCGGCTTCAATCTCGACATGTGGGGCACCGTGGTGAATCGCGATGGCGTCGTTTGCGAGGTGGCGTTCACCGGATCGAACCGCGGATCCCAGTGGCCGGGCAGCCGCGCGATCGCCGCTCAGAAGGCCAACACGGCCAATGCATTCAGCCTGCCGGCGCTCGCGCTGTCGACCGCGGACCTGTACGCGGCCGTGCAACCGGGCGGCACTCTGTACGGCCTGCAGCATAGCAACCCGGTCGACACCGGCGTCGTCTATCGCGGCCCCGCCTCCCAGTTCGGCGATAACGACGATCCGATGAAGGGCAGCCGCATCGGCGGAGTCAATGTCTTCGGCGGCGGTCTCGGGCTTTACAACTCGAAGGGCGTCCTCGTCGGCGGCATCGGCGTGAGCGGCGATACCTCCTGTGCCGATCACAACATTTCCTGGCGCACGCGGCATTCGCTCAATCTGGATTTCGTGCCGGCCGGTGTGAGCGCCAAGAACGACGACAACATCAATTACATGGGGCTGGTTACGGTCCCGAGCCTGCAGCACGACTTCTCCCACCCGATCTGCAAGATCGCCGGTGTGGACACGGTGTCGTCCATCTCCTTGACCCAGTTGCCCGCGGTCCAAAAAGTCGCTCCGTAACCCGCGCAGGCATGGCTTCGGATCATTCCGAAGCCATGCCCTGCCGGCGATGCCCCGTGGCCGCGAGGCTGGTGTAGAGTGACATTCACCAGGGCCTCGAAACCTGGGCGACAGGCCGCGAGGGAATGGGATGAGCAATCACAGCTACGATCGCCGGCGGTTCCTGAGCATGACCGGAGCCGCGCTGGCCGGTGCAGCCCTCGCCCGACCGGCCCTGGCCGCCGCCGTGGACGATGCGCGGGAAGCCGATCTCGTCGTGCTCAATGCACGCGTCTACACCATGGATCCCGCCAAGCCCAAGGCGGAAGCCTTTGCCGCGCGTGCCGGGCGCATCGTTGCCGTCGGCTCGAGCGGCAAGATCAAGAGCCTTGCGGGCAAGCACACCGAGATCCTCGATGCCGGCGGCATGACCGTGGTGCCCGGATTCATCGACAGCCACAATCACGCATCGGGGAACACTCTTCTATACGAGGTGCTGGTCGGCAATCCCTACGAGGTGGAACTGGTCAGCATCGACGGGGTGATCCAGAAGCTCCTCGCCCAGGCCGCCAAGACCCCGCCCGATCACTGGGTGGAGGGATTCTTCTTCGACGACACCAAGCTCAAGGACCAGCGCGCGCTGAATGTGCACGACTTGGACCGGGTCTCGACGAGCTTGCCGGTCGCCGTGCATCACCGCGGCGGCCATACCGCGTTCTACAACAGCAAGGCGCTCGAGCTCGCCGGCATCACCAAGGCCACACCGAACGTGCCGGGCGGCACCTACGATCGCGATCCCGGCGGCGACCTGACAGGACGGGTCACGGATCGCGCCATGGACGTATTCGACAAGGTGGGCAAGCGGCCGGTCTACTCGGCCGCGGAGACGCTGCGGCGCGATCGGGCCGGCCTTGCCTACATCTCCAAGCAGTTCGCGCGCTACGGCCTCACCGGCGTGTGCCACGAAGGCGGCAATCTGCGCGCGTTGCAGGACGTGCGGGCCCAAGGCGACCTCCTGCATCGCGTGAGCTACGAGGCCATGGGCTCGGAGCTCGAGTCCATGATCACGGGAGGCATGGCCACCGGACTCGGCGACGAATGGATCCGGTTGGGCGCGACGTGTGAGCATACCGCCGACGGCTCGTTCTCCGAGCGCACCATGGCGCTGAGCGTTCCATACCCCGGCTCGACGTCGGGCTACAAGGGCAACGTCACCGAAACCCAGGAGGTGTTGAACGCGTGGTGCGAGCGCGTGCACCGCGCCGGCATCCAGCTCAACTGTCACGCGAACGGCGACGTGGCCATCGATCACGTGCTGTCGGCTTACGAGCGCGCGCTGAAGATCCTGCCGCGACCCGACGCGCGCCCCAAAATCACGCATTGCACCCTGATCAACGACGACTTGGTGCACCGGATCAAGGCGCTGGACGCGGTTCCGGCGCTCTTCACCTCGTACGCCTACTACAACCCCGACAAGTTTCATTTTTATGGCGAGGAGCTCATGAAGCGGTGCATGGCATACCGCACCCTGCTCGATGCGGGGATTCATGCGGCGGGCGGGTCGGACTTCGATCCGGGACCGTTCTCACCTTTGATGG
>DATAUO010000031.1:0-17479 GCA_036268215.1 Steroidobacteraceae bacterium
GGGATCGAGCCCCGCCGCGATGCGCCGCTCGATGCCGCGCATGTAGGCCTCGGCGACGGCGAGATACTGCTCGCGCGAGAAGAGCAGCGTCACGTTGACCGGCACGCCGGCGAAGATCGAAGCCTCGATCGCAGGCACGCCGGCCGGAGTGCCGGGAATCTTGACGTAGAGATTCGGCCGGCTCGCCTGTGCATGAATGTGTTGCGCGGCGGCGATCGTCGATGCGGTGTCGTTCGCGATCAGCGGCGAGACCTCCATCGAAACCCAGCCGTCGATTCCCCGGGTGCGGTCGTGGATCGGGTGAAACAGGTCCGCGGCCCGGCGCAGATCCTCGAGCGCAAGCTCGACGAACAGATCCTCGTCCTGCTTGCCCTCGGCGGCCTTGCGGCGGATGCCTTGGTCGTAGGCGGCGCCCTTGCCGATCGCCTCGTCGAAGATGGTCGGGTTTGACGTGAGGCCGGTGACCGACAGCTCGTCGATGTAGCGGCGCAGCGTCCCGTTGTCGAGCATGTCGCGCGTGATGTTGTCGAGCCAGATGCTCTGGCCGAGGTCCGTGAGTGCCTTGGTGTTGCTCATGTCGGCTCCTTGAATGCGGACTTATCCCAGTTGATCGAATCGCCTATGCGCTCGATGGTCATGTCCGGCGCGGGTCTCACCGACCCTGCGTCCGGGGCGAGCGCATAGTGTCCCTGGCGCACGAAGACGGTCGTCACCCGATCCCCGAGCACGGGCTTGATCGCGGCCAGCAGCCTCACCTTGTCGTCGATCATGACATAGCGGCGGGCGGGAAAGCGCTTCTCGACCTCATCGAGCACGCGCTCCTTGTGGATGGTGATCATGACGCGCCCTCCGACGGCATCCCAGATCCCCGAGCGCTGAATCTTGCGCGGCTGGAACACGATGTCCCCGTCCGAGAGCACCGCGGGCCGCCCCAGCCTGCCGAGATGGGCGACGGCCGCCAGCGCGTTCGGGTAGAGGCGCTCGGCGAACGGATACTCCAGCAGGAATTCGGACATGCGCAAGAGCTCGGGGTGATCGTCGAGCCCCGCGCGCAGGGCCTGCAGCGCCCCGAGATAGTCGGCGACGCCGCGCTCGCTCCGCAGGCCCTCGAAGATGCGGAAGTAACGCTCGCGCTCGGCGGCGCCGAATGCCTGCTCCAGGCGGTTGCCGAGGTCGACGCCGAAGCGGTCGTTGTCCAGCAACGTGTCGTCCACGTCGAGCAGGAAGACGATATCCGCGGCGCTCACCTCGACGCACCCAGGCTGCCGCGGGGGCTGGGACAATCGGCGGCGGGGATCCGCCGGTCGTCACGCGCGGTCAGCACGGATCGCTCTTCTCCTCGGTGGGATCGTGCCACACGTCTTCGCCGTCCACGACATTCTGAGCCTCCTTAGGGCCCCATGAGCCGGGCTCGTACTCGAGCACCGGCGGTCCCGCCTCGAGCACGGGGTCCACCACCTTCCACGCCGCCTCGACGCAGGAGTCCTGCGTGAACAGCGCCGTGTCGCCGCGAATCGCATCGCCGAGCAGGCGCTCGTAGGGCGCCTTGTCGCTGCCCGTGTGATGGCGCGCCACCAGCTCGACCGCATCGCCGCGCATCTGCTCGCCGCTGCGCTTCACCAGCGCGCCCTCGCTGATCACGACCTGGGGGGAGAGTCGCAGGCGAAAATAATTCGGCGGCATGACCTCGTGCGCATCGAAGATCCCGAGCGGCGGACGCTTGAGCGTCACGCGGACCTCGGTCGCGGTGGTGGGCAGGCACTTGCCGGTGCGGATATAGAAGGGTACGTCCGCCCAGCGCCAGGTGTCGATGTGCAAGCGCAATGCCGCGAAGGTCTCGACCTGGGAATTCTTGGCCACACCCTGCTCGTCCCGGTACCCCTTGAACTGTCCGCGCACCACTTCCTTGGGATCGAGGGGCCGCATGGCGCGGAACAGCCGCAGCTTCTCCAGCTGCATGGCCTCCGGCTCGTGCCCGGCGGGGGCATCCATGGCGAGCAGCGCGATGACCTGCAAGAGGTGATTCTGAACCACATCGCGCACCGCGCCGACCTCCTCGTAGAAAGCGCCGCGGCCTTGGACGCCGAACTGCTCGGCCATGGTGATCTGCACGTCTTGTATGTAACTGCGGTTCCAAATGGGCTCTAGAAACGTGTTTGCGAAGCGGAAATACATGAGGTTCTGCACGGCTTCCTTGCCGAGGTAGTGATCGATGCGAAAGATGGCGCTCTCCGGAAAAACCGCATGCAGGGTGCGGTCGAGCGCCTCGGCGCTGGACAGGTCGCGGCCAAAGGGCTTCTCGACGATGACCCGGGCGTCCTTGGCGCATCCGGACTTCTCGAGTCCTTGCACCACGCTGCCGAACATGCTCGGCGGAATGGCGAGGTAGTGGATCGGGCGGGCGGCGGAACCGAGCGCCTTCTTCAGCTTGTCGAAGGTCGAGGGATCCATGTAATCGCCGTCCACGTAGCGCAGCTGCGAGGTGAGCCGGTCGAAGACCTTCTGGTCGAAGTTTCCCTGGTGCTGGATGCTGTCGCGTGCGCGGTCCGCGAGCTTATCCAGCGTCCACCCGGCCCGCGCCATACCGATGATGGGAATGGCGAGCTCTCCCCGCCGCACCATGGCATAGAGCGCCGGAAAGATCTGCTTGTAGGCGAGATCGCCGGTGGCGCCGAAGAAGACGAAGGCATCGGATTGCTGTGTGGTCATTTAACGCCTCATGCTGAGCTCGCGTCGCAACTGCTCCAACTCCTCCATGAGTTCCATCACCAGCGCAATGCCGGCCAGGCTCAACTCGAAATCCCGCTCGAGCCGCAGCGCCATGCGCGCCTTGCGCAGCGCGGAGCCCGTGAATCGCCATTCGGCGGCGGCGCGCGCGTCGACCTCGAGGACTCCCTCTTCGACAAACTCGACGATGCGGCGTTCCTCGATGGCGCACAGGCGGCTCAAGTCGCCCACGGTGAGGACCGTGGTTTCCTCGAAGATCGTACCGGTGAGCATTTCCTCGTCGGACGTTGTCATGATTCAGGCTCCGAGATGAGCGCGCGGGTCGAACGGCAGCGCTTCCGCGAGCGCGGCATAGGCCGCCCTGGCCTTGTCGCTCCGCGCGTCGGGCAGCACGATCTGCAGCAGTGCGTACAGATCGCCGGGCGGATTGGCAGGAATACCGCGGCCGCGCAGGCGCAGCTTGCTGCCGGCATGCGAGCCCGGGGGGATCTTGAGATCCACGGTGCCCGAAGGCGTCGGCGCCTTCACCGTCGCGCCGAGCGCGGCTTCCCACGGCGCCACGGGAAGCTCGAGATACAGGTCGCGCCCGTCGACCCGATAGAGCGGGTGCGGCTGGAACTCCACCTCGATGTACAGGTCGCCGGCCGGCTCCGATCCCGGGGCGCGGGCGCCCTGACCCGCGAGCCGGATGCTCTGGCCGGCGAGGATGCCCTTGGGCACCTGGACGCTGAGCACGCGCTCCTTGGAGACGAGCCGTCCCTCGGCATCGAGCTCGGGGACTCGCAACGAGAACTGACGGGCGCCGCCGCGCAAGCTGGCATCGAGATCGAGCATGACCTTCGCATGGTGATCCTGGCTGCGGCCCGCGTGAAAGGCGCGCCCATCGCCCCGCCCCGCGCCGCCGAACAACGATTCGAAGAAGTCGCTGTAGTCGGATCCCGACGAGCCGGCGCCGGAAAACTCGAAGCCCGCGCCCCAGTCGGGCGGGGGCCGGAAATCCTCGCCGGGGCGCGGTCCCTGGCCCAACTGGTCGTAGGCAGCGCGCTTCTCGGGGCTGCGCAATACCTCGTATGCCTCGCCGACCTCCTTGAAGCGTGCCTCGGCGTCCTTTTCCTTGCTGACATCGGGATGGTACTTGCGCGCGAGGCGGCGATAGGACTGCTTGATCTGCGCTTCGGTGGCGTCGCGCGGCACCCCCATGATCTTGTAATAGTCCTTGAACTCCATACCACCACTCGTTGATCCATCAGCCGCAAAGAATACTAAGCGATTTTGACAGCCGGTGAATCGGTGCCCTGTAGGACTAGAGCTGATATGCGACGGTCAGGAGCAACCCCTCGGCCACGTCGCGGAGCAACCCGGGCGCGCGCGGGTCGAAGGGCCGGGAGGCGCAGGCGAGCGCGCCGATCCAGCTCGCGAGCCACTCGATCTCGCGCTCGCCGTAGAAGACGACGGCGCACTCGTAGTTCAGCAGCAGGCTGCGGGAATCGAGGTTCACCGAGCCGGACAGCGCCAGCGAGCGATCGAACACCACCGCTTTGGCGTGAATCATATAGGGCAGCAGGTGGATCTCGATACCGGCCGCCGCGAGCGCCCGCAGCGCACGATTCCGGGCGAAGTCCGCCAAACGGTGATTCGAGGCCAGCGGCAGGAACAGATCGATCTTGACGCCGCGCCGGGCGGCGAGGCGCATCGCGGCCTCGAGGGCGCTGTCCGGAACGAAGTACGGGGTCACCGCGAGCATGCGCTCGCGCGCGTGGAAGCATGCATCGATGAGCAGTGCCTGCACCGTGTCCTCGGCTTGATCGGGACCGCTCGGGAGGAACTGGGCGCGGCCGGCGCCCTTCGGCACCCGTGCGGCGATCTCGGACGGATTCACCTCGTCGGCGGGCACGGCGTGTCTTCCGCAGGCGGCGACCCAATCCTGCTCGAACTGCGCCGCCGCGGCCATGGCGGCCGGTCCCTGCAGATCGAAGCTCAAGTCGGCCCAGGGCTCGTTGCCGTGCGAGCCCGAGAAGTATTCGGCCGCGAGATTGCGGCCGCCCGCCCACAGCCGCCGGCCGTCGGCGATGGTCATCTTGCGATGATCGCGCAGGTTCCGCGGTCCTTGAGTCTTGCGCGCGAGCAGCGGGCTGAACACCGCGGTCTCGACGCCCGCGCGGCGCAGATCCGCGAAGCAGTGGCGAGGCAATTGCAGCGCGCCGTAGCCGTCGATGAGGAATCGCACCTGCACGCCGGCCCGCGCGCGCTCCTTGATGCGTGCGGCCGTCTCCCTCCCGAACGGATCGTCCCCGAGAATGTAGGTACAGATGTCAAGACGCCGCGAGGCGCAGGCAACCGTGTCGAACAGGGCTGCCGCCGACTCCTTGCCGTCCTGATGCAGGCTCACGGCGCACGGCGCCGCCGGCGCGAGCCCGAAGCTCTCGATCAGATCCTCCGCCCAATGCGGGTTGCCCGGCCGAATCTCCGGCCTGCGCAGCTTGCGGCGCGGCAGCTTGCGGCGTCCGAACAGGATATAGCAGGGCAGCGCGATATAGGGGACCGCGAGCATGCCGAGCACCCAGGCGATGGCGATCGAGGGCGGTCGGCGCTCGCGCTCGGCGCGGGTCGTCAGCACATAGGTCAGCAGGCTGACCACGATCACGAGCGAGTGGACGGTGACTCTGGGAAGGGAGGCGCTCATGTCTCGGTGCGATCGCTGCCGGACGCGCGCTCGCAGGCCAGACGGCGGAGCACGGCGGGAACGAGCTCCGGAAGATCCTCGGCGATGAGACCGGGGCCGAAATCCGCGGCCGCAGCGCCGTGGACCCACACGCCGGCGGCGGCTGCGTCGAACGCATCCATGCCCTGTGCGAGCAGGCCCAGGATCAGGCCCCCGAGCACGTCGCCCGAGCCGGCCGTCGCCAAGGTCGCGGGCGCATGGGTGTTGACGATGGCGCGCCCGTCGGGGGCGGCAATCACCGTATCCGCGCCCTTGAGCACCAGCACCGCGCCGCTCTCGTGCGCGGCGGCGCGCGCGCGGGTCAGCTTGTCGCCGCTTGCGGAGAACACGCGCGCGAACTCACCCTCGTGCGGGGTCATGACGCAAGGCCCCTTGACGCTCTCCCCGAGCGCACTCAAGCGGCCCGCGAACACGCTGATGGCATCGGCGTCGAGCACGACGGGGCGTCCGGCGCGCAGGATCGCGAGCGCGGAATCCCGGGTGGCATCATCGACCCCGGCGCCCGGGCCGATCAGGCAGGCGGTGAACCGCCGGTCGGAGAGGAGCTCGCCGAAGCGCC
The DNA here is from genome assembly GCA_036268215.1 of Steroidobacteraceae bacterium. Lineage (GTDB taxonomy): Bacteria > Pseudomonadota > Gammaproteobacteria > Steroidobacterales > Steroidobacteraceae > Bog-1198. The sequence goes on from DATAUO010000031.1 coordinate 6,009, forward strand.
CGCGGCCGGCGAGAGGCCGAACCATGATGCTGAGGAGCGCCGACGCGTAGACGGCAAAGGCCTCGCTCGGCACGGCGATGGTGGTGAGCCCCGCTCCGACGCGCGCGGCCGCGCGAGCCGCCATCCGCGCCGCGCCGGTCACCGGATATCCGCCGTAGAGAAGCGCGTGTCCGCGCGAGTACTTGTTTCCGGCCTGATCGAGGCGCGGCATCGAGTCCCCCCACAGGGACGGGTGATTCTCGTAGGCCGAGATCGGCAGCGTCGCGAAGACCTCGTCGGGAATGCCGATGTCCGCCACGGTCACCTCGCCGCACAGCGCGCGTCCCGGCATGAGCACGTGCGCGGGCTTCTTGCGCGCGAACGTCACGGTGCACCGGGAGGCCACCGCGCCGACGCTCGCGCCGCTGTCGCCCATCACCCCGCTCGGTACGTCCACCGCGACGATCGGCACCCGGCGGCGCACCGCCTCGGCGAGCGTCGCAGCCGCCTCCGGCGCCAGCGGCCGGTTCAGGCCCGATCCGAACAGCGCATCGACGACGAGTCCGGCGGTGCCGATCGCCGCGGGCGCCGCCGGCTCCAGGGCGCCCGTCCATCGCGCGGCATGAAACGCGGCGTCTCCGTGCAGCCGGCCGCGCTCGCCGAGCAGCGCGACGCGCACGGGCCAGCCCATCCGGCCGAGCTCGGCGGCAACCACGAAACCGTCGCCGCCGTTGTTGCCGGGGCCGCAGAGAACCAGCGTCGGGCGCGCTGACCAGCGCCGGGCGATCTCGCGCACCACCGCCATGCCCGCGTTGTGCATGAGCGTGGTGCCCGCCGTGCCGCGAGCGACGGCAGCGGCGTCGGCGGCGCCCATCTGCGCGACGGTCACCAGCGCGAGGCGTGACGGTTCGGTCGACACGTGCTCAGTCCACGTCGGCGACGCGGACCACGAGCTTGCCGAAGTTGCGGCCCTCCAGGAGCCCGAGGAAGGCCTGCGGTGCGTTCTCGAGCCCCTGCACCACGTCCTCGCGGTACTTGATGCGCCCCTCGCTCAGCCATCCCTGCATCGCCGCGAAGAACTCGGGATGGCGGTCATCGTGCTCGAAGATGATGAAGCCCTGCATGGTCATGCGCTTGACCAGCATGGTGCGCATCAGCAGCGGCACCCAATCGGGGTCCGGCGGCGCCGCACCGCCGTCCGCGGTCCGGGGGGCGCCGCCGTAGTACGCGATCAAGCCGCACACCGGGATGCGCGCATGCGTATTGAGGAGCGGCACGACGGCGCGGAGGATCGCGCCGCCGACGTTCTCGAAGTAGACGTCGATGCCCTTGGGACAGGCCGCCGCCAGCGAATCCTTGAAGGACGGGGCGCGATGGTCGATGCAGGCGTCGAAGCCGAGCTCTTGCACGGCCCACCGGCACTTCTCCGGGCCGCCCGCGATGCCGACGACGCGGCAGCCTTTGATCTTCGCGATCTGACCGACGATCGAGCCGACCGCGCCGGTCGCCGCGGCCACCGCCACGGTCTCGCCCGCGGCGGCCTTGCCGATGTCGAGCAATCCGACGTAGGCCGTGAGACCGGTCATGCCGAGAACACCCAGCGCCCAGCTCGGGTGCTCGATCTTGGGCAGCCGGGTCAAGGTCTTTGCCGGGCATGCCGCGAGGTCCTGCCAGCCCGACGGCGCGAGCACGAGATCGCCGACGCGAAACTCGGGGCTCTGCGAAGCCTCCACGCGAGACACGGTCTGCGCGGTCATGACGCCTCCGAGCTCGACCGGCGGCGCATAGGACGGCGCGTCATTCATGCGGCCGCGCATGTACGGGTCCAGCGACAGCCACAGCGTGCGCACGAGCACCTCGCCGGGCGCCGGCTGCGGCGGCGCGACGGTCTCGAGCCGGAAGGAGCCCAGCGTGGCGGCGCCCTTGGGGCGCTCGGCCAGGACGACGCGGCGGTTCATCGCGGGATTGTTCGACATCAATGACCTCTCATTCTATATGGCCGGCGAGCGCGCCGACCGCCGCAGTGACGGCCATGGCCAGCGCGCTCCAGAACGCCACCCGCAGCGCGCCGACCCGTACGCTCGCGCCGCCGATCCGGGCGGACCAGCCGCCGAGCACCAAGAGGCACGTGAGCGAGGCGAGCACCACGCCGGGCATCAACCAGCGCCGCGGCGCGAGCACCGCGACCAGGAGCGGCAGGAGCGCGCCGACCGAGAAGCTCGCGGCCGACGCGAGTGCCGCCTGCAGCGGCCGCGCCCGCGTGTTCGAGGAAAGTCCCAGCTCGTCCCGGGCGTGGGAGCCGAGCGCATCGTGATCCATGAGCTGGTTTGCGACGCGTTTCGCGAGCTCCCGGTCGAGCCCGCGGCGCACGTAGATGTCGGCGAGCTCGTGTTTCTCGCCGGCGTAGTCCTCCTTCAGCTCAGCACGCTCCTGAGCGAGCGCTGCGGCCTCGGTATCGGCCTGCGAGTGCACCGAAACGTACTCGCCGGTGGCCATGGACATGGCGCCTGCCACCAGCGCCGCGATCCCGCTCAACAGCACGTTCTGCTCGGAGGCATGCGCGGCGGCGACGCCTAGGATCAGGCTCGAGGTCGAGACGATGCCGTCGTTCGCGCCGAGCACGCTGGCGCGCAGCCAACCGGTCTCGCCGAGATTGTGGCGCTCGTGCCTGCGCGGGCGCATGCCTGCCTAGATCTTTCTCGTCTTGGGCCCGAACAGGAGCCAGAGGATGAAGCCCAGCACCGGCAGAATGATCACCAGCACCGTCCACAGCACCTTGCGGCCCGTCTCCGCGCCGCTCTGAAGGATGTTGACGATGGCCCAGACATCGAGGATCAGGACGATGAGACCGCCTATACCTTGGTATTGCATGGCACGTGTTCCTTGTTGGTGTTGGCCCGACCGCTACGCTACACCTTGGGCACCGGGGCAACAAACCAGGGTCCTACGGTTGCAGATGGCGCCGGAAGAACGCCATCTCGCGCAGCCAGTCGGACAGGGCGCCGGCGACCGAGACGGCGCAACGAAAGCGGGTCGTCCGCGTCACCAGATAGTTGACCACGCCGCCGCCGTTGCTGAAGCCGTACAGGCACATGCGCGCCGGGTCGGCATAGCCGAGGCGAACCAGCTCATCGACGCCCGACATCACGTCGTCGACGGCGAGGTCCCAGCCGCGCGGACCTTTGGCCGCGAGACTGGACTCCTCGGACTTCCAGGGATTCATCCATACATGCGGAGCGCGCGCGCTCGGACGAAACACCAGATATCCGCTCGACGCCCACGACTGTGACGAGAGCTAAGAGGGTCCGGCGCGGTCCCTTGGACCCCCGCCGGCGCGATCGGCCTGCCTCCTCTTGGCTTCAGACGATCAAAAAGACCCCGCCGATGGCCGAGAGCGCCAGCACCAGCCTCTCGAAGAGCTCCTGGTCGATGTGCCGCAGGATCCAGCGGCCGGTGAGGGCGCCGAGCAGCACCGCCGGCGCGAGCATCAGGTTGAACTCGAAGCTCGGAACGGTGATGAGGCCGAGCGCGACCATGAAGGGAACCTTGAAGAGGTTCAGCAGCATGAAGAACACGGCGGTGGTGCCCATGAACGCCATCTTCGGCATGCGCATCGCGACGAAATAGATCGCCATCAACGGACCGGCGGCGTTCGCGACCAGCGTGATGAAGCCGGCGGCGACGCCGAGCGCCGCCCCGATGGCCCAGTGAGGCGGCAGCCCCGGGTCCGGCATTTCGGCACGGCGCCGCCGGCGCACGTAGCTCAGCGCGCACAGCGCCAGGATGATGATGCCGATCATGATGCGCGCCGCGGCATCCGAGATCCGCCCGAGCGCCAGGTATCCGAGCACGACGCCGACCGCCGTCCAGGGCATGAGCCGCGCGACGTAACGCCACTGCGCGTGGGCGCGATAAGCGATGACGGCCACGCAGTCGCCGAAGATGAGCAGCGGCAGGACCAGGCCGCTCGCCTGCTTGCTGCTCGGGAACACATGCGTGAACAGGGCGACCGACAGGATGCTGATGCCGGTGATGCCGGCCTTGGAGATGCCGACCATGAAGGCGCCGAGCAGGGCGCATATCCACTGTAGAGGCTGAGCGATCATGGCCGGTTCCGCTGTGGACTTCGATCTGGCAAGCTAACGCGCCCGCGGCAAAGCTTACCTCACGCAGACCTGAACTCATGGCCATTCTGTATCGAGACACCGCGGAGCCGCCGGTGCCGACGCCGCCTCTCGACGGCGATACGCGTGCGGATGTCGTGGTGGTGGGCGGAGGCCTGACCGGCCTCTCGACGGCGCTGCACCTGGCGGAAGGCGGCGCCAAGGTCGTGCTGCTCGAGGCCGAGGAGCCGGGGTGGGGCGCGTCGGGCCGCAACGGCGGCCAGGTCAACCCGGGCCTCAAGGTCGATCCCGACGGCATCGAGCGCGATTTCGGCGCGGACCTGGGACGGCGCATGAACGCTTTCGCGGGCGGCGCGCCCGGCCTGGTCTTCGATCTCATCGCGCGTCACGGCATTCGATGCGATGCGCGCCGCAACGGCACCTTGCGCGCGGCGGTCCGCGCCGGGCATGCGGCCGGTGTGCGCACGACGGCGGAGCAGTGGGCGCGCCGCGGCGCTCCGGCGGAGATCCTCGAAGGCGCGCCGCTCGAGACGATGACCGGGACGGGCCGCTACGCGCTCGCGATGCTCGATCGGCGCGGCGGAGACGTGAATCCCTTGAGCTTCGCGCGGGGTCTGGCGGGCGTAGCCGTGCAGGCGGGCGCGAGGGTTCACGGCGGCACGCGAGCGCTCGGTCTCGCACGCGTCGGCGCGGATTGGCGGGCGCGTACGGCGAGGGGCACCGTATCGGCAGCTCACGTGGTTCTCGCGGGCAACGGCTACACCGACGGTCTCTGGCCCGGATTGGCGCGCACCGTCGTGCCGGTGTTCGGCGCCATTGCGGCGACCGCGCCGCTCGGGGAGCGCGCGCTCCGCGAGGTGATGCCGAGCCGCGCGGTGCTGTTCGAAAGCGGCGCGGTGACGGTCTACTACCGGGTCGATGCCGGGGGCCGGCTCCTGATCGGCGGCCGCGGCCCGCAGCGTGAGATCTCGGACATCGGCGCGATCCGCCATCTCGTGGGCCATGCGGAGGCTCTCTGGCCGGCCGTGCGAGGCGCGGCTTGGACGCATGCCTGGGGCGGACGCCTGGCGATGACCCGCGATCATTATCCGCACATCCACGAGCCCGCGCCGGGCGTGTCGATCTGCCTCGGCTACAACGGCCGGGGCGTGGCCATGGGCACCGCGATGGGGACGCAGCTTGCGCGCCGCATCTTGAATCCTTCGGCGCCGTTCGACATGCCCGTCACGGCGATGAAGGGAATCGCGCTGCACGCGATGTGGCCGCTCGGCGTGCGGGCGGCGATCGCCTACGGGCGCATGAAGGACGCTCTCGGCTTCTAGAGAAGCTTGGGGGAGATCGCGGGAGGGGGCCTGCCGATCACCGGGCTGTGCTCGGCGGCGGTGCGCGCGGCCTCAATTGTCGGTGTAGAACTGCCGCAGGCGATGCAGGTCGATGATCACGTCGAAGTGCTGATCGCGCGGCAGGGTCTTGCCCTCGGCGAACTCGTAGCGCGACTCGAGATTGGGAACGCCGGGATGCAGATCGTGCATCGCGCGCTTGAACATCTCCTTGGGCACCCACTCGGAGTTCGTCGACAAGGACCCGAACTCGTCGTGATAGATCGTCGCCGTCGAGACGTCCGCGGGCGAGGATGTGATCGCGAATATTCGCGGCCGTGCGCCGCCCTTGAGCTGCACGTGCTTCGCGCCGGACAGGATCAGCTGCCACTCGTTGCCCTGCGGCACGGCAATGAGCGCGAAGACGCGATGCTGCGCGGTCAGGAAGGCGATCGTCATCACCAGCGTCGCGAAGAGGCGGCGGTTGCGCGGATCCCAGCGGTCCGTGAGCGCGCGCGCCGACGCCACCAGGAAGCAGAGCAGCACCGCCGTCATTGCAAGGATGGTGCGATAGGTCGCGTAGCGCTCGGAGGCGATCAGGCTCACCGCGCAGGCGAACACCGGCAGACCAAGAAGCGCCGCGAACCAGACGATGCCGCGCGAGCGGCCATGGCGGCGCCATTCGAGCCAGCCGCCGGCGATCAGCACGGCTCCGACGGCGGCGGCGCAGGCGACGTACCAGAAGTGGTCCCGCCCATTGTTGTCGTTGATGACGAACAAGCTGAGCGCGTTCCGCAGCGGCTCATCCAGGAACCACGCGATCTTGTCGAGCCAGTGGTGCTCGAAGGCGACGCGGCCCGACTTGACGAACACGCCGGCCGAGTAGAGCAGCGTCATGATGCAATAGGCGAGACCCAGCGCGCCCGAGATGAATCCGAGATGAATGCCCGCCCAGCGGGCGGTCTGCGGCAGGTTTCGACGGCGCTGCGCGATGATGCCGGCCGCAAGCGGCACGACATAGAAAAGGGTGCTCGACTGATAGATGAGCGCGCTGACCACGACGAGGGCGCCCGCCAGCGCCCACTGGCCGATGGCACGGCGGCGGCCCGCGCCGAGTCCCATGTTCAACGCGTTCTCCGCGGTCAGGAACGCGCATATTGCGAGCAATGCGCTCGCCGCGTACGGCCAGCCGACCGCCCATCCGGAAATGACCTGGGCGGATGGAATCAGCGCGAGCAGCACCGCGAAACAGAGGCTGGTGCGGAACGACCAGCCGAGCGCACGCAATCCGTGAAAGGAGACCAGCGCGATGGCGCCGAGCAGGAGCGCCGCGCCGAAGCGCATCCATTCCAGATTGTGCACCGAGCTCGCCTGCCCGTAAGTCGACTGCAGCATCCAGCCGTAGATCGGGCGCGCGTGCGAAGCGCAGAACTTGATGACGGTCTGCGGCTCCTCCTGCGACTCACGCAGGTTCGAGTAGTCATCGCGCAGTCCGAACTCGTGGAACGTGGCGGGCCAATACGCCACCACCGGTACCAGGAAGAGGAGCGCGGCGAGCAGCCAGGTGCGCAGGCCCGGTCGAGCGCGAGGCTCGGCGCGATCGGCAACGTGATCTCCGGGAACGGCTGCGCCCGGATGCTCGATCGGGACGGCAATCGACCGGTCGTTCACGACGCTTTCAGGAACGGACATATTCGATCGAGGTCCCGTAGTTCTGCAACGCTGCGCGGGCCGCGATTAATCGAAAGCCGATCGGTTGTTGTGATCGCGGCGGAGATTGAATTTCGGCCTGCGACCCATTCTACGGTTCCAGGGTGGGAAAAGCGTGCGCGCCCCGGAAAATCGAATGTTAAAAATTTGTTAACTGAGGAATCCGGGTCCCCGAGGCCCCCCGTGGGTCAAGCGTCGGCTTTACCGCGCTCCGTCGATGGGATCGAGCGCGGCGTATCATGACAATATGTGCGGCCGCTACGTCAGTCCCGACGATGCATCCATCGAGCGCGAGTTCGGCCTGGTGCACGCGGAATGGAGCTTTCCGGCGAGCTTCAACACGGCGCCGACGCAGGTCGTGCCCGTGATCCGGCGTCACGAGGGCTCGCTCGAAGGCGCATTGCTGCGCTGGGGTCTCGTGCCGTATTTCGCCAAGGGTCAGCCCGGCAAGGGCCCGATGTTCAATGCCCGGGCCGAGACCGTCGCGACCAATGCGTGCTTCAGCGGGCCGTGGAAACATGGCCGACGCTGCATCGTTCCCGCGTTGGGATTCTACGAATGGCACGTGAATCCGGACGGCTCGAAGCAACCCTACTACATTCACCTGGAAGATCAGGCCATCTTCGGGTTCGCCGGGCTGTGGGAGCGCTCGCGCATCGACCGCGACGTATCGATCGAGTCCTGCAGCATCATCACGCTGCCGGCAAATGCATTGATGGCCGGCGTGCACAACTCCAAAGCGAGGATGCCGGCGATCCTCACCCGCGAGATGCGGGAGGCGTGGCTGTCGGGCGGCCTCGACGAGGCGGCGGCGGCGCTCGCGCCCTACGACGGCGATCGCATGGTTGCCTATCCGGTGAGCACACGGGTCAATGCGGCGCGCGTCAACGACGAGTCCCTGGTCGAGCCCTTGCAGACCGACGTGGATTGAGCCGCGGCAGGGTCATAAGCGAGAAATCCAGCCGTTTCTTGATGCAGTTCCCACCGGGGCGGCGGCCGCCAGGCTAGGCTCTGCGGCAAGGAATTCCCGTCAAATGCTGCGAAAAATCGTCTTCTCCGCCGCGGCGCTGTTGATCGCCTCGACCGCGTGCGCCCGCACGCAGATCTATACGTACGTCGACCCGGACGGTGTGAGGCATTTCACGGACCGCCCGGACGACAATCGCTACCGGCTGCTGATCCTGTCCCCGCGCGAGCGAACCGCCAGCGGCGATCGTTACGACGCCGCGCTGCTCGCACGCGCAGGTCAATACGATTCCATCATCGAGCATGCCGCGGTGTCGTCCGCCGTCGAGCCGAACCTGCTGCGGGCGGTCATCGTGGTGGAGTCCGGGTTCAATTCCCGGGCGCTGTCCAAGCGAGGGGCCATGGGCCTCATGCAGCTCATGCCCGCGACCGCGCAACGCTTCGGCGTGTCCAATGCGTACGATCCGCGGCAGAACGTGCATGCCGGTGCGCGCTACCTCAAGTTCCTGATGGATCGCTTCGGCCAGGACATGCGCCTCGCGCTCGCGGCCTACAACGCAGGGGAGCAGGCGGTCGACCGCAGCGGGGGACAGATACCGCCTTTCGAGGAGACCCTGGAGTACGTTCCCCGCGTGCTCAAGATCTATCGCATGCTGAAGGATCAGCCGCGCACGACATAGAGCCCGGCCGCGAGGCGGCCGGGCTTTCGTGCTGACCTCGGCGCATTCGCGCCCGCTTCACCCAGGCCTTGGTACATCCACGGCGGCGAATCGCCGCTGCTCGATCTGCTTGACAATGCGTAAGTGGTGACTTACGGTAAGACATGGCTTACCAATCGGCATTCATGGCCCTGGCTGATCCCACGCGGCGGCATGTCTTCGAGCGCTTGCGAGGCGGCCCGAAATCGGTCGGCCGCATCGCGCACGGCATGCCGGTGAGCCGGCCCGCGGTCTCCCAGCATCTCAAGGTGCTGAAGAAGGCGGGCCTGGTTCAGGATCGGGCGGAGGGCACGCAGAGGGTCTACTCCATCGATCCGAAGGGGCTCGCCGCCATCCGCGCGTGGCTGGACCAATTTTGGGAAGACGCGCTCAAGGCGTTTCAGGCAGAAGTAGAGAAAAAAGGTGTAAGCGCATGATAGATATAGCACTGGTGCGAAAGCAGCTGGTAGTCAATGCCGCCGTCCGCGCAAGCATGCTCGCGCTGACGGCCGTGAGCCTGCCGGCGCACGGCGAGGTCGCGAGCATCGGCTCGAACGGTTTCGAGGTGCGCGAGTCGGCGCACCTCAACGCGGCGCCGGACAAGGTCTATGCAGGAGTGCTCGAGCCGGCGAGCTGGTGGAATTCGGAGCACACGTTTTCGGGGAGCTCGCGCAATCTGACCTTGGAGCCGCGTCCCGGCGGATGCTGGTGCGAGAAATTGAAGGACGGCGGCGCGGTCGAGCACATGCGGGTGATCTACGTGTCTCCCGGCAAGGTGCTGCGCCTGCGCGGAGCGTTGGGGCCGTTTCAATCGCTGCCGGTGGACGGCGTCATGACCTTCGTCATCAAGCCTGCGGCGGCGGGCGGCAGCGACGTGTCGCTGACCTACGCGGTCGGGGGCTACGTCAAGGACGGATTCGACACGCTGTCGAAGGCCGCGGACGAAGTGCTCGGAATCCAGCTTGCGGGGCTCAAGAAGTTCGTCGAGGGCGGCCCGGCGACCTCGCCATAGCGACGCACGAGCACGCGGGACGGCACGGCCACCTCGCCATAGCGACGCACGAGCACGCGGGACGGCACGGCGAGCTCGCCGTGCGAACGAGGGTGCCGCAGGTCAGCCGCCGCTGCCGAGCTTGCGCACGCCCTGGGGTCTCACCGCGATGGCGGACACTTCGAAGTGGGCGCCCGCGAGCAGCTTCGCGACGCCGATGAAGGCGCGAGTGGGAAAGTGGCCGCGGAAGTAGCCGCGATAGGCACTGTTGAATTTGTCGTACAGATCCAGATCCGAGCAATAGACGGTCACGGACACCACGTCGTCCATCGCGAGTCCCGCGTCCTCGACGTTCTGCTTGATTGCATCCATCACGAGGCGCGTCTCGGCCGCGGCGTCCGCCGGCACCTTTCCGGTCGCGGGATCCACGCCGATGTGCCCGGCGACATACAACGTGTCGCCCGCCATGATCTGCTCGCTGTAGGGCGGCGGCGGTTTCGCGCCGGCCTTGGCCGGCGCGTCGTGCGCGGGATCGGCGGCGTGCACGGACAGCGCCGCGAGCGCGGCGGCCAGCGTCAAGAGGGCGGTACGCATGATTCGATCTACCTGCCTTGATATTCCCGCAGACCGCCCCATCGTCGCCGGAACCCGGCGGAGATGCAATGGACCCTGGCAGCGCGACCGTCTTTCGCGGACCCCTTCCCCGATGCCGCGAGCTCAGCCTGGTCCTCGAGGCCCGGGGCATCGAGCACGACTTTCTGCAGCGCGGCGATGCATGGGTCATCGAGGTTGCGCCTCCGCTTGCGTCAAGGGCTTACGACGAGCTCACCCGCTATGCCGCCGAGGCGGGTCCGCCGCGGGGCGCCGCCCGCGTTCAGGCGCTCTTTGCGGGCGCAGCGCCCGCCTCCCTCGGCTATGTGATGGTGCTGGTGCTCACGGCGTACTGTGCCGGCGTCAATCTATTCGGCGCCGACTGGGTGGCCGTCGGCGCGCTCGACGCCGCGGTTCCGGGACAGTGGTGGCGCGCGTTCACCGCCTTGACCCTGCACGTCGAGCAGGAGCATCTTCTCGGCAATCTTCTCTTCGGCACGGTCGCCGGGATCGCGGCCGGGCGTCTGCTCGGCCCGGGCATTGCCTGGGCCAGCGTTCTCGGCGCAGGAGTGTTCGCCAACCTGATGGAGATGCTGATTGCGCCAAGCGACACTCGGGCCATCGGCGCCTCGACGGCGGTGTTCGCGGCGCTGGGCATTCTCTCCGGCTTGGCGTGGCGCCAGCGGTTGAGCCGGCGCGAGCGCAGCTGGTACGCCGTCGCACCGCTGATCGCCGGGCTCTGTCTCTTGACCTTGCTCGGCGCGGGCGGCGCCCACGTGGACGTGCTGGGTCACGGTCTCGGCTTCCTGTCCGGGCTTGGGCTCGGCTGGTTGTACGCGCGCGCGCGGATACCGCGCGATCGCAGCAGGACGCCGCAGGTTGCGGCGGGCGCGGGCGCCGTGCTCGCCGTGATCGCGGCCTGGGCCCTCGCGCTCACCCGCGGCGGCTGACGCTGAACGAGCTCTTGCACACCGGCCGGCGCGGGTGCGCGCGCTACGCCTGCTTCGGAACCGTGCCGCCCGGCGTCAGCTTGTCCATGGCCTGAGGCAGCGCCTGCGACAGCTTGGCCGCCAGATCCTCCGGCGACATGCCT
>DATAUO010000032.1:0-53869 GCA_036268215.1 Steroidobacteraceae bacterium
CCGCGAGCACGCTGCGCAGCGGCGGCTATGATCCGCGCCAGCGGGTCGCGGATGGCGAGGTATGGTCCGGGGTCTGGGTGTACGTGACCGTCCCGCCGAATCACGGCGGGAGCGACCAGATCCTCGCCAAGCTCAAATCCGGCGGCGTCGACGACGCCATGGAGATGCCGGGGCCGAACGATGCGCCGGTGGTTTCGCTCGGACTCTACGTGGAGCCCAAGCGTGCGCAGGCGCGGGTTGCTCAAGCTCAGGCGCTGGGGTTCAATCCGAGCCTCTCGGATCGCAAGCGCACCGGCAATGTCTACTGGATCGACATCGACTTGAGACCCACCGACGGCATGCTGAACCCCGGCGACCTGCAGGGCGAGTCCGGACGCATCATGCGCCTCGAGGTCAAGGGCTGCCCGTCGGAATCCGCGACATGAAGAGGCGCGATGTCGTGCTCAGGATCTTCGCCGGCGTCGGCGCGGCGATTGCCTACGGATTTCTTGCCGCGTTCCTGGCGCTGGTCGGATGGCAGTCCTATCACTGGTTCCGCGACGGCGAGTGGACACACATCGGCACGAGCGACGGCATGCACATCGCCCTGGTGCGATGCTGCGTGACGGAGGGCGACGTGGGGCGCATCACGGCGTTCCTGCAGTGGGTGGACGCCCCCGTCAGCTGGCTCGGCTTGCACAAGATCGCCGAGGTCATACCCGCCTCGCTCACGCTGTTTGCGGTGAGCATTGCGGGCAATTTCCTCTTCAATCTCTGCAGGGACCGCCTGGGGCCGGGGTGACCTTGGGCAGACCCCGCCGCTTCACCCGAGCCAGCCGCTTCCAATGCTCCTCAAGGGACTGATAAGGGCCCTGATTCTGCCGCCGGCAGGGCCGCTGCTGCTCGCCGTCCTCGGCGCGCTGCTGCTCGAGCGCTCACCGCGCTTCGCGAAGCTCTGCCTCATCGCCGGCCTGGGCTCGCTCTGGATGCTGTCGATGCCGTTCTTCTCCGACCAGCTGCTCAAGCTCGCGGAGCGCTGCCCGCCCATCGACTGGCGGCGCGCCGGGGACGCGCAGGCGGTGGTGATTCTCGGCGGCGGCGGCCAACGAGACCGGGCGCCCGAATACGGAGGCGCTCCCGCCGTCGATCCGGTGCTGCTCGAGCGGGTCAGCTACGGCGCGTACGTCTCGCGGCGCACCGGCCTGCCCGTGCTGGTGACGGGCGCGCCGACGGAGGCGGTCGCGATGCGCGCGACGCTCGAGCGCAACTTCGGCGTCCAGCCGCGCTGGGTGGACGCTCGAGCTCGCGATACCTTCGATAATGCGGAGAACACCGCGCGCCTGCTGCACGCCGAGGGCATCCATCGCATCGTGCTGGTGACGAGCTCGACGCACATGGCGCGCTCCGTCAATGAGTTCACGGCCGCGGGTTTCGCGGTCGTGCCGGGACCGGCGGGAATGTACGACCGGCGCGATCACGATCTCGCCGGGTATCTCCCCGATCCGCAGGCGCTGCTGCGGTCCCACTTCGCCATTTACGAGCTGCTCGGGGAGCCGGTCAGGGAGTTCCTCGCCGTCACGCACTTGCGCAGGCACGGCGGCAGCTAGGGCGGCCGCGCGGCGTCTCCCGCGGATGGCCGAGGCGTCTCGCGTTTCCACCCGCGCCAGCCGGGGTTAGGCACCGCGATGGACCATAGCATCCGGGCACGGAGATTACACGCTCCCCGGTCACGGCATTGCGGTAGGCTTGAAAGCCACGCCTTCATTGGAGACCCGCCATGTTCAGCAAGCATCGGTCGGCCGCGGCCGCGGGCATATTGTCGATGACCGCGCTCGCCTCGGGCCTATTGTTGATGTCGGAGCTCGCGTGGGGGCACGCCAAGCTGCAAGCCACGGTACCCGCGGCCGACGCCACGGTTCCGGCGCCAAAGTCCTTGAGCCTGAAATTCAACGAGGAGGTGCGGCTCGCCGTGCTCACCGTGAGCAACGCCGGCAAGACCATCCCGGTGAAGATCGACACCGGCGCCGCGGCTGCCCGCGAGGTGAGCGTCGCGCTCCCGATTCTCGCGCCGGGGACCTATGAGGTGGCCTGGAGCGCCATGTCGTCGGGCGACGGCCACGTCGTCAAGGGACGATTCTCGTTCACCGTCGCCGTCTCGTGATCTGATCGCGGCGCGGAGCCCGCCGACATGTGGGACGCGGCAGCGGTGGTGCTCAAGACGATGGAGTACGCGGCGACTCTCGCCGCCTCCGGCGCCGTGCTGTTCCTCGCGGTCTGTGGGCGCCTGCTGACGTCGGCGGAGCTCACGCGCCTGCGCCGCTGCATGCTCGCGGCGCTGGTGATCGCCGCCGCGACGGGCGGTGCGCGCATCTTCGCCACCGCCGGTGCCTTGGGCGGCGATGCCGCAGGCATGATGAGCGGCCCTCTTCTGTCCATGGCCTGGCACGGCGGCCTCGGTCTCGCGCTCACCATCCGCGTTGCAAGCCTCGGCATCGCGACGCTTGCGGCGCGCGTTCACCACCCCAGCGTGGCCGGCGTCGCGGCAGCGGTCGCGGCGGCAACCTCGTTCGTGTGGGTCGGCCATGCCCGCGCGCTCCCCGCTCCGGCGCTGCCGACAGCTCTCGAGAGCGTTCATCTCGTCTGCGCAGCTTTCTGGATCGGATCGCTCGCCCCCCTGCTCATGATCGTGCGCGGGCCCGATCCGGCACGCGCCGCCGAGGCTGCGGCGCGTTTCAGCGCCGCCGCGACGCTCGCGGTGGGGGTCTTGGTCCTGGCCGGAGCGTTCCTCCTGCGGGCGCTGCTACCCGACCTCGCCTCGCTGTGGACCAGCGAATACGGCCGTCTCGTCGCGCTCAAGCTGGCGACCGTGGCGTTGCTCTTGGGGCTCGCCGCGCTCAACAAGTGGCGCCTGACGCCGCGGCTGCGCGGCGGCGATGCCGGCGCGGTGCGCGGTCTCTCCGCCAGCATCGCCGCGGAAATGGTGCTGGCCGCGGCCGTTCTCGCCCTGACCGCGGCCTTCACGACGATCAGCGGACCGCCGGACGCCGCGGACGCGACGCGCACCACGAATACCGGACCGCCGGAGTCCGGTCTACAATCGTTCTCTTAGGCCCGTTCCAGCGAGGTAACTTATGCGAGCCGTGCAGATCATTGGCGCCCTGCTCATCGCCGGGGGACTGTTCATCCTGATCAGATCGCCGAGCTACACCAGCGAAAAGAGCGTGTTCAAGGTCGGTGACGTCGAGGCCAAGGTTTCGCAGGACCACGCCATTCCCGCGTGGGTCGGCGGCGTCGCGCTGGCCGGCGGACTGGTGCTGATCGTCGTCGGCGTCCGCAAAGGCTGACTCATCCGGCGAGCTGCCGGGCGATGGCGCGCAGCTCGCGCTTGCGCCCGGGCTGCGGCTTGGGATAGCTGAGGTCCAACGCGTCGAGAGTGTCGAGCACGATGCGCGACACGATCAGCCGGCCGCTGCGCTTGTCGTCCGCCGGAACCACGTACCAGGGTGCGTGCCGGGTGCTGGTCGCGGTCAGGCACTTCTCATACGCCCTCATGTACTGTTTCCAGTACTTGCGCTCCGCCACATCGGCGCGCGAGAGCTTCCAGTTTTTTTCCGGTTGCTCGATGCGCTGCAGAAAGCGCTTGCGCTGCTCGCTCTTGGAAAGGTGCAGGAAGATCTTGACGATACGCGTGCCGTTGCGATCGAGGTGCGCTTCGAGGTCCGCGATGGATCGGTAGCGGCCGCGCCAGATCTCCTTCGCGTCGAGCCGCCGGCCGGGCAGTCCTTCAGCCTGGAGAATCTCGGGGTGCACGCGTGCGATCAGAACCTCCTCATAGTAGGAGCGGTTGAAGATGCCGATCTTGCCGCGCTCGGGCAGATTGCGGGTCGTGCGCCACAGAAAATCGTGCCGGAGCTCCTCGGCGCTCGGATGCTTGAAGCTGAAGACCTGACAGCCTTGCGGGTTGACCCCGGACATGACGTGCGCGATCGCTCCGTCTTTTCCAGCAGCGTCCATCGCCTGGAAGATGAGCAACAGGGCGCAACGGTTCGAGGCGTACAGCCGTTGCTGCCGCTCGCTCAGGGAGCCCACATGATCGGCGAGCATCCGGTGATATGCCTCGTCGCTCTCGTACACCGCGGCAACCCGCGTCGGCCATTTTCCGAGATCGACCTGATCGCCTTCGCGCACCCGATAATCGCTCGATTTGATTTGCATTCGACCCTCGTGCGCCGCGTAGGCGTTTTCCGACGTGAAGTCCTGCGTCGCGCTGCCCGCCGCCGCGCGCGCTCCCACGTATGCTGACACGAAGCGGGCGATCTGGGGATCGCCGGGGAGAAGAGCGATCATTCGCGTCGATCGGCCGATCAGTCGTCTGCGCAGGCCCGGGATCGTGTTCCCGCTCACGGTGCTCGTCTGCCTGTACGCCGCCGCCGCCTGCCTCGCGCGGGCGGCCTCCCTCGAGCTGCCGCCCATCAACGCGGCGCCGAGCGCCGAGCATCACGTCGGCAAGGTGATCTGGGCCGATCTGATCACTCCCGACCTGGCCGTGGCGGAGCGCTTCTACGGCGGCTTGTTCGGCTGGACTTTCCAACCCATACACGGCGGCAGCGGCGACTATGCCGTCGCGATGGCAGGCGGCCGGCCGGTCGGCGGCCTGTTCCAGAAGGCGCTGCCGAGCGGAGAGCGGCGCCAGTCTGCGTGGCTGACCTTCATCTCGGTGCGCGACCTGGATGCCGCGAAGCGCGTTGCGCTCGCGCACGGCGCCAAGATTCTCCTCGATGCGCGCAACGTTCCCGCACGGGGCCGGCAGGCGGTCCTGTCGGATCCGGAAGGCGCCGTGTTCGCCATGCTGGCTTCGAGCAGCGGCGATCCGCCGGATTACCTCGCGGATCCGGGCGAGTGGATCTGGAGCTCGCTGCTGTGCGGCGATCCGGGCACGGAGGCCGCGTTCTATCAAACCGTGTTCGGCTACGAGGTGTTCGACCTGGCAAGCGACGATCAGCGCGAGCACATCATCCTGTCGAGCGATGACCTCGCGCGCGCCAGCGCAAACTCCCGGCCGAGCGATTCCGCCGCAACGCACCCCCACTGGTTGAACTTCGTGCGCGTCGCCGATGCCGCGGACGCCGCCGGCAAGGCCGTCGCTCTCGGCGGCCGCGTCTTGGTCGAGCCCCACGTCGGGCGCCATGGCGGCAGGGTTGCGGTCGTGGCGGACCCGCTCGGTGCGGCCGTCGGCGTGATGGAGTGGTCCGAGGCGGCCGGCCAGGCGGCGCCCCAATGAGCGCGGTCCGGCGCGCACGGACGGCGGTCCCCGTGAGTGCGGCGGCCTCGTGGCGCGCGGTCGCCCTCGGTGCCGTCCTGGTGGTCCTCGGCGCCTGCGCCGTGACCGGCGTCGGAGTCGAAGGCGACGTGGGCTATGCCGGCGTCGGCTACGACTACTGGGGCGGCCCTTGTTGCTACGACTATGGAGGGTGGGGGCGCGGCTATCACGTCGGTCCGGGGCACGGCGGCGACCGGCGCCCCAACCCGCCTCACTCGCATACCTTCCGCCCGCCGCCCCCGTCGCGGCCCACGCCATCGATTCCGAGCCGGCACCGCCGATAAGGGTGTAGGACTTTCCCTACAGCGGTGCCCCTGAAACGCAAAAACCGGAGTCAAATCACTCAAGTGAAAGGTCGTTTTGCCGTTAGCTATGCGAATTGCGGGTTGTCACGGAGAGTCTCCCCGTGGTTCAAAATTCGAGGCCGTCGCGGCGCGGGGCGATCACGCACGAGGCGGCAAGCCAATGAGGGTCACGACGCGTTTGCGGGATCATCCGCTACGAACGCAATTGATCGTGGTATTCGCGTTCCTGTCGATCGTGACCACGACGATCACGACCACCACTCTCACCAGCATTTCCAGCCAACGGGCGCAGGTCGGGCTGCGCGATCGCGCGGCGCGGATCACGGGCCGACTGAGGCTGCAGCTCGCGCCGGTCGTTGAGCTCAACGACCAGCTCGCCGCACGCGAGATCCTCCGAACCTATTTCGGAGACCGGGAGCTCGAGGGCATCGCGGTCTATGGGCAGAATGGCGAGCTGATCGAGGGACAGGGCCGGCATCCCGCGACCCTGCTGGCACCGGCAGCCGCGGCCGGCAGCGATCGCAACCACGTCGTAGCGACAGCCGAGATCAATTCACGCGACGGCCGTTCCGGCCGCTTGTACCTGAGCTTCACGACCTCGATGCGGGACGCCACGCATCGGCGCGATATCCTCGTCGCCGCCGGAGTGGGCGCGCTCATCGTGATCTGCACGCTGATCCTCGCGGTGCAGATGTCGCGCCGCATCTCCGGCCGCCTGGTACGGATCGCGGAGGCCGCCGATCGAATGGCGCGCGGCGATCTGTCGCACGTCCATGTCGATGATGCCGCGCGCGACGAGATCGGCGCGCTGTCGCAGTCGTTCAACATGATGGTCACCCAGCTGCGCCGCCTGCATACGGAGCAGGAGCGCATGACATCGACCGAGCGGGAGCGGCTCGAGGATCTCGTGTCGGAGCGTACGCAGGCGCTCGAGCAAAGCCGCGAGATGTTTAGGCTCATGGCCGAAAGCACCCAGGCGGTGCCTTTCATGCTCGACCTCACGCGCGGGTGCTTCACCTACATCGGCGCGCAGGGAGTCGCCGACTCAGGGCTGCCCGAAAGCGCATGGCTCAGGCCGGGCGGCCTCGACGCCATCATGCCGCGCGCGAGCAACACCGAGGTACGGCAGCGTTTCGACGAATGCGAGCAGGGACCGTTCGAGTTCGTCGCGGCATACCAGAGACAGGGCCGCCGGCTCGAGGTGCGCTGGACCGGCACCTGTGAATGGGTGGAGCGCTCGAAGATATTGCGGGGCTTGATGCTCGACATCACCGAGCTCAGGCGGCTGGGGCGCGAGCTCGCGGCCGCTCAGAAGCTCGAGTCGGTCGGGCGTCTGGCGGCGGGCGTCGCCCACGAGATCAACACGCCGGTGCAGTTCGTCTCCGACAACGTGCAATTCGTGCGGGGCGCGCTGCCCGACATCGCCAAGGTGATCGCCGCGTACCGGGACCTGCATCGGGCGGCGACATCCGGCACCGACGTTGCGGCCGCGGCCGCGGCTGCCGGCGCCGCCGAACAGGCCGCGGATCTCGATTACGTCATGGAGAACCTGCCGCTCGCGATCGACAGCTCGATCGAGGGCCTCGGACGCATTGCGACCATCGTCCGGTCCATGAAGGAGTTCGCGCACCCCGACCAGGGCGAGAAGAAGCTCGTCGACTTGAACCAGGCGATACGCTCGACGCTGGTGATCGCGCGCAACGAGTACAAGTACGTCGCGGAGGCGGAGACCCACTTCGGCGAGCTCCCGTCGGTGCCCTGCTATCTGGGCGAATTCAACCAGGTGATCCTCAACCTGCTGGTGAACGCCGCGCACGCGATCGGCGACGTCGTCAAGGACAGCGGCGACTTGGGCAAGCTCACGATACGCACTCGGCTGGACGGCGACGCGGTCGAGATCTCGATCTCCGATACCGGCACCGGCATCCCGGAGTCGGCGCGCGACAAGATATTCGATCCGTTCTTCACCACCAAGGAGGTCGGCAAGGGCACGGGACAGGGACTCGCGATCGCGCACAGCGTGGTCGTCGGGAAGCACGGCGGCGCGCTGCGGTTCGAGACCGAGATCGGCAAGGGTACGACCTTCTTCATCACGCTGCCGCTCGAATCCAGCGAAACGGAGCAGGTAGCCGCATGATGCGAGTGGTGTTCGTCGACGACGATGCGGACGTGCTGCAAGGAATGAAGCGCACGCTGCGCGACATGCGCAATGAGTGGAGCATGGAGTTCGCGCAGAGCGGGGCCGCGGCGCTCGAGGAGCTGAAGAAGGCGCCGACCGACGTGATCGTGTCCGACATGCGCATGCCGGGCATGGACGGCTGGGAGCTCCTTGCCGAGGTGAAGAAGCGATATCCGCAGACCGTGCGCCTGGTCCTCTCGGGACATGCCGACGCACGCTCGATCATGCGCGCCGTGGGCACGGCGCATCAGTACCTCGCCAAGCCGTGCGAGACCACCTCGCTCAAGACCGCGATCATGCAGACCTTGATGCTCCGGCAACACCTGTCCAGCGATCGGCTGGCCCAGGTCGTCGGGCGCGTCGACATGCTGCCGAGCGCGCCGAAGGCCTTCCAGGAGATACTGGCCTGCCTGCAGCGGCCGAACGCCTCGGTGGCCGAGGCGGCCAAGATCATCACACGCGACATGGCGATGACCGCCAACGTGATCAAGCTGGTGAACTCCGCGTTCTTCGGCACGCGCCAGCCGGTCAGCACCGCGGACCGGGCGGTCGCCTATCTCGGCCTCGATACGCTGGGCGCGCTGGTGCTCGGGCACGGCGTGTTCAAGAGCGGCAACATCCCCACGATCAAGGGCTTCAGCATCGATCGGCTGTGGCAGCACAGCCAGGCCGTCGCGGCTGCGGCGCGCACCATCGCGCTCGCGGAGCGGCTTCCGCACGGCAAGGCCGACGAGGCCTTCCTCGGCGGCATGCTGCACGACGTGGGCGAGCTGGTGATCGCCACCAAGCTGGCCGAGACGCCCGATGCGACGCCTCAGGGTGAGGACCTCAACATTCAATTACAGGCGCACCACGCCGAGGTGGGGGCTTATCTCATGGGGCTCTGGGGATTTCCAAATCCCATCGTCGAGGTGGTGGCGTTCCACGATGCCCCGAGCCAGGTCCCCGGCGACGGACTCACGCTCGCCAAACTGGTGCACATCGCCGACCGTCTGGTGCTCGCGCGCGAGGCGCTGGTCACCGGCAAGCCCGTCATGGAGGTGGAGCCGGGCTTGCTCGAGAGCCTCGGGCTCGCGGGCCGCTGGGCGGTGTGGCTCGCGGAGCTCGACACCTTGAGCGCGGCGGAGAGCGCGGCATGAGCGAGAGGGTCCTGTTCGTCGACGACGAGCCGCAGGTGCTGGACGGCATCCAGCGCGCCCTGCGCAAGCAGGTGGACGTGCAGACCGCGACCAGCGGCGCCGAGGGGCTGCGCATGCTGAGCGACGCCGGTCCGTTCGCGCTCGTGGTCTCGGACATGCGCATGCCCGCGATGAATGGGGCGCAATTCCTCGCCAAGGTGCGCGAACACAAGCCCGAGACGGTGCGCATGATCCTGAGCGGCCAGGCCGACCTGCAGGCCACGATCGCCGCGGTCAACGAGGGCCACATCTACCGGTTCCTGAACAAACCGTGCTCGCCGGAGCAGCTGCTTGCGGCCATCGAGGACGGGCTCAACCAGCACCGCCTGATCACGGCCGAGAAGGTTCTTCTCGAGCAGACGCTGAGCGGATGCGTGACCATGCTGATCGAGATTCTGGGGATGGTGAGTCCCTCCGCCTCCGGCCGGGCCTCTCGGCTGCAGCGCTATACCGTCGCGCTCGCGAAGGCGCTGAAGCTTGCGGAGCGGTGGCAGTGGCCGCTGGCGGCATATGTGTCGCAAATCGGTTGCGTCGCATTGCCCAAGGAGATCCTCTCCAAGGTCGAGGCGGGCCAGGATCTCACCGAGGAGGAGCGGCGGCTGCACGAGGCGCATCCCGACGTCGCCCATAAGCTGCTGGCGCCGATCCCGCGCATGGAGGAAGTCGCCGACATCGTCACCGCCCAATTCAACGGCGTCTCCTTCGCCGTGGGGCCCGAGGATCTGCGCCAGTGGGACGTGCGCGCGATGGGCAGGCTGCTGCTGCGCACCGCCATCGAGTTCGACCGCCTGGCGTTCGGCGGCATGCGCTGCGATGCCGCGGCGGCGGTCCTCAAGGGCTCGAAGCTCGGCTTCCCGGGCGCCGTCATCGAAGCGCTGCGCACCATCGTCCCGTCCGGTCACGGGCTGGCGGTGCGGCAGCTGCGTCTCAAGGATCTCGCGCCGGGCATGATGCTCGACGAGGACCTGGTGAGCTCGAAGGGGATTCGACTGGTACCGGCCGGACACGAGGTGACACGCTCGCTCATCGTGCGTTTGAACAGTATTGCCAGCGGCGTGGGCGTCGCCGAGCCATTCCGAGTGAGGGTGTCGACATGAGTCAGCCATTGAAATCGAGCCGGGCCGAATCCGATCCGCAGGCGGGCGGCGCTGCCGCAACGATCCTGCTCGTCGACGACGAGCCCAACGTCACCGACGCGCTGAAGCGCGCGTTGCGCAGGGAGCCATACAGGATCCTGACCGCGACCTCGGGACCGGCCGCCCAGCAGATTCTGGAGAAGCAGCACGTCGACGTGGTGATCTCCGACGAGCAGATGCCCGGCATGTCGGGCTCGGTATTCCTGTCCGCGGTCCGCAAGCAGTACCCGCATACCATCCGCATGATCCTGTCGGGGCAGGCGAGCCTCGAGGCCGCCGTGCGCGCGATCAACGAGGGCGAGGTGCACCGTTTCTTCCTGAAGCCGTGCAATCCGGTCGATCTCAGCTTCACGGTCCAACAGGCCCTGGCGCACAAGCGCTTGGAGGAGCAGAGCCGCCGCCTGCTGCGCGAGTATCAGAAACAGGCCACGATGCTCGCCCGGATCGAGCAGGACAGTCCCGAGATCCTGCGGGTCGACACCGACGACGACGGGGCCGTCATGGTGGACGAGGCCGACGGCGAGTGCGACGTGAACGATCTGCTCAGGCAGATCGAGGATGCGATGACGTCGCGCTGAAGGCTCCCGAGCCGGATGTCGATGGGTCTGCGAATCAAGGCCCGTCTGCGCGGCGTGGCTTCTATATCTATGCCGGGGGAGGGATCATGGGCAATCGAGTCGGGTGGATGGCGCGGGGCATGCTCGCCCTGCTGTGCGCGGCATGGGTCCTCACGGGGACCGCCCGGGCGGACGAATACGATGCCGCGGCGGCTCATGCCGGGCGCAGCGCGGCGGACTCGAAGCGCGATCCGCTGGATCATCCCGACGAGATCCTGCGCCTGTCGGGCATCAAGCCGGGCATGCGGGTCGCCGACGTGCTCGCGGGCGATGGGTACTACAGCGAGCTCATCAGCTACGTCGTGGGCCCCAAGGGCAAGGTGCTGTCGATCAACAATGCGGCGTTCGACGGCTGGGCGGGGACAGCCCTGCCTGAGCGCTTGAAATCGGACCGGCTGGCCAACGTCGAGCACGAGACCCTCGACCTCAACCACATGAATCTCGCTCCGGGATCGCTCGACGCGGTTTTCCTGGTCAAGGTCTACCACGATCTCTACTGGGTCGATGACCAGGGCGAGTGGCCGAAGATCGATACCGCCGGAGTGCTGGACCAGCTCGTGCGCGCGCTGAAGCCGGGCGGCGTCGTGGTCGTGGTCGACCATTCCGCCAAGGCCGGCAGCGGCTCCTCCTCGGCCACGCCCCTGCACCGCATCGACGAGGGCTACGCCGTCAAGGATTTCGCCAAGCGCGGCCTCAAAGTGGTCGCGAAGAGCGATGTGCTGCGCAAGCCCGAGGATGCACGCAACCAGATCAGCTACAAGGGGCCGATGCTCGGCAAGACCGACCGCTTCGTGCTGGTGTTTCGCAAGGGCGCCTGATCCGAGCGTCGCTCGGCCGGCATCGCGCCCGGCGCGGCCGAGCGCGGGCGAAACACCCGCGGCCGCTCGATCGAGCTCAGTGCCGCGAGTCGCCGGAGCGCGTCATGCGGCGCTGATCGAGCTCAGCCAGCGCGTCAGCGACTGAGCGTCCATCGCGCCCGTCTGCCGGGCGATCTCCCGGCCGCCGCGGAACACGATGAGGGTCGGTATGCCGCGGATGCCGAATCGCCCCGCGGGCGCGGGCTCGTCCTGCGTGTTGAGCTTGGCGAAGCGAAAGCTCGGCTCGAGCTGCCGCGCTGCCGCTTCGTAGTAGGGCGCCATCGCGATGCACGGTCCGCACCAGGGCGCCCAGAAGTCGACCACCACGGGGAGCTCGGAGCGCTCGAGGTGCCGGTCGAAATTCTTCTCGGTCAGCTCGATCGGCCTGCCGCCGAACAGCCCGTTGTGGCAGCTCGAGCAGCGCGGCGCGTCGCGCAGCCGCTCCCGGGGCAATCGCACCACCGCGTCGCAATGCCCGCAGACCACCTCGACGTTCTCGCTCATGACGGTCCTTACCTGGGTTGGGCGATCAGAATCTCGAAGCTGTTGGGCACGACGGGCGGCCGTGGGTGGGGCTCATCGGCAGTCGCGGGCGGCGTCGGGCCGAGCGTGGCCGCCGCCAGGTAAATTCGATGCGTCACCGGGTCGAGCGCCATGGTGCGGGCGCTCACCTGCGTGTTGACGGAGGCGAGCACGGTGTATTCGTCGGGTGATATCTCCCTGACGACGGTGAGCGTCCCGTCGCCGCCGTTCGAGCTGAACGCGAGGCCGAGCGCCGCATCGAACGCGGCGGCGTCGGCTCCGGCACCGATTCCGGGGCGGGCCACCTGCCTACCGGAGCTCGCGTCCGTGACGGCCATGATCTGATTGGCGCACACGGAGAAGAGCCGGCGGCCGGCCGGGTCCGCCGAGAGGCCGGTCGGTCTGGCACAGCCGGCAAGCGTCCAGGTCGCCTTGATCGTCAAGGATTTTGCGTCGATGGCCACGAGCTTGCCCGGGTCGTTGACGATGTTGACGTACAGCGTTCCCGGAATCTCGGCCATGAACTCAGGAGCGCCGGGCAGGGCCACGGTACCGACGATCTGCAGCGTGCTCGCGTCGAGGACCGTGAGGTTCTGCGACAGCGCATTGGCCGTGATCACGTGGTTCTGCTCGGGATCGAACAGTATCGCGTCGGGCCGCTTGCCCGTCACGGGAACCTGCTGGATCACGCGCAGCGTGTCGAGCTCGAAGACGGTCACGGTGTCGGCATTGCCGTTGCTGGTGAACCCGCGCTTCAGCAACGGCGCGAAAGCTATTCCATGCACGCCGGGCGTGTTCGGGATGTTGGCGGCGAGCTTGCCGTTGCGGGTGTCCACGACATCCACCCGGTCGCCGCGGCTCACGAACAGCCGCCCGCCGCCGGGCTCGAGCGCGATGTAGTCCCATCCGCCCGATCCGCCCAGCGGCCAGCTTCCGAGCACGCGATAGTCCGCGGGCGGCAGCGGCGATGATTCGGCGGCCGCCACCGTGACGGCGGCCAGCGCGAGCAATAGCCATGGTGTTCCGCGAAAACTCGCCATCGCCGATCCTTCGAATTCGTGAGGCACGATTTTATCCCTATTGGACGACATGAGCGCCGAGAGCTTGCCGAGGCGCCGCCAATAGCCAATTTGCATCTTCGAGGAGAAAAACGTCATTTCACAGGGCGAGCGCTTCCGCGAAATGATGCTTCGCCCGGGGTGTCCGGGTCTGTAGGAGAATGGGATGACATCGCGGCGATTGGCGCGCTCGCGGGGTGGCTCGCGGCGGTCTCGGCAACGGGTTTCGGGGAGACGGTGGGCGCGGACGGTACGGGCGTCGGCGGCGATCCAGGCGGCTTGCAGGAAGTGGTCGTGACCGCGCAGCGCCGGGCGGAATCAGTTCAAGACGTCGGAATCGCCATTTCGGTGCTTTCGGGCTTCATCGACTACACCTCCGACAACACCTCTCCCGTCGGGGTCAGCTTCGACGGCGTCGGCTACGTCTCCGGTCCTCTGCCGCAGATCGAGATTCCCGAGCGATCGGCGGGCGACGTTGCCGAATTTCCGGCGAACGCGGGGCGTTAGGCGGCATTCGCTCGGGATGCGAGCTTGGTATCATCGCCCCATGCAGCGCGACTGCTTGAGCAATCCCTTGAGCGCGCAGCGCGAAGCCACGGCCCGCGCCATCGACGATTTCATCGAGGGCTTCCTCGCGTACGAGAGGCGCGCCGAAGGCATCGTCGCGGCGGCCGATGCGGATCCCGGCTCGTGTCTCGCCAACGTCTACGCCGGATTCCTCTGGATGCTGCTCGAGTCCCCTCGAGGGGTCGGTTTCGCGCGCAGGCACGCCGAGGCCGCGCGGCGGGCGGCGCGCGGCTCGAGCCGCCGCGAGCAGCTCAACCTGCAGGTGCTCGAGGCCTGGGTGGACGATGATCTCGGGACGGCGCTGCGCGTCTGCGACGCCGCGACCGATCAGTTTCCGCGCGACCTCGCGCTGATCAAGCTGCAGCAATACTTCGAATTCAACCGCGGTAATTCGCCCGCCATGCTGCGGGCGGCGCTCAAGGCCCAGCAGGCGTGCGCGGAGGTGGCCTACGTGCACGGCATGGCGGCGTTCGGCTACGAGCAATGCCATCGCCTCGACGAGGCCGAGGCCGCGGCGCGCCGTGCGCTGGACATGCGGCACAGGGAGCCCTGGGCGCAGCACGCGCTCGCGCACGTATACCTGACGCGCGGCCGCATCGACGAGGGTTGTGCCTTCCTCGAGACGGCGGCCGGGACCTGGACCGGGCTCAACTCGTTCATGCTCACGCATCTCTGGTGGCACCTGGCTCTGTTCTACGTGAGCCAGGGGCGCGAGCGCGAGGCTCTCGTGCTCTACGATCGGCACTGCTGGGGAGTCGCCAAGGACTGTTCTCAGGATCAGGTCGGCGCCGTGTCCCTGCTGGCGAGGCTGGAGCTCGCCGGCATCGAGGTCGGGTCGCGCTGGCGCGAGCTCGCGGACCATCTCGCCGCGCGCACCAGCGACACGGTGCAGCCGTTCCTGACGCTGCAATATCTGTATGGCCTCGCAAGGGCGGCCCGGGTCGAGGCCGAAACGCTGCTCGAATCGGTCCGGTGCCACGCGGCGCATGCACCCGAGTTCACGCGCGAGGTCTGGCGCGCCGTTGCCTTGCCCGCTTGCGAGGGGCTGGCCGCGCATGCCCGCGGCGACTACGCTACGGCCTGGCGCCATCTGTCGGCGAGCGTGCCGCGCATCGCGGAGGTCGGCGGCAGCCACGCGCAGCGCGATCTGTTCGAGCAGATCCTGCTCGACGCCTGTCTCAAGACCGGCCGGCTGAGCGCCGCGCAGCAGACGCTCGAGCTGCGCCGGATGGCGGACCCCGACGGCGTGCCCGTGAACGAAGCCCTCGCCCAGCTATACGCCCGGTTGGGATTGCCGCAGCTTGCCGCCGGGGCGGCGGAGCAAGCGCGCAGACGGCGCACCCGGCTTGGCGGCGAGCCCGGGATGGCGGGCACCGGCGCGAGGACGAATTCTCCGGTGAGCACATGACCCCGACATTGCGGCTGCTCGAGAGCATCGAGGCGCGGCGCGACGAGCTGGTGGAGCTCACGCGCGAGCTCATCCGCTTCCCGACCGTGAATCCGCCCGGAGAGGCCTATCGCCCCTGCGCCGAGTTCATCGGCCGCCGGCTCGAGAGGCACGGGTTTGCGGTCGAGTACGTGCACGCGGCCGGAACGCCCGGGGACGATGAGCGCCATCCGCGCATCAACGTCATCGGCCGCCGCGAGGGTGCGGCGCCCGGACCCTGCGTGCATTTCAACAGCCACATCGACGTGGTGCGGGCGGGCGGCGGCTGGACGATGGATCCGTTCGCGGGCGAGGTGAGGGAAGGGCGCATCTACGGCCGCGGCGCGTGCGACATGAAGGGGGGGCTCGCGGCCTCGATCATCGCGGTGGAGGCGCTTTTGGACTCGCAGCCGGACCTTCCCGGGGTGATCGAGCTGTCGGGCACCGTCGATGAGGAATCGGGCGGATATGGCGGCGTGCACTACCTCGCGGAGCGCGGCTGGTTCACCCCGCCGCGGGTCGATCACGTGATCATCCCCGAGCCTCTCAACGTGGACCGGATCTGCATCGGACATCGCGGGGTGTGGTGGGCGGAAATCGAGACCTACGGCCGCATGGCGCACGGCTCCATGCCGTTTCTCGGCGACTGTGCCGTGCGCCACATGCATGCATTGGTCGAGCGCTTCGAGCGCGAGCTGTATCCGAAGCTCGCAGCGCGGCGCACCGACATGCCCGTGGTGCCCTCGGGAGCCCGGCATTCGACCTTGAACATCAATTCCATCCACGGCGGCCAGGCGGAGACGCCCGGCTATCCCGCGCCGGCGGTGCCGGACTCCTGCCGCATGGTGATCGATCGGCGGTTCCTGATCGAGGAGCGCGCGGACGGCGTCAAGGCCGAGATCCGCGATCTGCTCGAGTCGCTCGCGGGTGAGCGCGCGGGATTCCGTTATCGGCTGCGCGACATCTTCGAAGTCCAGCCCACCATGGCCGATCGCGACGGGCCGGTCGCGCGGGCGGCCGCCGCGGCGATCCGCCGCGTCCTCGGCCGCGATCCCGAGATCGTGTGCTCGCCCGGCACCTATGACCAGAAGCACATCGACCGCATCGGCAAGCTGCGCGATTGCATCGCCTACGGCCCTGGAATCCTCGACCTCGCGCACCAGCCCGACGAGTACGTGGCAATAGACGACATGGTCGACGCGGCCAAGGTGATGGCGCTCGCCGCGCGCGAGCTGGTCCACCGGCGCGCATGAGGCGCGCGCGGATCCTGGCGGCAACGTTGCTGCTCGCCGCCGCGGCGCCGGGCGCGCCGCGCACCGGGATCCCCGCGCCGCCGCCTGCGGCGCCGGCCGCGTCACGCACCGAGACTTCAGCGCCTCCGGCCGTGCCGCCCAGCCCCGGCGGCCGCATCGTCATCGGCATGCAGCTCGAGCCGCCGATCTTGGACCCGACCGCGAATCCGGCCTCCGCGATCTCGGAGGCCCTGTATGGCAACCTTTACGAGGGCCTGGTTCAGTTCGCCCCCGACGGCTCGGCCGCCCCCTCGCTGGCGTCGAGCTGGGAAGTGTCCGACGATGGGCTGTCGTACCTCTTTCACCTGCGCGAGGGCGTGCGCTTTCAGGATGGGACCCCGTTCGACGCCTGGGCGGCGAAGTTCTCCCTGGAGCGTGCGCTCGCGCCGGGGTCGGTGAACCCGCAGCGGGCGCGGATCGCAAAGATCCGCGCGGTCGAGGTGGTCGATCCGCTCACCGTCAGGGTGCTGCTGACGCAACGCTCCGGCGGCCTGCTCCAGTCGCTCGCCTGGGGGGCGTTCGTCATGGTCTCGCCGCGATCCGCCGCGACCGATGCCGTGCATCCCGTGGGTACCGGACCGTTCGAGCTCGCGGAATGGCGCCGCGGCGACTCGCTGCGTCTCGAGCGAAACCGCGGCTACTGGGGACGTCCGGCCCCGCTCGACGAGGTCACGTTCAAGTTCATTGCCGACCCCACCGCGGCCTATGCGGCGCTGATGGCGGGGGACGTCGATGTCTTCGCCAACTACCCCGCACCGGAGAGCTTCGCGCAATTCACGGCCGATCCGCGCTTTCGCACGCTCGCCGCGAGCTCGGAGATGGAAACCGTGCTCGCGCTCAACGAGCGCATCGCGCCGCTCGGCAATCTGCTGGTGCGGCGCGCGATCTCGCATGCGCTCGACCGGCGCGCCATCATCGACGGCGCCATGTTCGGCCATGGCACGCCGATCGGCAGCCACTTTCCTCCCCGCAACCCCGCGTACGTCGACCTCACCGGCCGGTACCCGTACGACCCCGCCCGGGCGCGAGCACTGCTGGCCGAAGCCGGCTATCCGCACGGGCTCTCGCTGAGCCTGAAGCTGCCGCCGCCGAGCTATGCGCGGCGTTCCGGAGAGATCGTCGCCGCGGAGCTCGCCGAGGTGGGCATCCGCGTGCGCATCGAGAATCTCGAATGGGCGCAGTGGCTGGATCAGGTGTTCACGCGGCATGACTTCGACATGAGCATCGTGGGGCACGCCGAGCCCATGGACTACGACATCTACGCCCGCGACGGCTACTACTTCGGATACTCGAGCCCCGAGTTCAAGGCACTGATCGCGGAGCTCGACGACAGCTTCGATCCGGCGCGCCGCCGCCGGCTGCTCGGGGAGATCCAGCGCAAGATCGCCGAAGATGCCGTGAACGGATTTCTGTTCCAGCATCCGCGGCTCGACGTCTGGAATGCGCGCATCCATGGCCTGGCGTTCGACAACGTGCTCGGCTTCGTCGACCTGCGCGGCGCGGCCGTCGACGCGGCGGCCGGGGTCCCGAGGTCCGCCGCGACGCCCGTCGCAGCCGAAACGCCCCCGGCCCGCGGCCGGCCGCACCGATGGTCCGGCATTCTGGTCGCTACCGGGCTCGCCCTCGCGTTCGCGCTGGGCGTGCGCGGACTCGGCGCGAGGTACGTCGCGGGCCGGGCCGCGGCGTTGATCGCGACGCTGCTCGCGGCCACGGTCATCGTGTTCGTGGTCGTCGAGGTCGTGCCCGGCGATCCCGTGCGCTACATGATGGGCATGCAGGCGGACGCGGACAGCATCGCCGCGACCCGTCATCAGCTGGGCCTCGACCAGGCCGCATCGAGGCGCTACGTGCGCTGGGCCGCGGGATTGGCGCGCGGCGATTTCGGCACCAGCTACACCTATCGCGTTCCGGTCCGCGATCTCATCGCCGAGCGTCTGCAGATTTCGCTTCCGCTCGCGCTGCTCGCCCTGACGCTGGCGGCGGCGATCGCATTTCCGGTCGGGCTGATCTCGGCGGCGTATCGGGGGCGCTGCGGCGATGCGATCCTGAGCGGCGCCACGCAGCTCGGGCTGGCGGTGCCGAGCTTCTGGCTGGGGATGTTGCTCGTCGTGATCTTCGCGATCTCGCTCCACTGGGTGCCCGCCGGCGGATTTCCCGGCTGGCAAGCGGGCATTGCCGCGGGCCTCGAGGCCTTGGTCCTCCCCGCGATCGCGCTCGCGATGCCTCAGGCGGCGATTCTCGCGCGGACATTTCGCGGCGCGCTCATCGAGACGCTCCGCGAGGATTACGTGCGCACGGCGCGCGCCAAGGGCGCGGGGCCTCTGCGCGTGCTGTGGCGGCACGCGCTGCCGAATGCGCTCGTGCCCGTGCTCACCATCCTCGGCATGCAGTTCTCCTTCCTCCTCGCCGGCGCCGTCATCGTCGAGAACGTGTTCTTCCTGCCGGGCCTCGGACGGCTGGTCTTCCAGGCGATCGCGCAGCGCGACCTGATGGTGGTGCAGAGCGTGGTGATCGTGCTGGTGTTCGCCGTGGTGGTGGTGACTTTCGTGGTCGACCTGTCTTACGCGCTGGTCGACCCGAGGCTGCGCGAGGCGACCGTTCGATGAGCGCGGGCGCGCATCCGCCCGCGCCGCCGCGGCCGCGTGCCGCGCTTGCGGCCGGTGCCGCCGTCACCGCATTCTTCGCCGGTACGGCCGTTCTCGCCCGCTTCTGGACGCCTTTCGATCCCGCGCGTATTTCCATCGGCGACAAGCTCCGGCCGCCCTCGGCACACCACTGGCTGGGCACCGATCAGCTCGGCCGCGACGTGCTGTCCATGATCATGGCCGGCGCACAGACGTCGGTCGGCGTGGCGCTGATCGCGGTCCTGGTCGGCGCCGCGTGCGGCGTGCCGCTCGGGCTCTGGGCCGCCGCGCGCGGACGGCTGGTCGACGAGCTGGTGATGCGCGCCAATGACGTGATATTCGCCTTCCCGGCGCTGCTGCTCGCGATCCTGATGACCGCGGCGCTGGGTCCCGGCGCCGTGAACGCCATCATCGCCATCGGCATCTTCAACATCCCGGTGTTCGCGCGCGTCGCGCGGGGCGGCGCGCTGCAGGCCTGGTCGCGCGACTACGTGCTTGCCGCCCGCGTCGCCGGCAAGAGCCGGTGGGCGATCTCGCTCGAGCACGTGCTGCCCAACTTGTCGGGCCTGTTGATCGTGCAGGCCGCCATACAACTCTCCCTCGGGGTCATCGCCGAGGCGGGCCTCGCGTACGTGGGGCTCGGCGCTCAGCCGCCCACGCCAAGCTGGGGGCGCATGCTGAACGAGGCGCAGACGCTGACCGCGCTCGCCCCGACCCTCGCGATATTCCCGGGGCTCGCGCTCGTCTCCTTCGTGCTCGGTCTCAACCTGTTGGGAGACGGGTTGCGCGCGCGGCTGGACATCGGATCTTGAGCTCCGCGCCGCTGCTCGGGATCGAGGACCTGCGCGTGTCCATCCGCGGCGTGGACATCGTTCGCGGCCTGTCGCTCGAGGTGGCGGCCGGCGAGATCGTCGGGCTGGTCGGAGCGTCGGGGTCCGGTAAATCGATGACCGCGCTCGCCATTGCACGCCTGTTGCCCGCGGGGAGTCATCTCACGGGCGCGATCCGGCTGCGCGGCGAGTCGCTGACGGACGCCGACGAGGCGCGGCTCGAGCACATTCGCGGACGCGAGATCGGCCTGGTCTTCCAGGAGCCGATGACCGCGTTGAACCCGCTCATGCGCATCGGCGATCAGGTCGCCGAGACCATCACGCTGCACCGAGCCGCTTCCGCGGCCGAGGGGCGGCGTTGGGCGCGGCGCACTCTCGACGAGGTGGGCCTCCGCGACGTCGCCGGAATCGAGCGGAGGCTGCCCCATGAGCTCTCGGGCGGACAGCGCCAGCGCGTGGCGATCGCCATTGCGATCGCGCTGACGCCCCCGTTGCTCATCGCGGACGAGCCGACCACGGCGCTCGATGCCCTCGCCCAGGCGAGGGTGCTCGATCTCCTGGTCGGATTGGCGCGCGCCCACGGCATGGGGCTGATCCTCATCACGCACGATCTCGCCGTGGCGGCGCGGATCACCGACCGTATTGCGCTGATGCACGAAGGGGTGATCGTCGAGCAGGGCGCTGCGCGCGAGCTGATCCGCGGGATGCGTCACCCCTACGGCCGCGCCATGCTCGCGGCGGCGCAGATGAGGCTCGAGCGCCCGCGATCGGCGGGTGGGGATCAGGGGTTGGAAAGCCCCTCTCAGGGGTCTTCGACGGCGAGCCCGGGTCCGGTGCTCGAGGTATGCGGCGTCGTTCAGGAATACCGAGGCGCGCGGCATCGCTTGCGGCGCGCGGCTCCGGCGGTCCGTGCGGTCGACGGGGTGTCGCTCTCGGTCGGCCCGGGGGAGACCGTGGGGCTCGTGGGGGAATCGGGCTCCGGCAAGTCGAGCCTGCTGCGCATCGTGCTCGCGCTCGACGCGCCGCGCGCGGGCGAGGTGCGGTTGCTCGGCCAGCCGTTTTCTCGTGCTCGGGGATCCGACCTGCGCCGCCGGCGATCCGCCATTCAAGCGGTGTTCCAGGATCCGTACGGCAGCCTCGACCCGCGTTGGACGGTCGAGCGCTTGATCGCAGAGCCTTTTCACCTGCTCGAGCCGTCGCCCGGCGCGGGTGAGCGGCGCAGCCGGGTCGCGCAAGCGTTGGCCGAGGTGGGATTGACCGCGGACGCGGCGGCACGCCATCCGCACGAGTTCTCCGGCGGCCAGCGCCAGCGCATCGCCATCGCCCGCGCCCTGGTCACGCGGCCGGCCGTGATCGCTCTCGATGAGGCCGTATCGGCGCTCGATGTCGTGGTGCGGGCACAGATCCTGGATCTGCTCGCCGATCTCGCGGCCCGCCTGCGCATTGCCTATATATTCGTATCCCACGACCTCAATGTCGTAAAATCCATCGCCGACCGCGTCTACGTCATGCGGCAGGGGCGCATCGTGGAGCACGGGCCGACGGCGGCCGTGCTCGGTGACCCGAGAGATCCCTACACGAAAGCATTGATCGCCGCAGCACCCACACTGACCTGAGGACCGCCATGTACCGACCCATGTTCGCGCTGCTCGCGTGCGCCGCCCTGTTGCCCATGACCGGCTCCGCAGCTCCAGCGTGGATCGAAAAGAGCAACGGCTATACTCAGCACCTCCTGGACATCGATTTCGAGCACAGCCCGGAGGAAGGAACGCGCGAGGGCCTCGCGCGCTACGACAGGCGCATCGCCAAGCCCAGCATGGCCGATGACCTCGCCCAGCGGCATGAGCTCGAGGCCGCGCTCGCGGCCATTGCCAAGGACGGTGCGGCCGAGCAGGACCGAAACGTGCGGGAGGACCTGGAGATCCTGCGCAAGGCCTTCGATCTGCGCTTCCGCAAGGCGGACTTCGACCTCGCGCACGAGGTGCCCTTCGACAATGCGAGCCAGCGCGTTTTCAGCGGATTGCGCAGCCTTCTGGACGACCAGATGCCCGCGGAGCGGCGGGACGCGGCCGTCATCCGGCTGCGCGAGTACGTCGGCGCCGAAAGCGGCTACCAGCCGATCGTCGACCTCCTGAAGCAGTACGCGGTCGAGCAGATGGCCAAGCCGGGCATCGAATATCCGGCCAAGGATCAGATGGAGACCGAGCTCGGACGCAATCCCAACTACATCGAGGGGATTGCGCAGCTGTTCCGCAAGTATCGGCTGCAGGGATGGGAGGAGCCCTACGCAAAGCTCAAGACCCAGCTCGCCGACTACGATGCCTGGGTGCGCGCCACCATCCTGCCGAAGGCGCGCACCGACTTTCGCCTGCCGCCGCAACAGTACGCGCTGGCGCTCGAAGGCTATGGCGTCGACATTGCGCCGGCGCGCATCGCAGCGATGGCGCACACCGCCTTCGGGCAGTATCAGACCGAGATGCAGCAGATCGCCGCCAAGATCGCCAAGACCCGGGGCTACCCGTCGAGCGACTACCGCACGGTCATCGCCGAGCTGAAGAAGCAGCAGATCACCGGCGAGGCCATCCTGCCGTTCTTCGAGAAACGGCTGCACGAGATCGAGGCCATCATCCGCGACAAGGACCTCGTCACCTTGCCGAACCGGCCGGCGGTCATCCGCCTCGCGACCGCGGCCGAGACCGCCCAGCAGCCCGCGCCGCACATGAAGCCGCCGCCGATGCTTCACAACACCGGGCAACGCGGAGAATTCGTGCTGCCGCTCAACATTCCCTCGGCGAACGGCGGCGCCGAGGACAAGTACGACGACTTCGCTTACGACGCGGCGTCTTGGACGCTGACGGCGCACGAGGCGCGCCCCGGCCACGAGCTGCAATTCGACTCGATGGTGGAGCACGGCGTCAGCATGGCGCGGGCGCTGTACGCGGCGAACTCCACCAACGACGAGGGCTGGGGGCTGTACGCGGAGTACATCATGCAGCCTTACGAGCCTGCCGAGGGGCAGCTCATCACGCTGCAGCTGCGCTTGCTGCGCGCGGCGCGTGCGTTCCTGGACCCCGAGCTGCAGAGCGGAGTGTCGACCCAGGCGCATGCCTACGACGTCCTGGAGAAGGACGTGAAGCTGAGCCATGCCTTCGCCAAGGAGGAGGTCGAGCGGTTCACCTACCGGGCACCCGGACAGGCCAACAGCTACTTTTACGGATACACCCGCTTGCTGGCGCTGCGCAAGCAGACCGAGTCCGCGCTCGGCGGGAAATTCAACCAGCACAAGTTCCACGACTTCATCCTGGACCAGGGGCTGCTGCCGCCGGACCTCATGGACAAGGCGGTGCGTGAGGAGTTCGTGCCGGCGCAGAAATAGCGGGCGCCGCCGCAGCCGCTACCGGAGCCGTTGCAGGCGGGGATTGCTCGCGTACGCGGCGCGCGCGATGGCGCGCGCCGTGCAGTCCGCGGCGGCGGCGCCGATGCGTGCGACCTCGGCGGCTCGATGCATGCCCCCGACGAGCGGCCGGGCGGCGCTAGCCACCGCAAATATGGTGTCGCCGTCGAACGGCGTATGCGCAGGCCGCACCGCGCGTGCGATGCCGTCGTGCGCCATCATGGCCACCCGTTTGCATTCGGCGCCGCCGAGATCGGCGCTGCAAGCGACCACCGCGATCGTGGTGTTCACGCCGACCTGCGCGCGGCCGGCGTCGTTCAAGCGGGAGTCATCGGGCACGGGGTTGCTCGTGTCCATCGAACGGCGCGGCGGCCCGCGCCCGCCGAACTCGCCGGCAAGCTCGAACGGCCAGGCCCAATAGGTCTCGCCGTCCGGCATCAACGCCGAGCCGACGGCGTTGGCGGCCACGAGTGCGCCGACCATGATCCCGCCGCCGAGGTCCAGCGAGGCGGTGCCGATGCCGCCGTCGAGCAGCCCGAGCGCCGCGCCGCGGCCCGCGCCGACGCGTCCCAGGGCGAAGTCTGGACCGGCGGCCTCGAGCGCGGCGACGCCAAGCTCGCGATACGGAGGGGTGCGGCCCCAGCTCTTGTTGCCGCCGTTGCCGAGATCGTAGAGAACCGCGCAGGGGACGATGGGCACCTTCGGCGAGCGCGAGCCTTGGCGCATCTCGAGGCCGACGCCGCGGTCGGACAACGCCGCCGCCACGCCGTCCGCGGCGGCGAGACCGAACACGGATCCGCCGGCGAGGACCAGGGCATGGGCACGGCCGACCAGGTTCTCCGGCGAGAGAGCCTCGGTCTCGCGCGTACCCGGGCCGCCGCCGCGCACATCGACTCCGGCGGCCCAGCCATCGCCGCACAGCACCACGGTGACCCCGGAGCGGGCTTCCTCGTCGAGTGCATGACCTACACCGAGCCCGCCAACGTCGGTGATGAGATTTCTTGCGCCGGGTGCGGGCATCGATGCGCCTAGAGGGAGACTCCGCAGAGCGGGTGGGGCGCGTTGGCGGGGCGGCGATGCACGGAATCCTAGCGCGGCTGCGCGGCGATCACCGCGAGACCTTGCAGCACCAGATCCGGCACGATCTCCCCCTGGGCTCGCATGATGCCGGTGATCATTCCGGCGTCGCCGCCGGTGATGAACAGCCTGGGCTTGGTTCCCGTGCTCTGCTCGATCACTTCCGCCGCCCGGTCGGCCATGCCGGCCAGGGCGAAGACGGCGCCGCGCGACACCGCGCCGATGGTGTTGTTGGCGAGCACGCCGGCGAGCGACGGCGTGCTCCGTCCCGCCGCAACCGCAATGTCGCTGGTCTTGCTCATCAGGGCTTCGCGCATCATGTGGATGCCAGGCGCGATCAATCCGCCGAGATGCTGGCCGCCGGCGTCGACGCTGTCGACCTTGACCGCCGTGCCCGCGTCCACGACGCAGAGCGCGGAGCGCGCCCGGGTCCACGCGCCGATCAGGGCGAGCCAGCGATCGGCGCCGAGCAGCGAAGGATCGAGATACCCGTTGGTCAGACCCCGGAACTCAGGCGAGGCGGTGACGAACTCGACGTCGACACGGAACGTCTTCTTGGTCAGCCGCGACAGGATCTTGGCCATCGCGGGACCCGCGACGTTCGATACCAGCACGCGCTGGGGCTTCAAGCCCGACTCGAACAACGCCGTGGTCCAGATGCCGGGCTTCGCATCGCGATGCACGACGGCCTGCTGGTCGGACAGACCGGTGCTGGTCAGCCACGCCCACTTGAGACGGGTGTTCCCCACGTCGATGACCAGAATCATGCGAAATACGAGTCCCGTCCGCCCGTCCAGCGCGCAAGGATAGCATCGTCACACCCCTGCCGGTCCGGAAACGCGCCTGCAAAAATCACGGGATTTACCAAAATCCCGCGACGCCGGGCTCTTCAGGAGCTCTTGGCGCCCGCCTGCAGCTCGTTGATCGCGCGCATCACCTCGCGCGATACGCGCTCGTCGATCTCTCCGGCGTTCTCGAGGTGCACGGGATAGCGGACGTGCGCCTCCACCCCGGACACCGAGAAGCCGAGCTGTACTCGCGGCTGGGCGTCGCCGCCGGAGTTCAAGGCGGAGGCTCTCTGTATTTCCCTGCTCTGCCGCAGGAATTCGTCGCGATAGTCCTTGAGCGCGGCCGTCACCGCGGCGGTGATGCGCTCCTTGGCCGCGGAGTAGTCGATGCCGCCCGGCAGGGCGACGACGATCTCGCGCCACACGAAATTGACGCCGTGGATCTGCTTGAACAGTCCGCTCGAGACCTGGAAGACGATGGAATTCGCGAATGCCACCACGCGCCCGGTGGGCCCGAGCAGTCCGTGCCCTCCGAGCTCCATGAGATACAGCCGCACGAGGCCGAGCTCGATCACCTCGCCGGTGACATCGCCGATCTGCACGCGGTCGCCGACGCGGATGCCGTATTTGCCGATGAGGAAGAAATAACCGACGATCGACACGAGCACGCTCTGCATGGCGACGGCAAGGCCGGCGGTGATGAGCCCGGCAAACGTCACCACCGAGCCGAGCTCGCTGGCGAACGCGAAGCCGACGATGACCACGACCACGGCCCAAAGCGCGATCCGCCGCAACAGCAGGAACTGATACCGGCGGCGCGAGTCCTGGATGTAGCGCATGACCGCGCGCCGCCAGATCTCCGCGGCGGCGAACACCATTACGAGCAATGCCAGCAGCACGCCGACGCGCACGCCCAGCGTCTCGAGCGCGTCGTGGTACTGGGTGCGTATGGTGTCGCGCCAGTTGCCGAGGTTGCGCCGATATTGATTGAGCAGCACGCCTTCCTTGGTGAGCGGTATCAGCATCGAGGACGCTCGCTTGAATTGGCTCGACAGCGTGTCGAGCTGGATGCGGACGCTGTCCAGCGTGGCGGCGTCGGCGCTGTCCGCCTGCGCGGCGAGCGCATCGCCGCGCGCGGACAACGCCTTGAGCCGATCGATGACCGGGTTGCGGATGTCCGCGAATGTCGTCTGCAGCTGGGCGGTGCGGCGATCGACGGAGGCGATGGTGGACATCTTCTCCGAGAGGCGCACCGCGTTCGTCGCGAGGTCCCAGATCCCGAAGCGCACCGCGGCGCTGCTGCTCACGCCGGTCGCGGAAGTGAGCGAGGCGGCGGGGTTGCCCGCGGACGGGCTGGCCGCCGTGCCCGCGGCGGGCGACGGCGCTCCGGCGGCCGCCGGCTGCGCGGGGGACGACGTGGAGGGCAGCGCTATGGCCATGGCGTCGATCTGCGCCTTGAGCGAGGTCGCGCCGAGACCGGTGCCGTCGGTGCGGGTGGTGAACGTCGACATCGTTGCCAGCAGGCTCTTGCGCGCATTGATGAGATCGAGCTCCCCCTGCAGCTCGCGCACCTTGGCTTGCAGCGCCGCCTTCTCCTTGGGAGGGGCGCCGCTCGCCTGGTGCTGATAGTCCTCGAGCTCCTTCTGCGCCGCGACGCCCTGCGCCGTGAACTTGTCCTGAAGCTGCGCAAGCGATTGCGAGGAGCCGGAGCTCTTGCCGGTCTCCTTGGGGGGCGCCGGCTGCTTGGACAGGAGATCGGCGTCGGTACGCGCGATCTCTAACGCCACGCTCAGGACCTGGCTCGCGGTCTGGCGGTTGTCGAAAAGGATCAGCATGTCGCGCGGCTCGGTGGCCGCCTGCTGCTGCAGGCCCAGCGTCCGGTACCAGTCTATCGTCTGGTCCAGCACCTCGATGACTCGCGCCGCCGTCATCGGCGGCGGTGCCTCGGGCATCTGCGCCGCCGCCGCCGGGCCGGCGGGAGCGCCTGCCGGCACCGACGGTGCCGCCTGGGCGGGCGGTGCCGAGGAGGGGGACGGCGAGGCGGCGCCGGCCTCGGAGCCGATCGACCCCAAGAAAGCGCACGCGAGCAGCTGCAGCGCGGCCCACGCGACCTTCCGGCTTGGATGCGAGCTCGAGGACATGGCGGGATCGTACCCCAAGTCGCGCCCGGTGAATCACAGCCGTGGTCCTCATCGGTTACACTGCGGCGGTCGCGAACACCGGGAGGAAGCGTGCCGGGACGAGTGGATCTGAAGCAAGCCATCGCCGATGTGCCGGATTTCCCCCGGCAGGGCATTTTGTTCCGCGACATCTCTCCGCTCCTGCGGGATCATTTCGACGCCACGTTGGATGCGCTGGATGCGCTCTTGTCGCGCGAGGAATGGGAGCAAGTCGATGCGGTGGCTGGCATCGAGTCGCGCGGATTCATTCTCGGCGCCGCGCTGGCCGCGCGGCGCCGCAAGGGATTCGTGCTGATCCGCAAGCAGGGCAAGCTGCCTCCGCCCGTCGTGGACGTGGCCTACCTGCTGGAATACGGATCCGGCGTCCTCGAGATGCAGCGCGGCCGCGGCCGCGTCCTGCTGATCGACGACGTGCTCGCGACCGGCGGCACCATGACCGCCGCGGGCGATCTGTGCGAACGGGCGGGCTATACCGTACAGGCTCTCGCCGTGCTCATCGATCTCAAGCTGATTCCGGCATACGGTTGGCACGAGCTGCCCCTCCGGACCGTCGTGAGCTACTGACGGCCGACGCTTCGATCCCGCTTCCGCGCAAACCGTGCCGAGCTTTTCCGCAACCCTCGTCGTGATCGCACTGCATGGCGAGGCCGCCGGGGTTTTCGAGGCGGCCGGCGTGCCCGTGCTCTATTGCGGCGTCGGCAAGGTGAACGCGGCCATTGCATTGACGCGCGAGCTCGCGCGCTACGCGATCGAAAACCGCGGCATGCCGTTGGTGCTGAACTTCGGCTCGGCGGGCAGCCGCAGCCATCCGCACGGAACCCTGGTGGGCTGTCACGAGTTCGTTCAGCGCGACATGGACGTGAGCGGGCTCGGGTTCGAGCGCGGCACCACCCCCTTCGACGCGGCGCCGGCGGTCCTGAGGTTCGAGCCCGTGTTCGGCAATCTGCCCGCGGCGGCCTGCGCCAGCGGCGATTCCTTTGCCACGGGGGCGATGGAGGTGAGCTCCGGCGTCGTCGACATGGAAGGCTACGCGCTTGCCAAGGCTTGCTGGGCGCACGGGGCGCCGTTCGCATGCGCGAAGTACGTCAGCGACGGCGCGGACCACAGCGCGGCGGAGGACTGGCAGCGAAACATGCATAGGGCGGCCGAGCAATTCTTGAGCCTGTACCGAAGTGTCGTGCGACAATCCGGGGGACCCGGGCGGACGTGAGGCCCTGAGGCGCAGGAGTGACGAGATGGCGGCGAGCTATGACGTGGCGGCGATCGTGGGAAGCTTGCGCCGTGACTCGCTCACGCGCCGCCTGGTGCGCGCGTTCGAGGGGCTCGCACCCGCTTCGTTGAAGATCGAGATCGTCGAGATCCGCGATCTGCAGCTCTACGATCAAGACCTCGAAGCCGCTCCGCCGCAGGCCTGGGTGAGCTTTCGAGCCCGCGTCAAGCGCGCGGACGCGGTGCTGTTCGCCACACCCGAATACAACCGTTCCGTGCCCGGGGTGTTGAAGAACGCCATCGACGTGGGATCCCGGCCCTACGGATCGAGCGTCTGGTCGGGCAAGCCCGCGGCCGTCGTCAGCGTCTCGCCGGGTGCGCTCGGCGCCTTTGGCGCCAATCACCACCTGCGGCAGGCGCTGGTCTTCCTCGACATGCCGACGATGCAGCAGCCTGAAGCTTACATCGGGCATGCCGACAAGCTGTTCGATGCCGCCGGAAATCTCATCAACCCCGCCACCCGCGAGTTCGCTCAGAAGTTCCTGGCGGCCCTCGCTGCCTGGGTCGAGCGGCAAAAGCGGGCGAGCCCTCGAGGCTAGCTCGACCCGCGCGACGGCACGACCGCCGCCCGACGCATTCGAGCACTCCCCAAACATGGATTTCGAGACTCTGTTCACCGTGCTTCTGCTCGTCTCCGGCCTGATCGTGCTGGCCGACAGGATCGTGCTCGCCCCCCGGCGGCGCGCCGCGTCAGGGTCCGCCGCGCGCGAACCGCGGGTGGTCGAGTACGCCGCGGCCTTCCTCCCGGTCGTGCTGATCGTGCTCATCATTCGCTCGTTCGTCTTCGAGCCGTTCCGGATTCCCTCCGCGTCGATGATGCCCGGTCTCATCGATGGGGATTTCA
Source organism: Steroidobacteraceae bacterium (assembly GCA_036268215.1). GTDB lineage: Bacteria > Pseudomonadota > Gammaproteobacteria > Steroidobacterales > Steroidobacteraceae > Bog-1198. The sequence continues at coordinate 29,443 of DATAUO010000032.1, forward strand.
TCTTCGTCAGCAAGTTCGCGTACGGCCTCAGGCTGCCGGTGGTGAACACCAAGATCGTGTCCACCGGGAGCCCGCGGCGCGGCGACGTCATCGTGTTCCGGCTACCCTCGAATCCTTCCATCGACTACATCAAGCGGCTGATCGGCCTGCCCGGGGACCACGTCGTGGTGCGCGAGAACCGAATCAGCATCAACGGCCGGGAGTTTCCCTTGGCGGCGGCGGGGACCTACGCCGGAGGCCCCGAATTCACCGGAGCTGAGCTCGAGCGCGAGCGTACCGATGGCCGCGAGCATCTCATCATGATCGCCCCGCAGCGTCGTGCCACCGACTACGACGCGATCGTGCCCGAGGGCCACTACTTCTTCATGGGCGACAATCGCAACGACAGCGAGGACAGCCGTTTCGACGCGGTCGGCTTCGTGCCGGAGGCGAACCTCGTCGGGCGCGCGACCTTGATCTGGCTGAACTGGGCCTTTCCCAGCTCGCCGCGATGGGGCCGGATCGGCACCCGCATCCGCTGACGCGGCGGGCTTCTCACTCCTGCCGCAGCCAGGTTTGCGACCGCCCGAGCAGGGAGATGCCGATGAATCCGCGCACCGCCAGCTCCGAGCCGGCCTTTTCCAGGTGAAACTTGCAGCGATAGACCGAGCCTGAGTCGGGGTCGAGGATGTCGCCGCCTTCGAATTCACCGTCCCGCGGAGACATGTCGCGGACGATCACCAGGCCGATGATGGGTTGGTTCTTGCGGGCATCCGTGCATACCGCGCACACCCGCGACTCGGCGCCCGGCGTGAAGCTGCGCTCGATGCGGCCGAAGTATTTGCCGTCCTGGAGATAGATGCGCACCAGCGCACGCGGCTGGCCGGTCTTGTCGTCGACCGTCCTCCACAACCCGAGAGGGGAGGACGCGCTCGCGGCGGGCGGCGCGGGTTGAGCGGACGCCGGCCCCGGGGCGAGGCTCGCGATGGCGAGCAGCAGTGCGCTGAGCCATGGTCCGCGGTGCTGCGATCGGGGGTTCGTCATCCGAGCCGCGCGTTCTCGCCGAGATTCGCGTTCCACCAGAGATACAGGGCGAGGAGCGGCGCGGCGCCGGTGCGCATGGCGTGGGGCTCCTCGCTCGCATGATGGATCGGGGTTCCCGGTGCGTGCTTGCGCCATGCCGAATCTCCTTGCTGCCAGCTTGCGGTGCCGCTCAGCGGAACGTAAAGCTCCTCGGCTTCGTGCCGATGCCGCGGATAGTGGGTTGCCGGCCCGAGGAGCAGGAAGCCGCAGGCGACGCGCTCGCTGGCCAGCGGGCCTTTCGCGCCCATGATCTCGGTGTAGGCGTAGTTGTCGAGGAATTCCCGGCCGATCTCGCTCTCGCCGTAGGTTTGGCGCCACGCGAGCGCGGAGGCGGAGCGGCACACGGCGGACACGGTCTCGGGTGCCCATGCTCCGGTGTCGCATGCGATCTGCGGCAACCAGCGCAGCACCGGCAACTTCGCCGTGCTCGCCGCACGAGCCGCACCGGCGGCATCCGTCGCAGCAGCCGCATTCGCCGCGCGCGGGGGGCTGCGCTCGCCGCTCGAGACGGTATCCGTGGCGCGCGACGCGGCACGCCCGGCGCGCGGCAGGGGCGCCCGCGGCCACTCTTTCAGCGGCCGGATCAACTCGGGCCGCCGCAGGCCTTCGAGCCGCCTCTCGATGCTCGCCGCGATGTCGGCCGCGATGCTCGCCGCGGGATCGGTCACTGTCGCGCCTCCTTCTGGTGAAGCCCGCGCAGGGCTTCCGCTCGCCCATCAATTATACTGCGTTCGTGGCGTCCCCAATGTCGTTGACGGAAGGCTCGATCCCGCGGACCTTGCTGCTGTTCTCCTTGCCGATCCTGTTCGGCAACGTGCTGCAGTCGCTGAACGGCTCGGTCAATGCGATATGGGTCGGCAAGTTTCTCGGTCCCGCCGCGCTCGCCGCCGTGGGCAACTCCAACGTGATCATGTTCCTCTTGTTCGGCCTGCTGTTCGGCTTCTCGATGGCGGCGACCATCATGGTTGCCCAGTGCACGGGCGCGAAGGACACGGCCAAGGCCAAGCGGGTGGTCGGCACCAGCGCGAGCTTCTTCCTTGCGCTGCCGGTCGCCCTCAGCATGGTCGGCTTCCTCATGTCTCATTGGCTGGTGCGCTGGATGCGCACGCCGCCGGATGCGGTGCCATCCGCGCTCGCATACATGCGCATCATCTTTCTCGCGCTTCCGTTCATGAGCGGGTTGTTCTTCCTGATGGCGGTGCTGCGCGGCTCGGGCGACTCCAAAACCCCGTTCAAGTTCCTGGTGCTCGCCGTGGCGCTCGACATCGGTTTGAACCCCTTGTTCATCTTCGGGTGGGGACCGGTGCCCCGGCTCGGCGTGTCGGGCTCCGCGACGGCGACCCTGATCGCCCAGGCGCTGAGCCTCTTCGCGCTGATCGTGCACCTCTACCGAACGCGGCATTATCTGCGTATCCATCGCAACGAGCTCGGCCTGTTGCGGCCGGATTGGTCGTTGGTGCGGATTCTCGTCACCAAGGGCATTCCCATGGGACTGCACCTGTTCGTGGTGTCGTCGAGCATGATCGCGATGATTTCGCTGGTGAACCGCTTCGGCTCGCTGGAGACCGCGGCATTCAATGCGGCGATGCAAATATGGAACTACGTGCAAATGCCGGCGCTCGCCATCGCGGCCGCCGTCACCTCGATGACCGCGCAGAACGTGGGCGCCGGCAAGTGGGAGCGGGTCGACCGGATCGTGGCGAGCGGCGTCACCGTGAACTTCCTCATGAGCGGAGTGCTGGTGGCGCTGTTCTACTCGATCAACGCACCTCTGCTCGGCTTGTTCCTGCCGGCAAACGGACCTTCCGTCGCCATTGCGGCGCACCTCAATTCGATCGTGATCTGGTCCTTCATCTTCTTCGGCGTCTCGCTCGTCCTGTATGGCGCCGTGCGATCCACGGGCGCCGTGGTGCCCCCGCTGATGATGCTCGGCGTGGCCCTCTGGGGCATCCGCGTGCCGTTTGCGTACCTGATGCTGGACCGCTGGCAAGCGGACGCGATCTGGTGGGGATTTCCGGTGTCCTCGGTGATGTCGCTGTTGATGGCGGGCACCTACTACCGCTTCGGCAACTGGCGCAGGGCGCACATGGGCACGTTGATGGCGCGCGCGGCGCCGGCGTCCGGCGCTTGACGCCCCGCCCGCTCGCGGTGCGCTGCGGCGCATTCGGCGACATGGTGCTGCTCACCGCGCTGATCCGCGTGTTGCACGCGAGATTCGGCGTGCCGGTCGACATACTCACCTCGGGGCCGTGGAGCGAGCCGCTCCTGCGCGGTCAGCCCGGGATCGGCGACGTCTGGAGCCTGCGCAGCCGCAAGGCACCGTACTGGCTGAGCACCGGCCAACGGCGCGCGGTCCGCGCATTGTCCGCGCGAGCACCCGGTCCGACGTGGTACTGCGATGGCAACGACGCCGCGCGCAAGCTGCTCGATCGGGCGGCCATCCCGGAGACGCTGATCGTCGACGTGCGGGATCACCCGCTCCGGCCCGGCGAGCATGCGACCGAGCAGTGGCGGCGGCTGGCGCAGCTCACGCCGAGCGCGCTGGAGACGCCGCCGGCGGCCAATGCGCCTCGCGCAGTGCCGCCCCTGACCGACGCGCAGCTCGCTGAGGTCGCGCCGGGCTGTTGTCTGGAGGTCGGCGACCCGCAGCGTCGCGATCTCGCCGCGTGGCTGCGGGCACGCGGGCTGTCCGCCGCACCGCTGATCCTGCTTCAGATCGGCAACAAGCGAACCATGCGCCGCGGATTCAAGCGCCTGGCCGTGAACAACAAGTACTGGCCGCTCGAGCGCTGGGCGGAGGTGATCCGCCACGTGCGGGAGCGGTGCCCGCGCCACGAGCTCGTGCTCCTTGGCACGGACCCGGAATTCGAGCTGAACGAGAGCGTGACACGGCTGGCGGGCGCGTCGCGCGTGCACAATGCCGCCGACGATCTGCCGATTCCGCGCCTGGTCGCGCTGCTCGAGCGTGCCCGCGGCTTGATCACCGTCGACTCGGGCCCCGCGCACGCGGCGGCCGCGGTCGGCTGCCCGCTCGTGGCGCTGTTCGGCAAGGCGTCGCCGACGCTCTATCGCCCGCGGGGCACGGCGGGAGCGGACGTCAAAGTGATCTGCGGCGAGCTCGACGGCGAGCCCGACATGTTGGGGATCGAGGCGCGGAGCGTGATCGAGGCGTTCTCGACCCTGAAGTTGCGTGGCGCGGAGGTCCCTTAGGGCATCGTCCGGCGCAGCATGTCCTGCGTCACCAGCACCACGCCGCGCTTGGTCACGAAGAAGCGCTTGGCATCCTCGGCGAGGTCCCGGCCGATCACGGTGCCCTCCGGAATCACGCAATGCTCGTCGATGATGCAGCGCCCGAGATTGCAGCGCCGGCCGATGGTCACGCTCGGCAGCAACACGGCGTTCTCGATCACGCTGCGGTCCTCGATGCGCACGTCGTGCGACAGCAGCGACTCCTTGACGTACGCGCCCGAGATGATGCATCCGCCCGCGACCATGGAGTTGACCGCCATGCCGCGCCGACCGTCCTCGTCGAGCACGAATTTGGCGGGCGGCTGCTGGGCCTGGTAGGTCCAGATGGGCCACTGCACGTCGTAGATGTTGAGCTCCGGGTCGAGGGCGATCAGCTCCATGTTCGCTTCGTAGAGCGCGTCGACGTTGCCGACGTCGCGCCAGTAGGCTTGTGCGCGGGTCTCCACGTCGTGGAACGGATAGGCGTACACCCGCCGGCGCGCGATCGCGGGGGGAATGATGTTCTTGCCGAAGTCGTGACTGCTCGTCTCGATGGCGGCGTCCGCGGCGAGCAGCTGCTCCAGCTTGTCCATGGCGATCACGTAGATGCCCATGGAGGCCCGCGCGAGGTTCGCGTCGCCTTCGATGGGGTCGGGGTCCTTCGGTTTCTCGGCGAATTTGACCACGCGGTTGGTGTTGTCCGTCGTCAGGATGCCGAATTCGTGCGCGCGCTCCAGCGGCACATCCACCACGCCGACGGTGACGTCGGCCTCGCACTGCTCGTGATAGGCGATCATCGGGCCGTAGTCCATCTTGTAGATGTGATCGCCGGCGAGGATCAGCACGTGCGTCGGGTGGTGCGAGCGGATGAAGTCGAGATTCTGGTAGACGGAGTCGGCCGTGCCCCGATACCAGTGCGGGCCGATCTGCTGCTGCGCCGGGATCACCTCGACGAACTCGCCGAGCTCGCCGCGCAGATAGCTCCAGCCGCGATGGATGTGCTGGATGAGGGATTGCGCTTTGTATTGCGTGAGTACCGCGATCTGCCGGATGCCGGAGTTCACGCAATTCGACAGCACGAAGTCGATAATCCGGAATTTGCCGCCGAAGGGCGTGGAGGGCTTGCAGCGGTGCTGCGTCAATGCTTTGAGCCGCTCGCCGCGGCCGCCCGCCATGACCACCGCCAGCGTACCGCTCGTCAAACGGCTGACGTAGCGCCCGGCGTTGGTGCGAGCAGCGTGTCCCATGGCTAGGTCTCCTCGGCTGAGAGCCTGCCACATTCTCACCACTGGCACCAGCGTCCGCCGCCGCGAAAAAATGCGGATGTGAAGCGCACGGCATCTGCGCGCGGACGATGCTCGAGGCGCAGCTTTCCTTTGCTAGACTCCCCGGATGCCGGCATTGAAGCTATGCCTGTTGAGCTCGGAGATCCAGCCGTACGCGAAGACCGGCGGCCTCGCCGATGTCGCGGGCGCTCTGGTCAAGAGCGTGCGAGCGCTGGGTCACGAGGTGCATGCCTTCATGCCCCTGTATGCGCAGGTGCGCGCGGCGCACCCCGAGCTGGCCCCCGTTCTCGGCCTGCTGAACCTGCCTGTCGGCATCGGCGCGTCCGAGTATCGATTCTCGGTGCGCACCGCGAGCTATCCGGGCACCGATGCCGCGGTCTATTTCATCGATTGCCCCGAGCTCTACGACCGCGCGTCGCTCTACACCACCGACCCGGACGAGCACCGCCGATTCCTGCTGTTCACCCGCGCCGCTCTGGAGACCTGCCGACGTCTCGATTGGTCGCCGGACATCCTTCATTGCAACGATTGGCACACCGCCTTCGCGCCGCTGTATCTCAAGACCGTGTATGCCGCCGATCCCTTGCTGCGGCGATCGCGCTCCGTGCTGACGATTCACAACATCGGCTACCAGGGGGTGATGCCGCGCGCCGCCTGGGGCGACTTGATGATCGCGGATGGAGGCGTGCTCGATGCCGACGATCTCAGTCACGGCTGGATCAATCCGTTGAAGACGGGAATACGCCATGCCCACCGGGTCACCACCGTGAGCCCGACCTACGCCCGGGAGATTCGCGAGGGCCCGCTCGGCATGGGCATGCAGGCCACGCTGCAGGCCCGCGGCGACGAGGTCGTGGGCATCCTGAACGGGGTGGACTACCGCGAATGGGATCCGCGCAACGACCCTCACCTCAGCGCGCACTTCGGCCCCGAGGATCTCCAGGGCAAGCGCGTCAACAAGCAGCAGCTGATCGCCGCCGTGGGACTCGACAGCGCTGTCTCGCGCCCGCTGGTCGGCATGATCACGCGCCTGGCGGAGCAGAAGGGCATCGACCTCCTGATCGACGCGTTGCCGGCGCTGCTCTCGTCGCGCGACCTCGCTCTGGTGGTGCTCGGCAGCGGCGATGCCCCCTATACGGCGTTCTTCGCCGGCTTGGCCGCGCGCTTCCCAGGCCGCGTCGCGTTTCGCTCGGGTCACGATGAGTCTCTCGCCCATCTGATCGAGGCCGGCAGCGACATGTTCCTGATGCCCTCGCGGTACGAGCCTTGCGGGCTCAACCAGATGTACAGTCTGCGCTACGGCACCATACCCATCGTGCGCAGGACCGGCGGCCTCGCGGACTCTGTGCGGCATTTCGACCCGTCGACAGGCCATGGCACGGGCTGCGTGTTCAACGACTACGACGTCCCCGCGGTGCGCTGGGCCGTGGCCACGACGCTCGACTGGTACGGCGATTCGGCCGCGTGGCACAAGTTGATGCAGAACGCCATGGCCCAGGATTTCTCGTGGTCCAAGCAGATCTTGGGCTACGACGCGCTGTACCGCGAGCTCGCGGGCTGAGGCCTAGGCTCCCGGCGCGATCAGCAGATAGCGGCGGCCGAAAGGCAGTGCATAGCGCTTGACCACGTGCAGCCGGGCGGCGCCCAGCCAGGGAGGGTCGGGACCCTTGCCGTTGCCGCGGTCCTGCGCCACGACCAGGCTGTTCGGCGCGGAGTGCAAGCGCTGCCCGAGCCGCTGCAGGGCGGTCGTGTTCAGCGGCGGCGGCACCCATCCGACTTCCGTGCGCGTATACAAGTCGATCATGGCGCGGGTCGTCTCGTCCGGCGCCAGCAGCACGATGGGATGGCCCGCGGTGTCCGCGCGGATGGCGGTGCCGATGGCGCCGAGATCCTGCCAGGCGTCGGCACGCGCGTAGAGTTGCGAGAGCGGGGCCACGAGCAGCACGCCGTAGGCGAGGAACAGGGCCCAGTGCGCGCCGAGCGGGCGGGACCCCGCGAGCCGCCACGCGCGCGCGGCGAGCACCGCGGCGGCCGCGAGGCCGGCCGCGGACACCAGAACATAGATCACGCGGTCATGCATCGAACCCCAGGCATAGGCGCCCGCCACCGCGAGCGCGGCGCCGAACAGCAGCACCGCGAGCTGCAGCAGTACCGCGGTGGCCTTCAGCGCGCGCACGTCGAAAGCCTCGGGGGATTCGCGCGCCTCGTCGATCCACCAAGCGAGCAGCAGCGCAATGCCCGGCAGCACCGGTGCGAAGTAGACGTTGCGGGCGGTCGCGGCCGCCGACAGCAGCAGCAGCGACGGAATGGAGCAGGCGAGCGCGAAGCGCACCGCGCGGGGCGTCGGCGCGCTCCGCGATCTCATCCAGGCACGGCGCGCGGCGGCCCCGACCAGGAGCGTCCAGGGAGCGAGATACAACGGCAGCTCGATGAGGTACTTGCCGGGGATGTTGCGGTGGGCGGCGGCATATTGCAGCTCGGCCGGCGCATCCACCTGGGTGAAGCGCCCAATCAGGTTGTTCCAAAAGAATATCCTGAGGTGCGCCGGACCCTCGTTACCGGTGTACACGAACCAGACCCAGGTGAGGATGAGCGCGGCCTCGACGACGAGGCCCGCGTAGAGCTCCCAGCGCAAGAGCTCGCGCCAGCGCCGCTCCCAGACGATGAGCGCGAGCAGCGTGAGGACGGGCACCATCCATGCCGCCGCGCTCTTCGACAGGAAACCCAGAGCCAGAGCGAGGTGCATGAGGAGATAGCCGCCGAGGCGCTCGCCGCGGTCCCGCGCGTAAAAGCCTCGATAGGCGCCGAGCAGGGCCGCGGAGACGAACGCGAGCAGCGGCGCATCGGTGGCCAGCCAGATCTCGGTCTGATACGCCAGCAGCAGCGTCCCCATGGCTCCCGCCGCCGCGAGGCCTGCGATCGGCCCCACGGCCCGCCGCGCCAGCAGGCCCACAGACAGGGCGGCGATCACCGCGTAGAGCACGTTGGGCAGGCGCGCCGCCCATCCGTGGGCGCCGAGCAGGGCGATGGGGAGGGCAGCGAGCCAGTAAGTCAACGGAGGTTTCTCGCAGAAGGCCTCGCCCGCGAGCACCGGCACGGCCTTGTCCGCCTGCCAGCTCATGCGCCACGCGATGTCGGCCTCCCGCGGCTCGTCGGGGGTGTAGAACCCGCGGCCGCAGGTGCCGACGAGCCACGCCGCCAACAAGGTCAGGCAGAGCAGGGCAGGCGCCGAGCCGAGCCGGTGCGCGGGCGCCCGATACCCTTGCTGGCGTTCCTCCGGCTTGTCGACCATCGATCGAGTTTAGCGTCATTTAAATCGCCAAAAACAGTAAATTACCCGTCTCGGAATTCAACGGGCGATTGACATGCGGGTGATCGTGCTGGCCGCGTTGTGGGCGACTCTGGCGGCCGTCGTGCTCGGGTACTCGGCGCACCGCGAAGCGCGCTTGCTGCGCCTGGACTCGGGCGCGATCGTCCTGGGCTCGGCGCCGGCGGAGCTTGCGCGGGCTCTCGGCCGCCCTCTGTTCGAGACCCGTTGCGCGGGCTGTCACGGCGCACGGGGCCGCGGAGATCCGGGGCGGGGCATTCCGGACATGACCGACGCCGACTGGCTCTATGGCAGCGGCTCGGTGGGAGACATCGAGCAGATCGTGAGATACGGGATTCGATCGCATCATCCGAAATCCTGGGACCTCGCCTTCATGCCGGCGTATGCGACGCCCCATCCGAGCGCGCGCGACCCGCGCATCGAGCCCTTGACGCCGGGCGACATTCGCGACGTCGTCGAGCGATTGATGCAGCTCCAAGGCTCGCCGTCGGACGCCGCCTCGGCCGCGCGCGGCGCGCTCATCTTCCTGGGAAGGGGTGCCTGTTACGATTGTCATGCCGCCGACGCGAAGGGCGATCCTGCGATCGGCGCACCCAATCTCACCGACCGGATCACGCTGTACGGCGACGGCAGCCGCGAGTCCTTGAGGAGGTCGATTGCCGGGGGCCGTCACGGCATGTGCCCCGCGTGGGAAGGGCGGCTGTCGGCCGCAGCCATTCGCGAGGTGTCGATATTCGTCTACTCGCTGTCGCACGGGGGCGCCGCACCATGAGCCAGCCGGCACCCGCCGCAGCCGACCGACGCTCCTTCCTGTTCATGGGCGGGGGCGCGCTGATCGGCCTCGCCATGGCGGGGTATGCGTTGTTCACCGCACGCGGAACATCGACCCTGATCGTGCCCCCCGAGGACGTGGCGCTCGTGAATCAGCAACCGATCTCGCGCAGCGACTACCTGGCGCAGCTTCAGACTCTGTATGGCGTCGACCTCGCGCATGCGACCGGCGAGCAGCGGCATCGCGTCCTGGGCGACATGATCCGGGAGGAGCTGTTCGTGCAGCGGGGCAAGGAGCTGGACGTCGCTGCGACCGATCCCGACGTGCGTACCAGCATGGTCAACGCAGTCGAGCAGGAGATGGCGGCCGATGCGGTCACGGCACAGCCGGGCGAGGCGCAGCTGCGGGCCTACTTCGAGGCGCACCGCGGCCGCTACGCGAGCGAAGGCGTCCTGAATCTGCGCGACTACGTCTTCGCCGCCGACGATTCGAGCACGGCGGCGGCCGCTGCGGCGGCGATGCGGGCCGCGCCCCCGACCCCGGAGTCCCTGGCGGCGTGGCATGCGCGCGACTCGCGCAAGGTATCCGACCAGGAGTTCTACTTCGCCGCCAGGCTCCATCTCGGCGACGCCCTGTTCACGACGGCCCGCGAGCTGCCCGATCATGGGGTCTCCGCCCCGGTCCGGCAGGGCGGCGAGATCCACGTTCTCTACATGATCGAGAACAGACGTCCCGTTCCCTTCGATTTCGCCGCCGCACGCGACCAGGTGCTCACCGACTATCGCAACGACGCGATCGGCCATTTGCGCACCGGCGACGAGGCGTTTCTGCGCAAGCGGGCCAACATCCTGATCGCGGACGACGTGAAATGAGGGTCCGCGCGCTCGTACTCATGCTCGCGCTGCTGGCGCCCGCCGCGGGCGCGCACACGCGCAGCCAGTCTCACTCGGTGTGGGAGATCAACGGTCCCGAGGTCGACCTGGTCATGACGATTCCTGCGATCGAGGCGGACCGCCTGGCTCGCGACAGGGTATCGCCCTCCGATGAGCGGCTCGAGGCCTACCTCGCCGAGCGCGTCTATCCGATCGCGGCCGGGGTGCGCTGCGCGATCGTTCCGCCCGTCGAGGCACTGTCGGCGACGGCCGGATTCCGCAAGCTCGACTTCACGTTCCGGTGCCCGCCGTCGAGCGAGCTGCAGATTCATTCCGGAGCGTTCTTCGATCTCGTATCCAGCCATACGAACTTCGCCCAGGTACAGAACGCGGCCAGCGGCGAATTCACCGAGCAATTGATCACGCTCGAGCACCAGACGGTGGAGGTCACGGGCGGAGAGGGCAGCCGCCTGAAGAGCGCGCGTTTCGTCGAGTTCATCCGCATGGGGATGCTGCACATCTTCACCGGCGTGGACCACATGTCCTTCCTGCTCGGCCTCGTGCTGATTTCCAGGCGCCTGCGCGACCTCGTGTTCGTGGTCACCGGCTTCACCATCGGGCACAGCCTGACCCTGGCGCTCGCGGTGACCGGCGTGCTGCGGCCGCATGCCGAATACATCGACGCGCTCGTGGCGCTGACCATCGCGCTGATCGGCGCGGAGAACATCGTCGTGCAGACGCGCCGCCCCGCCGCGGTGGCGCTGATCGTAGGCGCCTCGCTCGCGCTCATGGGCCTGTTCCGGGCCCTCGGCTTCGGCGGGCTGCCGAGCCTGCTCCTGCTCGGCGCGGGGCTGTTCACCGCCAACTACCTGATGATCTCGGGCCGTCTCCGGGACGCCGGGCGCCTGCGCATCCTCATCACGCTGGTGTTCGGATTGATCCACGGCTTCGGTTTCGCGGCGGACCTGCTCGAGCTGCAATTGCCGCCGGAGCGGTTGGCGGAGCTGCTCGTCGGCTTCAACCTCGGTGTCGAGATCGGCCAGCTCATGCTGGTCGGAGCGGCGACCTTGCTGGCCGCGGCCGCGGTGAGGCTCAGGCTTGCGCTGCCGCGGCGGCTGGTCGTCGACGTGGCCTCGTCGTTCCTGGTCGGCCTCGGGATCTTCTGGTTCGTGACACGCAGCTACGGGTGACCGGGCTAGAACAGCTCGGCCTGCGGAAGGTCGGGCTCGTCGCGAAAATTCCCGAGACCGACGCCGACGAGGCGATAGCGCGTGCGCGCGGGCAACCCGACGCGCGTCCGCAACGACACGGCGATCTCCACGAATTCGGGCTCGGTGCGCGGCGGATGCGGCGGCGTCGAGCTGCGCGTGATGATCTGGAAGTCGGAGGTCTTGAGCTTCAGCACCACGGTCCGGCCGACGCGCTCGGTCTTTCGGGTCTGGCTCCAGGTCTTGGCGGCCAGCTCCCGGATCATGGGCTCCATCTCGGAGAGCGGCAGATCGCGCTCGAAGGTGTCCTCGGCCGAGATGGATTGCACCGGTTGATCCGGATTGACCGCCCGCTCGTCGGTTCCGAACGACAGCTCGCGCAGGCGCTTGCCGAATCGTCCGAAGCGCGCTTCCAGCTCGCGAGGATCGAACTCGCGCAGATCCGCGCAAGTCTTGATGTTGAGCTCGTGCAGCTTGCGTTCCATGACCTTCCCGACGCCCGGAATCCTGGAGACGGCCAACGGTGCGAGGAAATCGGCAACGCGCTCCGGCTTGATGACGAACAAGCCGTCCGGCTTGGACCAGTCCGACGCGACCTTGGCGAGGAACTTGTTGGGCGCGACGCCGGCCGACGCGGTGAGCGCCGTCTCCGCGAGGATCTCGGCGCGGATCGATTGCGCGATCGCGGTGGCCGACGACAAGCCGCTCTTCGGCTGCGTCACGTCGAGGTAGGCCTCGTCGAGCGACAGCGGCTCGACCAGGTCGGTGTGCCGCAGCATGATCTCGCGTACCCGGCGCGAGGCCGCCCGGTAGCGCACGAAATCCGGCGCGACGAACACCGCGTCGGGGCACAGCCGTTCGGCGCGCACCGCCGGCATCGCCGAGCGCACCCCGAACTTGCGCGCCTCGTAGGAGGCGGCGCACACCACCGAGCGCGCGCCGCGCCACGCAACGATGACCGGCCTGCCGCGCAACGCCGGCTCGTCGCGCTGCTCGACCGATGCATAGAAGGCATCCATGTCGACATGAATGATCTTGCGGGGCGGCGTCACGCCGCGATGATAACGGCCTTGGAGGGCCGGGTGAACGTGCGGGAGGAATTCCGCTACAGTGGCGGCCCCGGGGCGCGCGGAGATGACGATGGTCCTCTACGGTTATGCTTTCAGCTCGGCCTCCTATCGCGTGCGGATCGCGCTCGGCCTAAAGGATCTGCCGGTCACGGCCGTTTCCCTGGACTTGCGCGCGGGTGAGCAGCGCGGGGAGCGGTTCCTCCAGGTCAACAGCCAGGGATTCGTGCCCACCCTGGTGCTGGACGAGGGCGATGTCGTCACGCAGTCCATGGCCATCATCGAGTATCTCGACGAGGTGCACCCGCGGCCGGCGCTGCTGCCGGCCTCGCCGCTGCAGCGCGCCCGCGTGCGCTCCCTCGGCCAGCTGATCGCCTGCGACATACATCCGCTCAACAATCTGCGCGTGCTCAAATATCTCGAGGGCCCGTTGCGGCACGACAAGGCCGAGCGCGAAGCGTGGTACCGCCATTGGGTGGCGGAAGGCTTCGATGCCCTGGAGCGCCGGTTGACGGGGGAGGGCGCCACCGGCCGGTTCTGTCACGGCAACACACCGACGTTGGCGGACATCTGTCTCGTGCCGCAGGTGTTCAATGCGCGCCGCTTCGCGGTGGATCTCGAGCGTTATCCGAAGATCGTCGCGATCGACGCCGCCTGCCGGGAGCTGCCGGCGTTCCAGAAGGCGGCGCCCGAGCGGCAAGGCTGACCGGTCTTCCCTTGACGATCCCACTCGACACCATACCTCGCTTCGCTCCGGACGAGGCGATCGATGCCGCGGAGCGCGAATATGGAATCCGCGGCGACGCCACGCCGCTTCCCAGCGAGCGCGACCAGAATTTCCTGATCGCATCGCCCGGCCCGGTCAAGCATGTGCTCAAGATCGCCAACCTGAGCGATCCTCCGGAGCTGCTCGATTTTCAGAATCAGGCGATGCGGCGGGTGCTGCTCGCGGGCGTCGGCTGCCGGGTGCAGGAAGTGGTGCGCTCGCTTCGCGGCCGGGATATCGAGCGCGTGCGCAACGCGCGCACGGGACGCGAGCACTGCCTGCGGCTCCTGACCTGGATCGACGGGCAGGTGCTCGCCGGGGTGCCGGTCCGTTCCGCCCGCCTGCTCGAATCGGTGGGCGCGGGCCTGGCAAAGGTCGACGTGGCGCTCGGCGGTTTCACGCATCCGGCGATGCATCGCGTGCTGCAGTGGGACATTCGTCATGCGCCCATGGCCGGCGAGCACCTGCAGCTCCTGCCGGCCGCACGGCGCGCCCGGATCGAGCGCCACTTCGCCCGTTGGCGGACGATCGATTGGCGGCTGCTGCGTCACGGCGTCATTCACGGCGACGTGAACGATCACAATCTGCTGGTCCAGGACGGCCGCATGACCGCGCTCCTGGACTTCGGCGACATGGCGGTCACCGCCGTCGTCTGCGAGCTTGCGATCGCGCTCGCCTACGTCATGCTGGGCGAGGCCCGGCCGCTCGAGGCAGCCGCTCAGGTCGCACGCGCCTACCAGTGCGTCCACGCCCTGTCCGACGTCGAGCGACGCGCGTTGCCCATCCTGGTGCTGTCGCGTCTCGCCATGAGCGTCTGCTATTCGGCGCACAACCGCGTGCGCAACCCTCACGATCCCTATCAGGTCGTCAGCGAGTCGGCCGCATGGGAGCTCCTGGACCGGCTGGAGCCGCACGCGGCGGATGGAACGCTGACTCTTTGAGGAGCCGCCGGGAGGTGCCGGCGCTCCTCCGATCGGAACACTCTGGAATCAGCCTCCGGTCTTCGGACAGGTGAACTCGTCGTTGTCCTTGGCCGAGGACGGCTTGGGGATCACCTTCTTCCAGTCCGCCGGAATCTCGAAGCGGTCCGCGGGCACGGGATCGGTCCTGATGCTCACGGTCTCCGACGTGTACGAGGCGATTTGCACGTATTGCGCGTATGGATCGGCGGCGCCGGCCGCCGCGGGCGCCGCGCCGGCGGATGCCGCTCCCGCGGCCGAGGCGCCGGTTGCCGCGGACGCGCCGGACGCATCGGAGGACGCCGGAGACTGCGAGTCGTCGGCCTTTTTCTTCTTGAACAGGCCGCCGACCAGGCTGCCGAGGGCCTTGCCCGCCTGCGCCACGTTGTTCATGGGATTGGCGCTGTCGGCGCCGCTCGGGCCGGAGCCGTCGGATTTCGCCTTCGCCATCGCGCTGCATTGCTGCCCGCCCATGAGCACGCGCAGCGAGGTCTTGAGAGGCTGACCCTTGAAATCATCGGACTTGTCGGTGAGCTGTTTGATTTGCGCCTGATACGGCGCCAGGAACCTTGCGGCCTCGCCGCGCATCACCCCCGCATCGTCGAGGCCCAGCTTCTTCGCATAGGCTTGCTCGAAGGCGCGGCGGTCCGCGGCCCCGGCGAGCTTGTCCTGCGTCAGCCACAGATCGTAGGCGATGACCGTGTCGCAGATATCGCCGGTCTCCTTGTTGGTGCACGACTCGGTCAATGTCGCGGTCGTGCGCTGCGCGTCGTGACCGGCGATGGACGCCTTCTCGTCGGTCTTGTGCACGTCGATCTTGGGCGGCGACATCTGACATTTGGAATTGTCGACCTGCTGCTGTTGGGGCGAGGCCGGGCAGGAGCGCATCTTCTCCAGGTTCGCCTGCATACGGGCGCGCATCTCGGCGAGCTGCTCCGGCGTCGCGAAAGGCTCCTCGCGGTAGGACTTCTTGTCGGGCTCCAGGCGCCAGGTGACGCCGCGATCCAGCCGCACGATCTCGCCCGAGTGCGCGTTGCCGCAGACCAGCGACATCATGCCCTCGCAGTGCGACTCGGTATCGTCGCGCTTCTTGTCGGCTGCGATGCTGGTGGTGTTGGTACCGTGCATGCGCATGATCGATGCGTCCAGGCTGGTCTTCTTCTCGACCGTCACATCCGCGTGGGCGCAGAAGCACGCGGCCGATAGAGCAAGATACGAGGCGAGACGGGTTCCGTTATTCATGTTTTTACTCCCCGAAAGTCGAGGCGATACAGTAACCGTTGTCAAATCAAAGCGCGAGGGGCAGAGTGCAAGAGCAGCCTCCGAAGCGGCTGCACGGGGAGATGTATGACGCCTGAAACAAGAGCGTTCGAATACGCGCTGGGCCTTTTCGCGGTGCTCATCGGTCTGGCCGTCGCGGACATTGCGACCAGCTTTCATCGCCTGGTGCGGAGCAAAGCGGTATTGGTCTGGGATCCGCTCGCGCTCGGCGCGGCTCTCTACGCGCTGTTCATGGCGGTGTGCATCTGGTTCGACATCTGGGGCGTGCGCAATTTCGCGGCCACGCGCCACTTCCTGTTCTACGTCTCCCTGGTGGCGGAGCTCTTCGTGCTGTTCCTGATCGCCGCGGCGAGTCTGCCCGACGAGCCCGGACAAGGCACCGATCTGCGCGCCTATTACGCCGGGAACCGGCGCTACTTCTGGTTCCTGGTATCGTTGTACCAGCTCGTCTACCTCGCGGATGGGATCTTCTTCGTCGGTGGCATGCTGCTCAAATTGCCGCTCGGATACACGGTCCTGGCATTCGTGCAGATGGGACTTCCTCTGGCCGTCTCCGCCTCGCTCGCGATGGTGAAATCGCGGTCCTACCACTACGTCGCCCTCGGGCTTCTCTACGCCATCATGCTCTACCACTTCGTGCCCATGGCGATCGACTGAGAGCCCGCGCCGAGCCGGAGCTCGACGGCGAGGCCGCGCGTTTTGTAAATAGTGCTCGTCGCGCACATGCGCCGAAAATTGAATTAGCTTGCCGCCGCGCGGTCGTTAGAATCGATCCACGGCATCCCGGTCGACGGCGCAGGTGAGCATGATTTCGAGGACCCTTCGGCGGCGCGCGGCGCCCGTCCTGCAAGCTACGGCGCTAGGGCTCGCCGCGATGGCGGCATCCGCAGCCACGGCGGTTCCCGCGCCGCCTGCTGCTGCAGCCGCGGCCTCGCCGGTTCCCCCGCCGTCGCCTGCTGCTGCAGCCGCAGCCTCGCGGGTTCCGCCCCCGCCCGCGCCCGGTCCGGCCACGGGTCTCGCCGATTCCGCGGGCTTGCGCGCGACGGTGTTCGGTACCCCGCCGCAGCACGTCGCGCCCATGCCCAGCCGCGTGCCGCTCACCGAGATCAACGTCGCGTTCCCCTGGGCGCGGCCGGTGCCGGATATCTACTGGTTCGACCGGCGGCTGCGCGTGTGGCTCTCGGCACAGGACAAGCCGGCGCCGCTGGCCATCGTCATTTCCGGCACGGGCAGCGACGGCAACACCTCCAAGCTCTCGGTCTTGCGGGGCGCCCTGTTCGGCGCCGGATATCACGTGCTCACCGTCCCGTCGCCGACCTTTCCGGGCTTCATCGTCGCGGCCTCGAGCACCGGGGTGGCGGGCGATCTCAGGCAGGACGGTGAGGACCTCTACGCTGCCTTGGTGTATGTCGTGGCCCACCTGCCGCACGGCGTGCGCATCACCGATGTGGACGTGCTCGGCTACAGCCTGGGCGGCGCCAACGCGGCCCTGGTCAAGTCGATCGACGCCCGCGAGCGCAAGCTCAAGGTCCATCGAGTGGTTATGATCGATCCGCCGGTCAGCCTGTTCGCATCCGTCGGGCGGCTGGACCGCCTGTTTGCCGCCAGCATCGGCACCGACGACGAGGCGCTCGAGCGGCTCTACCGCCGGCTGTACGCCGAGCTCGCGAATCTCTACCGGGCGTCCGGCCGCGCGCAGATCGACGATGAGTTCCTGCTGTCGGCGGCCGCCGCGGTGCTCAAGACCGACGCGGAATTCTCCGCGGCGATCGCGCTCAGCTTCCGCATCAGCCTCGCCGACATGTTCTTCGCGGGCGACCTGTATGCCGGGACCGGCGTGGTGGTCGACCCGCGGCACCCGCCCAAGGTGGGCGAGTCGCTCGAGGAGATCCAGCGCGCGCTGCGCGAGAAGCCGTTCTCGGAATATTTCACGCGCGTGTTCGCTCCTTACTATCTCCGGCACAGGCCGCACTCGACGCCGGCATCCCTGATCGCCGATAACCGGCTCGACATCATCGGCACGGAGCTGCACTCGGACCCGGATTATTTCGCGCAGGCCAACAGCGATGACGTCATTCTCGACCGGCGCGAGCTCGGGTGGCTCGAGAGCACGCTCGGATCGCGGATTGCGGTCTACGATCACGGAGGCCATCTCGGCAACATCGGCGAGCGGCGCCAAGTCGAGGACATGCTCGGCATGCTCGCCGGCCGCTTCGCGAGGGGGCGATGAGGCTCGAGGCGCCGCGCATGCCGGCCGTGCGCCGTCGGGCGGCCGCTGTCGTCGCGGTCGTGAGCTTGGGCGGGTGCGTTTCCCAGAGTGCGAGCATGCGGACGTTGCCGCCCGAGAATCCGGCGGCGGAGAATGCCGCCGCGGCGGAGAGCGCCGCTGCGTTCGCGGCGGCATCCGCCGCCGGCGTCGCGGAGACGGCACCCGGCGAAAAAGGAGGCGCGCCGGCTCCGGCGGCGTCTCCGGTCACGCCCGAAGATGCGCCGCCGATGCGGACCTATGACCCTTTCGAGCGCTTCAACAGATTTTCGTACCGGTTCAATGCGCGGTTCGACGAGAACCTCTTCCTGCCCGTCGCGAACGCCTATCGCCGCGTGCCTTCGCCGCTGCGGGCGGGAGTGCACAATTTCTTCGGCAACCTGGCCGAGATCGACAGTGTGATCAACTACGCGCTGCAGGGCCGTCTCGGGCTCGGCGCACGCAGCCTCGAGCGGCTTGCGATCAACAGCACGATCGGGATCGGCGGCCTGGTCGACGTGGCGACCAAGCTCAAGCTGCCGGGTGCGCCGACCGGGCTCGGCAGGACGCTGGCGAGGTGGGGAGTCCACCCAGGCCCATATCTCGTGATTCCGATCCTGGGCCCGTCGACCCTGAGGGACGGCCTCGGCTTCGCCGGAGATTACGCGACCTCTTATGTCATCGACGTCGCGGGCCTGTACCGGGGGAACGTGGCCTGGGGTCTCGGCGTCTTGAGCGCCGTGGATCAGCGTGCGAACGTGAGCTTCAGGTACTACGCGTCCGCCTCGCCATTCGAGTACGAGAACGTGCGCTTTCTGTACGTGCGCAAGACCCTGATCGAGGACGGTGCGCTGCGGGCCCGAGGAGCGCGACCCGCATCCAAGGAGCACGAGCGGGAGGAGCCCGCGGGCAAGTGACCCCGGTCTCGGGACGCACGGTTGTAAGACTTTCCCTACAGAGCGAATACGCGCCCGTGCGTAGGCTTTGCCCATGCCGGAGTCTTTCGACGCGCCATTGGCGCGCCTGCTCGTCGTCGACGATCAGGCGGAATTGATCGAGATGCTCGGGCGCCGGCTGCGGCGCCTGGGCTATTCCGTGACCGCCGCCACGTCCGGCGAGCAGGCACTCGAGATCCTGCGCACGGCGGCCGCCGCCGGCACCGACCCGTTCGACGTGATGCTGAGCGATCTCAAGATGCCCGGCATGGACGGCATCGAGCTGCTCCGCGCGGTCGGCCGGATCGATGGCGACCTGGTGAGCGTCGTCATGACGGGTCACGGCACCGTCGGCGCGGCCGTAGAGGCGATGAAGGCCGGAGCCCACGACTTCATCAGCAAACCCTACGACCTGGAAGAGGTCGAGCCCGTGCTGGCACGGGCGCTCACCGTCCGGAAACTGAGATCGGAGAACACCGGATTGATGCGGCAGATCGCATCCCGCACCAGCGAGATCGAGTCGGTCAACCGCGAGTTGCAGGCGGCCAACGAGGAGTTGGAGGCTTTCGTGCACTCGGTCTCGCACGACCTGAGCCAGCCGCTGGGGCACATGATGGGCTTCTCGGAGGTCCTCATGAGCGAGCGGCACGGCTCGCTCAACGCCAAGCAGCGCGAGTTCCTCCAGGACATTTATCGAGGCGGCGTGAGCTTGCAGCGGCTGATCGCGGACCTGCTCAAGTTCTCGCGCTTCAGCCGCCAGCCGCTCGAGAAGCGCCCGGTGGACATGGTGCGGCTGGTGCGCGAGGTCGTTGCACCGCTGCGTACCGCATCGCCGGAGCGTATCGTCGGCGTGGCGATCGGCGCGCTCCCGCAGGCGCTTGCCGATCCCGCGCTATTGACGCAGGTCATGGCCAATCTGCTGTCGAACGCATTCAAGTTCACGCGCCAGTCGACGGCGGCGAGAATCGAGGTCACCGGCGAAGTCACCGGCGACGGGGTCAGCTATTGCGTGCGCGACAACGGCGTCGGATTCGACTCCGCGGAGGCGCCGCGGCTGTTCTCGATCTTCCAGCGCCTGCATTCCGACAGCGAGTTCGAAGGCAACGGCGTCGGGCTGTCCATCGTCCAACGCATCGTCGAGCGCCACGGCGGCAAGGTGTCCGCGCACTCGGAGCCCGGGCGGGGGGCCGCCTTCTCGTTCACGCTCCCGAGCTGACCGCGGCGGGACGCGCTCGCCGCGGCAGCAGCCGGCGGTACTCCTGTTTGAGCATGGCGTAGCACTCGCAGGCCCGCTGCTCCAGGCTTCCGCGATCGAGCACCGTGATGTGGCCGCGCAGGTAGCGGATCAGGCCTGCCTCCTGCAGGCTGAGCGCGGCCTGCGTGACTCGCTCGCGCCGGATGCCGAGCGTGTCGGCGATGTCCTGCTGGGTCATGCTGATGTCCGAGCCCGGCGCGCGGTCCAGGCTCTGCAAGAGCCAGCGGCAGAGTTGTTGCTCGACCGAGTGATGCCGCATGCAAGCGGCGGTTTGCCCGGTCTGGATGAGGAGGGCGAGCACGTGACGCATCATGAGCCGCATGACCACCGGGGAGCGCTCGATCTCGGCGGCAAGATGTTCGGCGCGCATGCGAAATCCCGTGCCGTTCG
Organism: Steroidobacteraceae bacterium; assembly: GCA_036268215.1. Lineage (GTDB taxonomy): Bacteria > Pseudomonadota > Gammaproteobacteria > Steroidobacterales > Steroidobacteraceae > Bog-1198. The sequence goes on from DATAUO010000032.1 coordinate 50,097, forward strand.
AGCGCACGCGCGCCCGGCCCGACGTGAGTCCGCCGAGGAGAACCGACATGCCGATGACGCCCTCGGAGCCGACCATCGCCACCTCGACCGAGGCGCCCGTCTCCAGCACATAAAGCAGCGACACCGTGGCGGTGGCGGGAAAGTACACGTGGGTGGCAACTTCGTGCGGCTCGAAAAGCACGCAGCCCATGGACATCTCGATGCGCTCTAGGCCCGGGAGCCAGCGTCGCAAGGTAGCTTCCGGCAGTGCCGCAAGCAAGTGATTCAGCGATGGATCCGCGATGATGATTGCCTCCTGCACCGAAGCGCTGTGAAACCCGCGGTCGCCGCAGGTGAAAGATAGCCGGCTTGGCCAGATTGCACAAACCAGTGAGACCACCATTCGTCTCAGAGGGCACGGCGGATCGGGTTAGTCCATCCCCTTAGCGATTGCTTCTCAAATTCCGACAGTCGCGGCTCCGTTCGCCTACCTGTCACGAACTCCCGACATCGACTCCGCCGGTCGGGCCGCTAGTCTGGACTTTCGAGCGAGTTACACGGCGGTGACGGAATGCAGCAAAGCCTGGAAAAATGCCTGCCCAACGACGCGGCGGACGCCGGGATCCCGACCCTCGGCGTCGACGGCCGCACCGTGGCCGTGGGCCCTTCGGCCGCCTCCCGCCGCGTGGGCCTCGCGACCGCCTTGCGCCGCGCCATCGCAGACAGGGAATTCGTCCTCTACTATCAGCCGCAGTTCGAGGTCGAGAACGGAGCGGTCTGCGGCGTCGAGGCCCTGGCGCGCTGGTTTCGGCGCGATGGGCGCATGGTCGACACCTCGGTGTTCATCGCCGCGGCCGAGCGCTCGCAATTGATCGGCGCCCTCGGCTCGTGGGTCCTGCAAGAGGCTTGCAGCACGGTCTCGCAGTGGCGTTCGCGGCACATGGGCGGTCAGACGCTCTGCGTCAATGTCTCCGCGCAGCAGCTCGATGCGACGTTTGCCGGCTTGATCCAGCGCGTGATCGAGCGGCTGCACTTTCCCGCGAGCCGCCTCGAGCTGGAGATCACCGAGACCGCGCCGCTCGCGCGTTCCGCGCCGGCCGTCGCTTGCCTGCGCCAGGTCAAGGAAATGGGGGTGCGGATCTCCATCGACGATTTCGGCAAGGGCGGCACGCGCTTCGACTATCTCTCGCGATTGGCCGTGGATCGGCTCAAGCTCGACCGCTCGCTGATCAGCGATACGGACCGGCGCTGGAAGAACGTCGCCATTCTGCGCTCCATCATCGCCATGGCCCGCGACATGGGCATCGCCGTGGTCGCGGAGGGTGTGGAAACCGAGCGTCAATTTCTGCTGCTCGCCAGGCTCGGCTGTCCTCAGGTGCAAGGGCATCTGCTGGCGCGGCCGGCCCCGGCGGAGACGGCGCACGAGGTGGCCGCGCGGCGCTGGGGCGTGCGCAGCGTGATCGCCGGCGAAGCCCGGGAAAATGCACAGGCCTCCTATGCGCGCTGATCGAAGCCACTGGACCCCGGAACCCGCCGACACGAACGAGCTGAGCATCGTCCAGCAGCTGCCGGCCCAGTGGCAATGCCGCGTGCTCGTGGTCGACGACGACGACATCGTGCGCGCGCAGCTGTCCACGCTGCTGAAACGCGCGGGCTACAGGGTCAAGCTGGCCGCGTCCGGCGTCGAGGCCATGCGCATGCTGGGCGCCGGCAACTTCCAGATCATGCTGACCGACTGGCAGATGCCGGGCATGGACGGCATCGAGCTCTGCCGCAGCGTGCGGCGCGAGCACGTGCGCGGTTACGTATACATGATGATGTTGACGGTGCGACACAGCAAGGAAGACCTGCTGCTCAGCCTGGCCGCCGGCGCGGACGACTACGTGGTGAAGGGGTCTCCGGTGGAGGAGCTCCTCGCGCGACTCGAGGTCGCACGCCGCATCACGCATCTCGAATGCTCGCTGCGTGCGAGCAACCGCGAGAACCGGCGCCTGTCGGTGACCGATCCGCTGACCACGGCGCACAACCGCCGCTACCTCATGAAATATCTGCCGCGCGAGCTTGCGCGGGCGCAGCGCTACACGCGGCCGTTGTCGGTGCTCTGCTGCGACATCGATTCGTTCAAGGAGGTCAATGACCATATGGGCCACGACGCCGGAGACAAGGTACTGCAGGAGTTCGTATCGCGCGCGCGTCGCTGCCTGCGCGACAAAAGCGACTGGCTCGCGCGCTCGGGCGGCGACGAATTCACCGTCGTCATGCCCGAGACCGACCGCAACGGCGCGGCGACGGTTGCGCAGAAGCTGCGCGAGGTGCTGGTCGCCCCGCCGCTGATGATCCACGGCCGGCCGCTCAAGATCTCAGTGAGCATCGGCATGACCGCGCTCGAGACGGCCAATGAGCTCGCCCAGACCTCGGTGCCGCAGCTCCTGCGCAGCGCCGACCGCGGACTCTACGTCAACAAGCGCAGCCGGCGCAGCGGCGTCACCCCCGTGGCGGTGCACTCATGAACGCCGTGGTGCGCCCGGCAAGAATTGCGGCAGAGCCTCCTGTAGCTCCGGGAGGCGCCCGCATGGATGACAGGATCGTCGTCGTCGACGACGATCCTGGCACCATCCATCTCATCGGCCGGATACTCGACGGGGTCAGCGAGCTCCTGTTCGCGACCACCGGGGAAAAGGCCATCGAGCTCGTGCACGACGCGAAGCCGGATCTCATCCTGCTGGACGCGCAATTGCCGGGCATCAGCGGCTTCAAGGTATTCGACACATTGAAAGCCCAACCGGACGTCGCCGGCGTGCCGATCATTTTCATCAGCTGCCACAACGAGTCGGGCTTCGAGGTCTCGGCGCTCAACATGGGCGCCGCGGACTACATCGCCAAGCCGTTCTCGTCCTCGAAGCTGCTCGCGCGGGTCCGCACCCAGCTGCGTATGAAGCACGCGGCCGACGAGCTGCAACAGGCCCTCGGCACCGATGCTCTCACCGGCATCGCGGGGAGGCGTAAATTCGACGAGGCGCTCGATCGCGAGTGGCACCGCGGCCTGCGCGTCGGCGATCCGCTCACGCTGATGCTGCTGGAGATCCATGACTTCGCCGCGTTCGCCGAGCAGAACGAAAGCCAGAAGGCCGATGCGTGCCTCCAACGCCTGGCGCAGGCGATCAAGACCGTCGCACGCCGGCCCGCCGACTTTCTGGCGCGTTGCGGGGGCGACCAGTTCGGACTGGTGTTGCCGCAGACCCCGCGCGAGGGGGCCGAGCACATCGCCCGCCGCATTCTCGAGAGCGTGCGCGGCCTCAAGATCGGATACGAGGCATCCGGCAGCGCCCGGCATCTATCGGCGCGCATCGGCATCTCGAGCTACGACCCGTCCAGCCGTTGCTGGGCCGGATCGTGGCAGAACACCCGCGCCGATGACGATATGCGCGGGTGCCGCAGTGCCGGCAACCTGCTGCTGGCCGCGGACAAGGCCTTGCATGCGGCCAAGCTGAACGGCTCACCGGTGCGCTTTCTGGACATCGCCGACCTCGAGGAGCCTCAGCACATCCGGGCCATCGCGCGGGCATGAGTCGGCGGGCGCCAATTCCGTGAGGCCGCCGCGCGTGGCGGCATGGCCCGAGATCGAGGGGATCGACGCGGACGACGCGCGCGCCCGCTGGTGCGGCGATGCGGCGCTGTTCGCCAAGATACTCGCTCAGATGTTCGAGCGCTTCGGCGATGACTGTCGGCCGAGCGGCGCGGTTGATCCCGATGAAATCGGCGACGCAGCGCGCCGCATGCACAAGCTGCGGGGC
>DATAUO010000033.1:0-15471 GCA_036268215.1 Steroidobacteraceae bacterium
ATCCGGGTCCGACTCGAAGTCGGCATTCAAAAGCTTCAAGGCGACGAACGGATTGGGATCGCGCGCCCGTTCGCTCACCAGATCCCTGGCACGCCACACCTGGCCCATGCCGCCGCTGCCGATCAACCGCTCGAGCACGTAGCGGCGGCGAATCATCACGCCCGGCTGGAGCGCGGCGGAGCGCGGCGCCGGCGAGGTGCCGTGCTCGGCCGCCGGCGCAACGTTCCGCAGCGCCTTCAAGGGATCCTGGGCATCGCGAAAGCCGGTTTCGCCGGTGAAGCTGCGCGGAATTTCGGCCGGCTCCGGCGCGGTACGAAAGCGCGTCTCATCGTCTGCCAGCGCACCGGCCCCGGGATCCTGCGCCGCGCCACGATAGCGCGTCTCCTCGCTCGGTGCGGGGGCCGCATCGCGGCGCCGGGTCTGATCGTCGGAAGAATCCGCGCCGCTCACACGCTCTCCCACGTCAGCAAGGGAACGACCGTGTCGGCGTAAGCGCCTTCGAGCATCTCGCCGATGGCCTGGGCGTTCACGGGGATACCGCTGGCCGCCGTCGCAGCCAGCCGCGCGAGACTCGCGGCGTGGATCACCTCCCGCGCCGCGAGCACCCACTGATCGCCGCGCTGCAGCCGATCGTAATGCACGTGGATTTCCCGAAAGCCCTCGGTGCCGAGCGCCTCCAACGGGGCGTCGTCCGACAGCAAATCCATCAGCGACCCTGCATCGTGCGATTCTCGGGTCGGCGGATCGACGGTCTCGGTGCGGCCGGCGCGAATCCGCACCTTTTGCACGGCGCCCGCCGAAAGGAATGCGCACTCGGCGCGATGCACGGCGAGCACCACGACGGTAACGGGTGCGCGCACCTGGAGGATGTCGCGATTCGCCATCCGCAGCACCGCCTCATGCACCTCGAACATCGCCGTGCGAATCCCTTCGACCAACCCGCTCAGCGTCGGAGCGGCATTCACCTGCTGGAGTGCGTCGGCCAACGTGCGCAGCCCGGCGGCATCGGAATCGCTCTCGGTGGCGGCGACGGCCCATACGCCGATTTCGGGGCGGAGGACAAAGGCCGCGCGATTCACCTCGATGGCGCTCAGCTGTCCGAGCGGCACCGTCGCGTGTGGCACGACCCGGCTGTCCTCCTCCGGTGTCGTCTGAGCCTCCAGGATCGAGGTTACGGCCGGCTGCTCCCGCAAAACCCCGCCGGTGAGACTACCCACATCGTTCCAGCCATGCCGCGCCCATTCGCCGTTCAGCATCGCGGCAAAGGTCTCGGACCGCGGCAGCCCCCTCACGACCAGCCAGCTTGGCACGGACGAACTTGACCCCTCGGTCCACCAGACGCCGGCTGGACGCTGCTCCTCGGAGAGCTTGGAGTAGGCGAACGCACTGACCGCGCTTTGCAGGGCACCAGCCGAGCGCAACGGCACGCGCCAGCCCCGCCCCTGGCGCGGAAAGTCGCTTTGCGCCAGCAGCGGGCCGGTTTCGGTATCGATCTCGCTCAGCGCAGCCGCAAGATGCCGTCCGAGCTCGATCACACGCTCATCGAACCATTCCAGATCAAGGTCCGGCGAGGCTAAAGTCGTCACTGCCAGCTCCTCGAGCGCGTCGAACCACGAGGCATGACGAATGGCGAAGTCCAGGGGACAGATTCCGATGTCGAGCGGCGTCACCACCGTGACGGGAAAATAGCGGCCCACCTTGTCCACGCTCGGCGTCAGCGAGCCGGCATAGGCGCCGGAGCCGCAGGCCGCATCCGGCAGCACGAAACGCCACACCGGACTGGAGAGATAGCTCGGCAGCCAGCTCTCCTGGAGCTCGGCACGGCTGTCGTGAATGCACTCCTGCAGCCATGGATCCCATGCATCGAGGAACGACTGCGGCACACGGCGCTGTACGAAGTCGCCGTTACAAGGGAGCTTGCCGAAGAATCCGAGCGAGGATCCGAGCTCCATGATGTCCGGTCAAGTGCAGTGGAACGACTGGAGAAGGTTGCGCGTGAACGGATTGCGGATGGACGTTGCATCGATGATCACGCGCGCCGCGTGGCCGGATTGAGCGAAGCCGACCAAGAACCGCGTGTCGGACTGGGGTTGAACCTTGGCGGCATCGAGGGCGCGGAACCAGGCCCATGGCCCCTGATAGGCGGCGATGCCCGGAGCGCCGCCCGCATCGAAGGTGATGGAGGCGTGTCCCGCTCCGTTGCCCGGCCATGTGAAAGACTGGCTCTGGACCTGTCCGTGCCGATATTCGAGCGTCTGCCCGTCGATCTCCAGCGTGAAGCGCGCCACGGCCGCATCGAGCAGGTCGGGGGTCATGCTGAAACGGACCTCAGGCTTCGAGCCGCTCTTGAAATAGACTGCGCGGATCTCCTGCGCGGCCTGGAATTGCTGCAGCAGGTTGCGGGCGCTCGGCGGCGCCGCGCCCTCCCGCCAGCGCCACGGCGACTGGCTCGTATCCACCAGGGGTGCCAGGTTCTCCCGGAAGAACTTGTCGAACGTGCCGCCGTCGGCGAACAGGTGCGCGAAATCATCGAGCGGCACGTCCGTGGCAGCGGCGCGGTTGAAGGGATAGCGGCCCTCCACGAGCGCCCGGCACTCGCGCGCCACGAACTCGTCGTATTTTCGGCCGAGCTCGCCGCTCGCGGACCCCTTCACGACGCCGAGCGCACGCGTGCCCTCGTCCGCTACCATCGCACCGATGCCCGCCGGCAGCTGTTTGGCCTCGACCTCGACGTTCTGCTGCGCATCGTTCGCCGACTTCAGCACCGCGGGATCCGCCGTGCTCACGGCCCCCACGCCGCCGCCGGAGGACTTGAGCACGGTGTCGAGCTGCGCCAGCGCGCCGAGCACCCGGTCGATCTGCGCGCCGCCGGCGGGCTCCACCACGCGCCGCACCGGCTCGAAGTGCGCCGCGGTCTTGGTGCCGGGCTTCTCCTGGTCCCCCGCGCCGTCGTCGCCCAGGATCTGGGTGAGGGCTCCGGCCTTCGAGGCGATCGCCCCCTGCACGGCGTTCGCCGCCTTGTCGCTCAGCGAGTCGTCCGGCTTGGTGAGGTTGGTGTTGTCGGCGACCAGCGCGAGAAACCCCTTGAGGGGCGAGGTGGGGGCGGCAACGATGTTCAGCGAATCGATGAGCTGCTGCTGCGTGAAGCTCGCCTTGAGCTTCACGTCCGTGAGCAGCTCGTCCCAGTAGCGGATGTAGTCCTGCTCGTACACCTGCATCACCGCTGCCGCGAGCTTCGGCGCATTCTTGAGATCGAGCGCGTTGTCGCCGAACACCCACTTGTCCGCCGCGAACTCCTGGATGACGGAATACTTGCCGCGCGCGCCGATCTCGTTGAATACCGGGCGGGTATAGATCGCCGGCACGGGGTCGGACATCTTGGCGCCGCTCTTGCGGTAGAGCACCGCTTCGGTCCCCGGGCCGAGCTTGAGATCCAGGCGAATCGCCCGCCGCTGATCTCCGAGATAGGAGAGCTTCAGCCGGCTGTACAGCAGGGTCGGTATCGAGGCCGTCTGCAGCGCGGCGCGCGCCTGCGACACCACGTCCTGGCTGATCGGGAGCGATTTGAAGCGATCCGGATCCTTGAGAAGGACCTCGAAATGCTGCGCGGCGATCTCGCGCGCCTCGGCATCCGACGGAAAGAGCTGCCGCCACTCGAACTGCGAAAGGAAGCGCAAATGGTCGGCATCGCGATGTTGCGCGTCGCCCAGCATCAGGTAGCCCTTCAGATATTCGTAGAGACGATCCGGCTGCGCGGCGTTCGCCACGATCCGCTGCTCGAATTGGTGCGCCAGCACCGGCAGCAATGCCGCATTGATCTCGCGCGCGTAGGCATCGCGCGCCGCCTCGCCGAGGGAGCGTCCCTGGTACAGGCCCGCCCGCATGCCGAGCGGCACCGAGCCCTTGTGGATCTCGGCAGCCTGGACGACGTCGCGCAGCGCGTTGAGGCGCGGCAACGCCTGCTCCAGCGGCGCACCGGGCGCGATACGCGTATCGGCGAGGGGCTCGGTGGCCTTCGACACGCCGGCGATGTAGTCGGTGTTGGCACGGTAGCTCACCAGGATCCAGGCCACGGCGAGCAGCAGGACGACCACGCAGCCGATGTACGCGGCCCCGTGCAGCAGCGCCTTCTGGAGCTGCAGGCGCCGGTTGACGCCGGCCAGACCGGACTCGTGGAAGACGACGGCCTTGAGCAGCCGCTCGATGAAATAAGCCTTGCCTCCGCCGATCGGTGCGCCGGCGACCGCGTTCGCGAATCCGAACGAGCGCGCGATCGCGCCCAGCATCCGGTCGATCGGCGTGCCCTCCTGGGTGCCGCTGGTCAGATACACACCGCGCAGCATGACCCGTGAATCGAAGCCGGAGGCCGAGAACACCCGCTGCAGAAAATCCGCGAGCATCGGCTTCATGCTGGCGAGCTGCTGGGGAAACGCCAGGATGGATACCCGGCGGCGCAGGTCGCGCTCCTCCTCCAGCCGGCTGATCACTTTGCCCTGGATGATCTCGAGCAGCTCATCGTATTCGGGCTCGAAGCGATCCACGGCGCCGCCGCTCTCCGAGAGCTCGATCGGAAAGGTCATGCCCCACACCTGCGAGCGGCCTTCCTGGGCGAGATCGTCGAAGAACTCGCTGAAGCCCGCGATCAGGTCGGCCTTGGTGATCAGCACGTAGACCGGTGCGCTGATGCGCAGCTGCCGGTTGAGCTCATCGAGGCGCTCGCGGATGGATTCGACCTGCTGGTCGATGTCCTTCTCGCCGAGGGTGAGCAGATTGGCCGCGCTGATCGCCAGAATGACGCCGTTGATGGGCTGCCGGCGGCGGTACTTGCGCAGCAGCTGCAGGAATGCATCCCATCCGGCCGCATCTGCCTGCGCGCTCGAATCCTGGGTGGTGAAGCGGCCCGCGGTGTCCAGCAGGATCGCCTCATCCGTGAACCACCAATCGCAGTTGCGGGTGCCGCCGACTCCGCGCAGGCGGTCCTTGCCGAAGGACTTGGCCAGAGGAAAGTTGAGGCCGGAGTTGGCAAGCACGGTGCTCTTGCCGGCGCCCGGAGGCCCGATGATGATGTACCACGGCAGCTCGTAGAGGCTCTTGCCGCCGCGCTTCGACTTCTTGAGCGCCTCGATGGCCTCCTCGAAGCGCTTGCGGAGCTGCGGCTCGTCGCCGCTTTCGGCACCCTTGGCCGCGGCCTGCTGCTTGGCCGCACCCGCCGCCAGCCGCCGGCTGGCTTGCTTCGAGCGCAGCACGCTGATGGTGACCATGAGCGCGTAGAGCGCCACCAGCACGAGAATGCCGACCAGCCGGCTCACCACGCTGTCGAGCGGCTTGACCTCCGCCACGGCGATGTAGGGGCCCCCAAACCACACCACGGAGGCGAGCAGCAGCAGGCCGATGAGCGCCAGGAACCATTTGCTCTTGAGTACCGCCACCGTGCTCAGCCTTCGCGCCGGAAGAGGATCTCGACGCGGCGATTGCGCGCCTGGTTGGCTGGATCATCGGGGGGCGTATATCGCGGTTTCGACGCGCCGAGGCCCACGGCGTCCACCCGCGCCGGATTGGTGAGGTTCGCCTTGATGGCGTCGGCCACGCGCTGTGCCCGATCGCGCGACAGGTCGTAGTTGTCGCGGTACTCCAGCGAGCGGATCGGCCGGCTGTCGGTGTGCCCGACCACGATCACGCGCCCCGGAAAGCGCTCCAGGGTGGTGCCGAGCTCCTTCAGCAGGGGCAGATATCGCGCGTTGATCCGCCCGCTGCCGGAGCCGAACAGATCCGGCGCGACCAGGATGATGTCCGCGCGATCCGCCGCCTCGTTGAGCTCGACCAGGTGGTCGCCGATGGGGCCCGCCAGCGCCTCCCTGAGGCCGCTGCTGCGCGCGGGCCCAGCGCTTGGCGCGGGAGGCGCGAGGTAGGCCGGATCGAGGCCGATGCGCGCCAGCGTCGCATCGATCGGCTCGGCGCGTGCGCTGAGAGACTTGCTGAAATAGGCATAGGTGCCCACCAGCGCGGCCACGCAAGCCGCTGCCACGACCCACAGCGGTACGAAGCGCAGCACGGCATTGCGACGATCCTCGACGCCGCGCCAATGCGCCGACAAGGCGCCGAGCGGTGCGCTGCGTACCGAGCGGATGTTGCGGTACAGATCGGAGCGGAGTTCCGCGAGCTTCGAGGCGCCGCGCTCGTCGACCCGGTACTTGCCCTCGAATCCCAGCGACAGGCAGATATAAAAAAGCTCGAGCAACGCGATGTAGCGCCTCGGGTCGGCGCTCACGCGCTCCAGGAGCTGGAAGAATTTCACGCCGCCCGAGGCCTCGCGATGGAATGTGACCAGCAGCGACTGGGATGACCAGCCGCTCTGCGCGCCCCAGGGCGTATTCATCACCGCCTCGTCCAGCACGGTGCACAGCCCATAGCGCGCCGCCAGGACGTCCTCCGGGCTTACGCCTGCGGCTCGCGCGCGATCCTCGAAGGCACGGATCTCCTGGGTGGTCTGGCGGCGCAGCGCATCGACATCGGCCTGGGAGATCTGGCCGCGCAGCCTTCCGACGAGGACCAGGAGCGGAGTCGCCGCCTGCACCAGCGGGTTGAGGCCCGTGGTCATGAATTCGCCGATGGACGCCGCGCGCGCTCCGGCGGGCACCGCGCCGCCTCGCGGCGTCGGCGGCGCGGGCTGATACGGCGGCGGAGCGCCCGGCGCGGCAGGCGCGGCCCCGGGCCGGCGTCCCGCGCCCGGCCGGGGCCGGTACAGGGTCTCATCGCGCGGCGCGAACGGATCGTCGTTGTTATCCTGCGTCATGGGTCATCCCCGTATGGCCCAGCACTCCATCGCCAGCCCCGGGAACTCGCCCGCCAGGTGCAAGGCAATGGCGCCGGAGGTCTTGAGGCTGCGCCAGAGCTCGGTGCCCCGCTCCATCTCGAAATAGTGCGAGCCGGCGATGTTGTGGAGCTGCCTCGGTGCGACGGGCATGGGCTGCAACCCGATGCCCGGCAGATGGGAGTTCACGAGCTCCGTGATCCGCTCGATCGGACCGATCTTGCACTGCGCGGGAAAGCGCCGGCGGAAATCCTCGGGCGCGACGTCGGCGCGCGCCGCGACGATGAAGACGGCATTGTCGATGAGGCTCTTGTCGGCGATGGTTCCGACACGTACCCCGTACTTCTTCTGCACCAGCGGGATCGCAACCACGTTCTCGCCGATCTGCGTCGCGAAGCATGCGCGCAGCGTGCTCATGACCGGCTCGAACGTCCTGCGCAGGTGCTCGTGCTCGTAGGCCGGGAACTTGGGCGGCCGCCGCGACGCCGTGGTCAGGGTCGAGAGCTCGCCGACGACCTGCAGCAGAAGCTGGTAGACATCCTCCGGATGGCAGGTCGCCGCCGCCGCCACGTGCGTCACCCAGGGGTCGTAGCGGTTGAGCGCCTGGAGCATGAGGAATTCCACGATCTCAGCCGTGCCGCCGCGGCCGCTCGCCGCGGCCCGCAGGGCGAGCGCCTCCGCCCGCTGATACAGCAGTCCCTGCACTTCCGAGAGAAACGTGGCGAGTGCCGGCGCGGCGCCGAGCCGCAGCACCGAGGGGATGAAGCGCTCGTCGAGGACCACTTGCTTGTCGGCGCGGCACTCGATCACGTGCGCAAGCGGAATACGCGAGAAATCCTGCGTCGGCTCCTTGTCGGTGACGAAGCGCAGATTGAGGTGCGCGGTCTCCAGCTCCTCGCCCGCGCCATTGTCCGAGGACACGTCGCGCGACTCGATGTCGCGCGTGCGATAGCGCGTGAAGCTGCGGGAGCCGACGGACCGCTGGACCAAGGTGGCGCCGGGCTGCCGCACCGGCAGGGCCAGGGAAACCACCTGGTCGCGGATCTGCGCGGCGACTTCGAGCGGGGGCGGCGCCGGGTCATTGTCCGGAATCGCGAACGGTGTGCCGTCGGGAAACACGCCGACGGCGCGGCGGATGCCGAGCTTACCGGTCGAGAGCAGGTCGCGCTCGAGCACCAGCTCGGTGAATCCCCAGGGATTGGTGCGCAACCCGGACGTCCGGCCTTCGACGAAGGCTTCCAGGTAGCGGTCCTGCTGCTGGAAGTGCTGCGGCCGCAGGAACAGTCCCTCCGACCAGACGACGCGATTCTTATCGGACATGAAGTTTAGGATTCCGCTCAGTTGATGGTCAGGACGACGGCCGCCTTGTTGAGCCGCACGGTGATGTGTCGCTCCCGCGCGGCAGCCGTGCCGGCGGGTTTGGGCGGGAGCGGAGCCAGCGCGCGCCATTGCGCCGCGGCATCCCGATACGCCGCCAGCACCCCTATGTAGCGCGCATCCGGCGCGACCGGCAGCTCCTGCATCACGTGTCCGCCCGGAGCCACGTTGAACTCGTCGCGCGAGATGAGCGCCGCTGCGAGGATATCCTTTTCCTTGTCATAGAGCGGAAAGTAATTGGCGCCGGCGAATTCGGCGTCGGTCCGCAATTGGAATACGCGCAGCACCAGGGGCGAGGCGCGCCCCTCGGGATCGGGGTTGATGTCGCTCGAGGCGCCGACCTCGAGCTCGGTCACGACGGGCTTGGGCGGCGGCGGCGGAGCCGACTTGCACGCGACGAGCGCCAGGACGCACAGGCACCGCGCGATGTATCCCCTCCCCATACCTTGTCTCCCTTCGAGGCGCCGACCGGCCTCAAGACTTCCCGCGCTGCTTGATCTGCTCGATCTGCTGCTCGTAGGCCCGGCCGAATTCATCGCCGAACAGGCGGCGGAAAGCAAGCTCCGTATCGCCGCGCAGGTCCTTGAAGTGCTCCACGTACAGATCCCAATACTTCGGCTTGCCCATGCCGAGCACGCCGCCCTTGCCGCGCTTGTCGAAGTCCTCCTGGAGCTGCTCCGGATCGAAGCCCTCGAGCAAGCTTTCGAATCCCGCGCGCATGCCGGCGAGCATGGCGACCTGGTGATTGCGGATGTCGTCGAAGGCGCGCTGGAAGGCCTCGACCGGCGCGAGGTACGCCGCATTGCGCCGTCCGAGCAGCGTCGCGAGCGCCTCGTTCGCGTCGAGCGCGAACGTGAGTGGATTGTTGTTGGAATCGCGCACTCGGGTGACCGCCAAGCGGAACTGCGACTTGATCTCCTCGCGGGCCCGCAAGGCATCGATGGTCCCCTGCACCACGACGAGCAGGATGCGGCCGAAGGTCTCTGCGAGGTCTTCCGGTACGGTCTGCGGGTCCACGCCCGCCGCGCGCATCACCGCGTCGAGATCGAAGGCCGGGCGCGGCCCCGATGCGGCCGGTGCCCGGGCCGCGGTGGCCGCCTCGGGGGGCCGGGAGCGCGCGGGCGCGGACGCCGGCATCGGGACCGGCCGGGCTGCGCTCGGCGCCGGCCGCTGACCGCGCGGCAGGGCCGCCGTCTGGGCTGGGGGCACGGCGGGACTGGCGGGACGACCCGGCCGGAGCGCCGGCCTACTCCGTGCGGCAGGGTCGGGGATTTTCAGCGCCGCCGCCGCGCCGCCGCCGCCGCCCGTCGCCAAGCCGCCGACCGCCCCCAAGCCGCGCGGCGCGGCGGCGGGCGCGCTGCGGGACCCTGCGGGTGCCCCGCTCCTCGGCGACGTGACCGGCACGCCGGCGGCGATAGGCGGCCGTCCGGCCAGGGAGGGGGCCGGCTCGGCCGATTCGGTATTGCCGTAGGTGGTCTTGTTCCAGTCGGCGGGAATGGCGACGCGAGGCGCTTCGGCGGACTCGGAGAGGCGCGAGGCCCCGGACGCCGGCTCGGCCAGGGGCGTCAGAAAATCCGCACCGATCGGCGGCAGCGTCACGGGCTCGCTCAAGACATCTCCTTCAGGCACGCCGAGGTAATGTCGGCCGCTCGAGCCGGTGTCGGCGGGTGCGGGAATGCCGCGCAACGGATCGAGATCCTCCGCATAGACAGGCTCATCGAGCGGCGCGAGCATGCCCCCATCCGCCTCCTCGGCAAAGGGGTCGCCGAGAATGAGCGAGCGCGCCTCGCTCGCGACGCTCACCAGGATTTCGTATTCGTCGATGAACAGGCGGTCGCCCGACTTGACGGCGGCCGGTCGGCCCTGAGGCAGCAGGGCATCCACGGCGTTCAGCCCTACCGGGTTGTCGCCTTCCGGTTTGACATAAAACTGCCCGCCTCTGCAGTCGATGGTCGCGTGGTGTCGGCTCACGTATCGCTCGGGACTCGGCAACCTCCAAGTGCATTGCTCGCCGCGACCGATGCTCCCTCCGTCGCTGCCGAAGACTTTGCGACGAGAGACGCCCAGGTTGGACCCGTTCGCGCTGATGACCTCGAGAGTTAGGTTCATGAGGGTGGTGGTTGCCTCGATGCGGTAATGTACCGCCCCGGTGGTTGCGCCCGCAATCGCGGGCTCCCGCGAATCGAGATGCAGTTCCGCCGCTTTTCGAGCACTTAGCACGGTTTCCTCACGGCATGCTTTGACGCTCCGGGTCGCACTGGTATCGTAGCTTCGAGCGGCGCCCGGCCGTTCACTGCCAACGAGGGGGAAGAATGAGCAGAAAGACCGCCCGACTGGCCGAGTTGCCGAAACCCACGGAGGGGCCAGATCCCAGCGCCCCCTCAACCGGCGCTGCGCCTGCGGCGAATGCTTCGGCGCCGCCGCCGCAGGTCATCGAGGCGGACGTCGACGGACGCCGGGTGCGTCTCGTCGCGCAGGACGAGATCGTGCTCGAGTGCGGTCAAGCCTCCATCACGCTGCGGCGGAACGGGCGCATCGTCATTCGCGGTACCTACGTCGAGACGCATTCCGAGGGGACCAACCGCATCAAGGGAGGCCAGGTCCGGATCAATTGAGGAAGGACTCCCCGGTGGTCAACCGCCCTACGAATACGCCGTTCGCCCACCTCATCGAAGCGAGCTTCGAGGAGGCGGCTTTCCTATGGCAGCGCTGGGAGTGCGAGCTCGACAGCCTGACGCGTAATCTCGACGAGATCTGGAGTTGGACCGAGGACCGACTGTGCGGCGCCATGGATGGAGTGCGCGTCGCCTCGCGAGGGACCCTCGGGAGATTGCTGCGCGACTCGCTGACCGACGGCGACGCGTCGAAATTGTCGGTGTGCGCCCACGTCCTGGCCGGAATGCGCAGCGCCGACGCCGCATCCCTCCTGGGAGAAGCGCTGCGCATGGCGACCGGCGCTCGGCTCGGCGCGTTGCTGCGCGGCGCGGAGGTCGCCGAGCTCGACGGGACCTTCGCGCCGATCACCCGGATGCTGGCGCGAAACGGCCCGGAGCACGCGGCCGGGCTGGCACGCCTGAAAGCCTTTCGGCGGGCTACGCTGGGCAACGAGCTCAAGGTCTCCTACGAATCGGGCGAGACTCCCCTGCAGATCGCCGCGCTGCGTGCGTCCCGGGAGCTGCCTTCCCAATACGCCGCAGCTTGGACCCAGTCGGGCCTCGATCATGCGGACGCGAAAGTGCGCATCGAGGCCATGGAGAGCGGCATTCGTGCGCGCATCCCCAACGCCTGGGGCGCCGCGCTCGCCTTGGCGCGCGAGCTCGGACGAGACAGCGCCCCACTGCTGCGCTACGTCGCCATGCTGGGCAATGCCGAGGACCACAAGACCGTATATGCCGCCCTCGGCAAGCCTAGGCTGCAGCGGGCGGCCATCTGGGCCATGGGTAACCTCGGGACTCGCGACGCCGCCGAGCACTGCCTGTTGGCGATGCAGCACCCGGCCCTGGCCCGCGCCGCGGGCGAGGCTTACGCGGCGATCACCGGCGCGGATCTCGTGCGGGATCGGCTCGCGGCTCCCGAGCCTGATGCTCCCGCCCCGCCATTCGAGAGCGACGACCTCGATGCGGATCTCGTGCCCAAGGCCGAGGATCTCTGGCCACTGCCGGACTTGGAGAGGGTTTCCCGTCACTGGCAGCGGCATGCTCCCGGAATGGACGGCGCTGTACGGCGTGTGCGCGGGTTTCCGGTCAGCATCGAGGGGCTGATGCAGGCGGTCGAGAGCGGACCCATGCTCCGTCGTCCCGATTATCTGGTTGAGCTGCGCGTGCGTACACGCGGCCGCTACGATGTCGAGCCGCGTGCGCTGCGCTCCGTCCAGCGGGCCATGATGTCGGCCGGCCGTTCTCGACTGGCGGAGGTCGCGGTCTGATGCTGCAGCTCGACAATCAGACGCCGTTCGGCGCCTCCTTTGCCCTGCTCCCGGATCGGGCCGGCATCGACACCCTGTTCGTGATCGTCAAGGCGACCGTGAACCTGCGGCCCAAGCTCGCGCTGGCTCCGGCGCAATCGCCGCCCGGCTTGGTCGACGAATATTACGAAGATCCCGATGACTCGAGCCTGCGCCAGCATTCCGACATGCACATCGGCAAGCCCGGGACCGATGTCTTGCTCGTGGGGTGCGCGCGGGCGCCGCGCGGCGAGCAGGCCGAAGGCGTGATGGTGACGCTCAACGTTGCCGAGCGCGGCAAACGGGTGATGGTGGTGGGCGACCGCACCTGGCTCAGCGATGGAACGCCATCGGTGCCCCAGCCGTTCGAGGCCATTCCGCTGGTGTGGGAGCGGGCTTTCGGCGGCACCGACAGCAGCAACCCCGAGCAGGTTCTCGCCGAGGAGCGCAACCCCGTCGGCGTCGGTTTCCGCGGCAGACGTGACCCCGAGTGGATGGTCGGTCAGCCGGTGCCCAACCTCGAGAACCCCGACGCACCGCTGAACACGTGGAACGAGACGCCGGCTCCCGCGTGCTTCGCGCCGATCGCGCCCGCCTGGCTGCCGCGGCGGCAATACGCCGGGACCTATGATGCGGTGTGGCAACGTACGCGCGCGCCGTACCTCCCCGATGATTTCGATCCGCGATTTTTTCATTCAGCCTGCCCGGAGCTGTGCTTCGACCGCTTTCTGCGCGGCGGCGAGATCGCCGAGATCCGCGGCGCCACCGATGACGCTCCGTTGACCTTCACCGTACCGAGCGTGCGCCCCGCCATCGAAGTCAGCGTCGCCGGCCAAATGGGCGAGCCCGAGCCGAATCTCGAGACGCTGATGTTCGAGCCGGATTACAACCGCGCCTCAATGACCTGGCGCGCCGCCCTACCCTGCGACCGCAAGGCTCTCAAGGTCGAGAAGATCACGGTGCGAGTGCGCCGCTCGCGGGGTGCGGCCCGATGAGCGCCGTCATCTGCGCGAGCAATGTGCTGTGCGCCGGCGGCCGCGGCACCGAGCAGGTGTGGGCGACGGTGCGGAGCGGAATGGCGTGCATCGGCAACTCGAATGTATGCGATCAAAATTTCGATTCCATCCACATGGGACTCGTTCCCGAAAAAGAATTGGAGCCGCTGCCCTCCTCGCTAGCCTCGTCGGCGCTTCCCTCGGGCGCGAAGCGTCTGTTGCGCCTTGCGGGGCCGACCCTGGCGCATTTGTCGGCGGCCGCCGGAACCGGGCCGCTAACGGTGTTCCTCGGCCTACCCATGCCGTCCGACAGCCTGGCGGCGCCATGGATGGATGACTTTCTCATGTGCTTGAATCAGTTCGAGGGCGTGAAAATAGCCGCGGCCGGCAGCCGAGTGTTCCCTTTCGGCCGCGCTGCGGCACTGGTGGCCATGGAGGCTGCCCTGGATCGACTGCGGGAAGACCCGCTCGCAACGGTCATCGTCGGAGGGGTTGATAGCTTCCTGGATATGCGGCGGATCGCCGACCTCGACGCCGAACGCAGGATTCTCGGGCCTCGAGTCATGGACGGATTCATTCCGGGTGAAGGAGCGGCATTTTTGGCGCTCAAAGCCGACGAGCCCGGGACGAGCGCGACGCCCACGCCGGCACTCATCGTCGGTGCCGCCTCCAGCGACGACGCCGGCCATCGCTATGGGTCCTCCCCCAATCTGGGGGTGGGTCTCGCCGATGCGATTGAAGGTTTACGCACGAAACTTCCGCCGGATACTCGACCCATCGCCACGACATTTGCCGGCATCAATGGCGAGAGTTTCGACTCGAAGCTCTGGGGCGTGGCGCGACTCAGACACGGCGATCTATTTGCGTCGAACATGGTCCTGCAACATCCGGTGGATTGTTTCGGCGATACCGGCGCGGCGGCCGGCGCGATCTTGGCCGCTCTGGCGGGGCACGCCCTTTCCAACGGCGAGCGTGACGGCTCTGCGCTCGTGTGGGCGGCGTCGGATCATACGACGCGCAGTTGTGCTCTTCTTTCTCTCAAGGAGAATTAGCCCATGCCGGGAAAGGTATATGCGAACAAGCGGGGGGTTGCGCACGGCGGCAGCGGCGGAATGAGCACGATTTTTCCGGATGTATGCAAGACGCCGACTCCGGGCGGACCGGTTCCGATCCCATACCCCAACATTGGCAAGTCCGCCGATACTTCGTCCGGCCCCACCACCGTGACCACCGACGGTCAGATGCCGATGACCAAGGACGCCAAGTACATGATATCGACCGGTGACGAGGCCGGCTCGGCGATGGGAGTCATGAGCAACAAAATCAAGGGAACATGTGAATACATGTTGTACTCCATGGACGTAAAGTTCGAGGGCAAGAACGTCTGCCGGCTGGGAGATCAGCTATTCCACAACGACAAGAACGGCATGGGATGATCCCTCGATTGCGAGGCATCTGATGGCGAATACGCGTCCACCAGGAGTCGTTAGACACGAGCACCTCGAAGGCGTTCTTCCGCCTCGTACGCGCGGAACCTTGGGCCGCAATGACGCTGCTGATCCGAATGCGGAGGCATGGGCCGGCGACACCCACGGCCCCGCCGGTTTGAACCACGCCGTTCACGCCGCGCTTGATGCCGCTGAGGGACGAGGAATGGCTCCGCGAACCCATGGTCGCTCGCCGCATACGCGCACCGGACACGCCCCCGCGTCGACGCTCCCGAGACGGGCAACGCAGAAGGCGCCCGCGAAGACCGTGAAACCGGTGGAGTTGAACATTGTCGGCATCTTCGCCAGCCCGTGGAAAGGAAAGAGCTCCAAGCAAATCCTGGACGCGGCCCAGAGCGAGGATTGGTTCCCTTCCGAAGAGAATGTCGAATTCGCAAGGAGCGGAAGCAAGGGTGATATCTGGCGCGAGGGCGACATCTATACTCTGTTCTACAAGCTGGGGAAGCTTGCGAGGAAGTCTCCGAAATCCATACATACCCTCAACATTTTCACGCACGGAGACAAGGGATATGTCGGACTGAGCGGTCGGGTGACGTTTGAGCCCAAGCTCAATCCGGGATTTCGAGGCAACGTTTACCTGGACGGCGGCCACGCCGAGTTCAGCAAGGATCTGATCGAGGATATCCTCTACGAGGAATCCCGCACCGTTTTCCGCACGAAGAGCATGACGGAAGATGCCGCATATAAGGAGAACGTGACGCTCGAAGACGTCCGCGGCGCCTTCGCGTCCGATGCCGAAGTGGTGATATACGCCTGTCACGCGGGGCTCGACCAGCAATATCTCGCTCGGATGGCCAACTTGCTCGGCGCCCGCGTGACGGGCTTCAAGAAAATGAT
>DATAUO010000034.1:0-13437 GCA_036268215.1 Steroidobacteraceae bacterium
TGCGAACGGGCCGGACGGCGAGGTGATGCTGGACATCGAGGTCGTGGGCGCGATCGTGCCGCGGGCCGCCGTGGCGGTGTACTTCGCGCCGAACACCGACGCGGGATTCCTGGACGCGATCACCACCGCGATCCACGACACCACGAATCGGCCGTCGATCGTTTCCATCAGCTGGGGCGGTCCCGAGCCGTCGTGGACGGCGCAGGCCATGACGGCGATGGATGACGCGTTTCAGGCGGCGGTCAGCATGGGCGTCACCGTGTGCGTGGCCTCGGGCGACAGCGGCTCGAGCGACGGCATCAGCGACGGCGCCGATCACGTCGATTTTCCGGCCTCGAGCGCGTTCGTGCTCGCGTGCGGCGGCACCAGCCTCGTCGTCGCAGGCGGCGCCATCACGCGCGAGACGGTATGGAACGACGGCGGCGGCAATGGCGCGAGCGGCGGGGGCATCAGCGGCGTATTCGGCCTGCCGGCATGGCAGCAGGGTCTGTCCGCCGTCGAATCCTCGGGCTCGGTGGCGTTGTCCAAGCGCGGCGTGCCGGATGTCGCCGGCAATGCGGATCCCGAGACGGGCTATCAGGTGCGCATCGACGGAACCGACACCGTCATCGGCGGCACCAGCGCCGTCGCGCCCCTGTGGGCCGCGTTGATCGCGCGCCTGAACCAGTCGTCGGGCGGCATGGCGGGCCTCGTGAATCCGCGGCTCTACCAGGCTCCTGCGGCCTTGCGCGACATCACCCAAGGAAACAACGGCGACTTCGAGGCGGCCAAGGGCTGGGACGCCTGCACCGGCCTCGGAAGCCCGAATGGCGCCGCGCTCGGCGCCGTCGTCAGTGCAGGTGCAGGTGGCCGCCCATGAGGCCGAGCAGACCGGTGATGATCAGGTAGATCGCGACGATGTAGTTGAGGAGCCGGGGCACGATCAGGATCAGTATGCCGGCCAGCAGCGCGACCAAGGGTCCGATGCTCAGATAATAGAAGCTCATTGCCACTCCTCAGCGAATGCTAAGCCCACACGTTCGGCGAAACGCCGCGGTCCAATCGAAGGTCCGCGCGCCGGCGAACGGCGCCGGTCGCCCTGCATGAGCATAGCGCAGCGCCGAAGCGGCGCTATCCGAAGAGCTTCAGCGCCTTCTTGAGAGTTTCCGTCACTCCCCAGAGTAGGGGAATTCCGACGAGCAGCCACAACAGGATCAACCGGCCTCTCATGATTGGGCGCTCCCGCGGTACAGACGGCTGTCATCGACCGCGCGCATCGCAAAGTTGCAGATGAGCCCGACCACCAGCAGCCCGCACATGATGTACATGGTGATCGAGTACGACTGTGTTTTCGGCACTCCGTGGTCGATCTGGTATGCGCGGATGTAGTTGATCAGCACCGGGCCGAGGACGCCCGCCGCCGACCACGCGGTGAGCAGCCGGCCGTGAATGGCGCCGACGTGCATGGTGCCGAAGATGTCGCGCAGATACGCGGGGATCGTCGCGAATCCGCCGCCGTACATGGACAGGATGATGACGAATGCGGTCACGAACAGCGCCACCGAGCCCAGATGTCCGAGCGTCGGCACGGTGGAGTAGAGCACGATGCCGAGCAGGAAGAACACCATGTAGGTGTTGCGGCGGCCGATGTAGTCCGAGGTGCTCGCCCAGAAGATTCGGCCGGCCATGTTGAAGATGCTCAGCAAGCCGACGAAGCCGGCGGCGGCGTCCGCGCTGACCTTGCCGGCGAAGATCTCCTGGATCATCGGCGATGCCTGACTGATCACGCCGATGCCGGCGGTCACGTTCATGCAGAGGATCACCCACAGCAGCCAGAACTGCGGCGTGCGCCAGGCCACGTCGACGGAGACGTTCCCGGCGGTGATCAGCGTCTTCGGCACCGCCGGCGGGGTCCATCCGGCCGGCTTCCAGCCCGGAGCCGGTACGCGCACCGTGTACACGCCGATCATCATGAACATGAAATAGATGACGCCCATGGTGACGAAGGTCTCGAGCACGCCGCCCGATGTCGCGGTCTTGAAATGCGTCATGAGAATGACCGAGAGCGGCGCCGCGATGAGCGCACCGCCGCCGAATCCCATGATGGCCATGCCGGTGGCCATGCCCGGGCGATCGGGAAACCATTTGATCAGCGTGGACACCGGCGAGATGTAGCCGATGCCGAGGCCGCAGCCGCCGAGCACGCCGTATCCCAGGTACAACAGCCACAGCTGGTGCCAATGAATGCCGAGCGCGGAGACCATGAAGCCGCCGCTGAAGCATACGGCGGCGGTGAACATGGATTTGCGCGGGCCCACCGTCTCGACCCAGCGTCCGAACACCGCGGCGGAGATGCCGAGGATCGCGATGGCGATCGAGAATATCCAGCCCAGCTCCTTGAGATTCCAATCGCCGGGCACGGATTGCGTCGTGCCGAGCATCTTGGTCAGGGGCAGGTTGAAAGTGGAGAACGCATACACCTGCCCGATGCAAAGATGCACCGCCAGAGCGGCGGGCGGCACGAGATACCGGTTGGAGCCGGGCGGCGCGACGGTGTGCTCACGATCAAGAAACGACGATGCCATAGACAGCCCTGTCGGTTGTTCGTTATGGGGCGGCTCTCCCCATTAATATGCCCCCAAGCATGGGTCCTTGTCACTAAGCCGGGCGCCCGAGCACGGACGCCGCCACCGCGCCTCGGAGCCTGCCGTGGGGCCGCGGATATGCCCGGGCGCGCACAAACGCGGGAGGCCGCCTGCGAATCCTGTCACAAATCCCCGCGGCGCGGAGGGCCGGGCGGCAGCGTGGCGCGCCGGGCGGCCGCGGCGCGCCCGCGGGCCTTCTAAAACCGTGACGCTCGGGGTCGAATAGGCCCCCCTGGACGCACTACCGTTGGCGGTTCATGGACCTGCTCAAGGCGACGGTGCGCTGGCTTGCCGCGGTACTCGCATGTGCGTGGGTGCTGTTCCCGGCGCTTGCCGCCGCGAACTGCCTGCCGACCCCGGATGCGAGCCTGCGCGAGCTGCAGAACCTCGTCGACCGCGACGCGGCCAGGGCGTTGAAAGAGGTGCACGCGCGCATCGACGCCGCAGGCGGGCACGCGGCGCCGTCGATGCTCGCGGCGCTCCATGCGATCGAGGCGCAGTCCTACAGCATCCTCGAGCTCGACGCGCAGGCGCGCGACTCCGCCCAAAAGGGTCTCGCCCTGGCGCCCGGAGCGAGCGACCCGGTGCACGTGGACCTGCTGACGGCTTACGCCGAAAATGTCTACGATGCGGCGGGAATCGACGGCGCGCTCCGGCTGGTCGATGCCGCGCGCTCGGCGCAGGCGCGGGGCACGCTGGCCGGCAGCTGCCTGCTGATCACCCAGGGATTGCTGCAATATCGGCAGGACCGCGCCGATCTCGCGGTGGCGAGCCTCATCCAGGCGTACCGCGACAGCTCCGCATCGAGCCGCGCCGGCGCCCGCATTCTCGCGGCTTCGGTGCTGTCGACCGTGATGCGCGGAACCGGCGATTATCCTCAGGCGCTCGCGCTCAACCAGGAGGTCATCGACTGGGACGCGCGGCGAGGGGCCACGCTGAGCCTCTCGGTGAGCCGATACCTGCGCGGCAAGATCCTGAATCTCATGGGCCGCAATGAGGAGGCGATCGACCAGCTGGGACAGGCACGCGCCCTCAGCCTCCAGTTGGACGACATCCAAGGCGTCGCCTACGCGGACTTTCTCGACTGCACCGCGCGCATCGAGCTCGGGCAGCTCGAGCGGGCCGCGAGCTCCTGCAACGACGCGTTGCGCGTGTTCGCCGCATCGAGCTCGGCCGACGAGGTCAAGGAGACCGAAGGCCTGCTTGCGCGCATCGACCTCGCGCAGGGGCACGCGCAGGAGGCGCTGGCGCGCCTGAATCGCGTGCTGGACCGCCAGGGCGAGGATCTCCTGCCGATCCGCGTCGCCTCCCTGTACGAATCGCGCGCGCGTGCGAACGCCGCGCTCCACAATTATCGCGACGCCTACGCCGACCTGGCCGAGTACACGCGCCGCTACGTCGCGGCGAACGACGCCGAGAAGACCAAGACCGCGGCGGCGCTGCGCGCGCGCTTCGAGACGGATCGCGAGATCGAGCGCAACACCCGTTTGAAGCGCGAGCTCGTTGCGTCCCGCGAGGAGGCGCAGAGGCAGGCGCGCGAGCTCAAATGGAACGCCATCGCGGCGACCTTGGGCGCCGTGATCATCCTCCTGCTGATCTACTTCCTGATCGTCAACCGCAGCTACCGGCACCGCCTCATCAAGCTCGCCAGCCAGGACGGCTTGACCGGGCTCGCCAACCGGCGCCGCACCGCCGAGTTCGCCGGCGCGGCGCTCGCGGAGGCGACCGCGACGGGCCGGACGCTCACCATCGCCATCATCGACCTGGACCACTTCAAGGTGATCAACGACCGATGCGGACATGCGGCCGGAGACCACGTGCTGAAGGAGTTCGCGCGGGTCGGCCGCGAATCGATCCGCGGTGCCGACGTGCTCGGGCGGTGGGGTGGGGAGGAGTTCCTGCTGGTGATGCCGGACACCACCCTCGAGGCGGCGATTGCGACGCTCGAGCGCATGCGCACGCTCATGTTCGGGATCAACCTGCCGGCCTCGGGCGCGGGCATGCGCGTCTCACTGAGCGCCGGCGTCGCCATCAGCTCGAGGCACGGCCGCTCCCTCGACGAGATGATCGCGAGAGCCGACTCGGCGCTCTACGTGGCGAAGAACGAGGGCCGCGATCTGGTACGCATCGCCGAGGACAGCCATCTGTCGACCACCTCGATCAGGCGCGTGATCCGGCACTGATCCACCCGGCCGGGTTCCACGAGCGCCCGCTCGAAGCCGCTTCAATTAGAAGCAACATCGCTTTGAAAAATAAGTAGAATTGGTGCCCAGGAGAGGACTCGAACCTCCACGAATTGCTCCACTGGTACCTGAAACCAGCGCGTCTACCAGTTCCGCCACCTGGGCAAGATGGGCGCTCATGCGAGGCGCTGGAATGTACGCACTGACTACAGGCTTGTCAATTAGAGCCGGTTTCTCGATGATCGCCGCGATATACAGCACAAAGCTCAAGTGAGACCTGAACCTCGAGAAATGAACGACCCCGATCCCGCCCTTCGCCAGCAGTTTCTCATCGGCATGAGTCATGCGGCCTGCACCGTCAACGTGGTGACCACGGATGGCGTGGCCGGTCGGCACGGCGTGACGGTCTCGGCCATGGTCTCGGTTTCGGCGGATACGCCGCAGCCGACGCTGCTCGTCTGCATCCACAACCAGAGCCCGGTCGCCGATGCCGTGCTCAAGAACGGCGTGTTCTGCGTGAGCGTGCTGCGCGACGATCAGGCCCACATCTCGGAGCACTTCGCCGGCCGCAAGGCGGTGCACGGTCCCGCGAAATTCGACTGCACGCGGTGGACCACGCAGGTCACCGGCGCCCCGCGCGTGCTCGAGGCCCTGGTGGCCTTCGACTGCCGCGTCACGGCCAGCGAGCGGGTGGGGTCGCACTTCGTGGTGTTCGGGTCGGTGCAGGACATCCATGTCGCGGGCGGCGGCGCGCCGCTGATCTATGCGAATCGCGCCTACGGTGTGCCCCGGCGCTTTCACCCCCGGCAATCGCCGCGCGACGGATCGGCTCCGACCACGCTCGCGATCGGCTGCTACCGCGTGTTCGCCCCGTACATCGTGCCCGCGCTGGTGGCGCGTCTCACCAAGCTGCATCCCGAGATCGCGCTGCGCCTCGTGGAGGCGGACCAGGAGCATCTGGTGGCGAGCCTGCGCCGCAACGACATGGAGGTGGCCCTGTTGTTCGACGTGGGGCTCGGCGGCGGCGTGCGCGCAGAGCTCATGGCCGAGCTCAAACCGTACGTGCTGCTGCCGGAGGGCCATCCGCTGTCCGAGGCGGCGGCGATCAGCCTCGGGGACCTGCGCGAGGAGCCGCTCATCCTCTTGGACGATGAGCCCAGCCTCAATTATTACCTGTCGCTGTTTCGGGGCCAGGGGCTCGAGCCGCAGATCGGCCTGCGCACCAAATCGCCGGAGATGGTGCGCGGTTTCGTCGGCCATGGGCTGGGATACAGCCTGCTCGCGACCAAACCCGCCAACGCCATGACCTACGACGGGCGTGCCCTGGTGGCTCGCCCGCTCGCCGACGCGGTCGAGAACAGCCGTCTCGTGCTCGCCACGTCGGCGAACCGCGCGCTTTCGCCCCTGGCCGCGGAATTCGCCGATCACTGCCGCGCGTTCTTCGGCGTCGTGCCCCCGTCATGACCCGTCGCCCCACCGGACGCGCGCCCGCGGAGACGCGCCCAGCCAAATCCAAGCGCACGCCGGCACCGCAGGGCGACTGGCGTCACGAGGATCCGAACATCGAGAGCGAGAAGTCCCGATACGCCGATCCCATCGCAAGCCGCGAGCTCCTGATCAAGGTGCTGGCCGAGGCGCCCGAGCCGCTGACGGCGGCGCGCGTGGCGAAGCGGCTCGGGCTGGACACCGCGGCCCAGCGCGAGGCATTGGACAAGCGCCTCGCGGCCATGGTGCGCGACGGCCAGGCGTCCGAGACGGCCAAGGGATTCGCGGTCGCGAAGCCGGAAGAGCGGATCTCGGGGCGCGTGCGCGGGCGCGCCAACGGCGACGTGCTGGTGCTCCCCGACGACGGCGGCGCTCCTCTGGCGCTGGTGCGCGCCGATGCGGCATCGCTCATGCACAACGACCGCGTCGAGGTGCGCGCCTCCGGAACGAACGAGCGCGGCCGCCGCCTCGCCCGGTTGGTCCGGCGCATCGCCGCGGCGCCGCCGCGCATCGGCGGCATCTGGCTGGGCCATGGGCGCATCGAGCCCGAGGACCCCGGACACTGGTACGGCATCGAGGTGCCGACGCGCGAGCGCCACGCCGCGCAGGACGGCGACTACGTGGTCGTCGAGATCACCAAGCGTCCGCACGCGGAATCGCCCGCCATCGGCCGCATCGTCGAGGTGCTCGGCGACTTGAAGCCGTCGGATCTTGCCGCGCGCCTCGCGATCCTGCGGCACGACCTGCCGGGCGAATTCCCGCCCGAGGTTCTGCGCGCCGCGAACCGCTTTCCACCGGACGTGCAGCCGGCCGACGCCCGGGGCAGGGAGGATCTGCGCGATCTGCCCCTCGTCACCATCGACGGCGCGGACGCGCGCGATTTCGACGACGCGGTATACGCCGAGCCCGTACGCGGCGGAGGCTGGCGGCTGGTGGTCGCCATCGCCGACGTGAGCCATTACGTGCGCTACGGCAGCGAGCTCGATGCCGAGGCGCGGCTGCGCGCGACCTCGGTGTATTTCCCCGACCGCGTCATCCCGATGCTGCCGGAGAATCTCTCCAATCATCTCTGCTCGCTGATGCCGCACGTCGATCGGCTGGCCTTCGTGTGCGACATGCGCGTCGGCAAGGGCGGCAAGCCGGGGAAATCCCGGTTCTACGAGGCCGTGATCCGATCGCACCGGCGCCTCACCTACGACGAGGCCTGGGCCTACCTCGAGTCCGCGCCCGGATCCGAGGGCCGGCCGGAGCCCGAAGGAGCCGCCGCCGCTGCGCGGACTGCGCCCGGCTTGACGCCCGCCGTGTGCGCCTCGCTCGACACCCTCCACGCCGTCTACCACGCGCTCAAGCAGGCGCGCGATGCGCGGGGCGCGCTCGATTTTCGCGGCGGCGAGATCAAGGCGCGCATCGGCAGCGACGGCAAGATCGACGGCTTCTACGCGGTGACCCGCAACGATGCGCACCGCCTGATCGAGGAGTGCATGATCGCGGCGAATGTCGAGGCGGCGGTGGCGCTGCGCCTCGAGAAGATCGGCAGCCTCTATCGGGTGCACGACCGGCCGGAGGACAAGCGGGTCACCGAGCTGCAACGGATTCTCCGGGCGCTCAAGATCGGCGCCGACTTCTCCGAGGAGCCGACGCCGCGCGAGTTTCGCCAGCTCGTGGAGCGGATCGCGGCGCGTCCCGATGGCCTGCTGCTCGAGGGCCTGGTCATCCGCTCGCTGGCGCAGGCCGTCTATCAGCAATCCAACATCGGCCACTTCGGCCTGGCGCTCGAGGAGTACGCGCACTTTACCTCGCCCATCCGCCGCTACCCTGATTTGCTCGTGCATCGCGCGATCAAGGCCGCGACGCAGCCGAAGTGCGCCTCCGGCCATCGATACACGACCGCGGAGCTGCAAGCGCTCGGCGCCGAGAGCTCGCAACGCGAGCGGCGCGCGGACGACGCCGCGCGCGATGTCATGGGCTATCTCAAGTGCTTGTACCTGCAGCCGCGCATCGGCGAGAGCTTCGACGGCACCATCACGAGCGCGCTCGAATTCGGCCTGTTCGTGCGGCTGAACGCGATGCCGATCGACGGGCTGGTGCACATCTCCGCGCTACCGGGCGATTACTGGGAGCTGGACTCGGGCGGAATGGGTCTTCGCGGCCGGCGGACCGGCCGGCGCTGGCAGATGGGCGAGCCGGTGCGGGTGAGGCTGGCGCGCGTCGACATCGCGCAGCGTCAGATCGATTTCGAGCTCGCCGATCAGCCACCCCGGGATTCACGCGGCGGGGAGCCGCCGAGCGGGGGCCAGCGCGGCGGGGACTCGGGCGGCGGGGGCTCGCGCGGGGGCGGCTCGCACGGGGGCGGGCCGCGCGGGGACGGGTCGCGCGGCGGGGGTTCGCGTGGGTCGCAATCGGGCTCGCGCCGCGGCCGCGGGCGCCGCTGAAGCCGCGGCTCTCGATGACCGATCGACGGAGTTTCGTCTACGGCTTGCATGCGGTGCGCGCGGTGCTCGATCGCGCGCCGGAGCGGGTGCTCGAGCTCTGGGTGGCCCAGCCCCGGGATGATGCGCGTGCGCGGGACCTGCGCGAGCGGGCGCAGCAGGCCGGCGTGCACGTGCAGCCGGCGAACGCCGAAGCCCTGACCAAGCTGGTGGGCGAAGTGCGCCACCAGGGGGCCGTCGCGGCGGTGCGGCCGCCGCCTCTTTGGGACGAGGCTGAGCTGGTCGCGGCATTGGGCCGGATCCCCGAGGACGCGCTGCTGCTGGTTCTGGACGGAGTCACCGACCCCCACAACCTCGGCGCCTGTCTGCGCACGGCGGAGGCGGCGGGGGCTCATGCCGTGCTGATCCCGAAGGACCGGGCGGCCCCCGTGGATGCCGTGGCGCGCAAGGTGGCCGCCGGAGCCGCCGAGCTCGTGCCGATCGCGAGCGTCACCAATCTGGCGCGTGCGCTGGAGCGGCTCAAGGAGAGCGGCATCTGGGTCGTGGGCACGGACGACGAGGCCGAGGGTTCCCTGTACGCCGCGGATCTCGATCGGCCGCTCGCGCTGGTGCTCGGCGCCGAAGGGACGGGGCTGCGCCGCCTCACGCGGGAGCGCTGCGATTTCCTGGTGCGCATCCCCATGGCGGGGCAGATCGAGTCGCTGAACGTGTCGGTGGCGGCCGGGGTCGCGCTGTTCGAGGCGCGGCGGCAACGAAGCCGGTAACGCGGCGCGGCCCTGCCCGGGCCTCTCCTCGAGAGCCCGCCTGGACGGCCGGCGGCCCGCCGGGCGGTTTGCCTTGAAGGGCCCGACGCTGTATCCTTCGCGCTCTTTTTTCGCCGGCTTCGAGCCGGTCAACTCCTTGCCTCACCGCTCGCAACGGGAGGCTCAAACCGTAGGGAGACACAATGCGGCATTATGAGATCGTGCTCTTGGTCCATCCGGACCAGAGCGAGCAAGTTCCTGCCATGGTCGATCGCTACAAAGGCATGATCGCGGCCGGCGGCGGCGCGGTGCATCGCTTCGAGGATTGGGGCCGGCGTCAGCTCACCTTCCCGATCGCCAAGGTTCACAAGGCGCATTACATACTGCTCAACGTCGAGTGCGACCAAAAGACGCTCGCCGAGCTGACCGGGTCGTTCCGCTTCAGCGACGCGGTGCTGCGCAGTCTCGTGGTCAAGATGGACGAGGCCGTCACCGAGCCCTCACCGATGGCGCGCGCTCCCGACGAGAACGCCCGCCGTCACGATGATTTCGACGATGGGGACGACGACGACGCGCCGATGGGCGCGCGGTAGAGGAGCACATCCATGGCACGTTTTTTCCGCCGTAAGAAGTTTTGCCGTTTCACCGCCGATGACGTCAAGCAGATCGACTACAAGGATCTCGCCACGCTCAAGGGCTACATCACCGAGACCGGCAAGATCGTTCCGAGCCGCATCACGGGCACGCGCGCGCACTATCAGCGCCAGCTGCAGCTCGCGATTCGCCGTGCACGCTTCCTTGCGCTGCTGCCCTACACCGATCAGCACTGAGACGCCCATGGAAATCATACTGCTGCAGAAGGTCGCGAATCTCGGGCAGATCGGCGACCGGGTGAAGGTGAAGTCCGGCTACGCGCGCAACTTCCTGGTGCCGACGGGCAAGGCGACGGTGGCGACCGCCGCCAACATCGCCAGGTTCGAGGCGCAGCGTCACGAGCTCGAGGCCAAGGCCGCGGCCGAGCTCACCGCCGCGCAGGCGCGCGCGCTCAGGTTCGAGAGCTTCAAGCTGGAGATCAAGGCGAGAACCGGCGCCGAGGGCAAGCTGTTCGGCTCCATCGGCACGGCGGACATCGCGGAAGCCGCGCAGAAGGCCGGTCAGGCGGTCAGCCGCAGCGAGGTGCGCATGCCGACCGGACCCATCCGGGTGACGGGCGAGCACCAGGTGCAGCTGCATCTGCATACCGACGTCGATGTGACCTTGACGGTCACCATCGTTCCCGAAGAGTAGCGGCCGCAACCGCGGGTTGCGCGTGGCCACCCGGATCGTCAGCGGAATCACGGGCGCGGGCGACGGGCTGCGACTTCCCCCGCATTCGGTCGAAGCCGAGCAGTCGGTGCTCGGCGGCCTGATGCTCGACGCCACGGCGTGGGATCAGGTTGCGGACCGCGTGATCGCCGAGGATTTCTACCGCAACGACCACCGGCTGATCTTCGAGGCCGCCCGCGCGCTGATCGAGCGCAATCAGCCCTGCGATGCGGTGACCCTGTCAGGCAACCTCGAAAGCCAGGGAATGCTCGACCAGGTGGGCGGTCTTGCCTACCTGGGCTCGCTGGTGCGCGACACCCCGACCAGCGCCAACATCCGGGCGTATGCCGACATCGTGCGCGAGCGCTCGGTGCTGCGTCAGCTCATCGCCGCCGGCAACAGCATCGTCGGCCAGGCGCTCGAGCCCGAGGGCCGCGAGGCCCGCGAGATCGTCGATGAGGCCGAGCGCTCCATCTTCGAGATCGCCGAGGCCGGTTTCCGCGGCAAGATCGGCTTCCGCTCGGTCAAGAGCATCCTGCCGGATGTGGTCAACCGCATCGACGAGATGTACCGCTCCGAAGGCAAGATGAGCGGGATTTCCACCGGCTTCAAGCAGATCGACGAAATGACCTCGGGGCTGCAGGGGGGCGACCTCATCATCGTCGCCGGCCGTCCCTCCATGGGCAAGACCACGCTCGCGGTCAACATGGCCGAGAACGCCGCGCTCGGCTCCAAGAAATCGGCCGCGATCTTCAGCATGGAAATGTCGGCCGAGTCGCTCACGCTGCGCATGATCTCCTCGCTCGGCCGCATCCATCAGGGCCACCTGCGCTCCGGCCGGCTGAGCGAGGAGGACTGGCCGCGCATCGACTCCGCGATGACGCAGCTCTCCGGCGCCAACATCTTCGTCGACGAGACTCCGTCGCTCACGCCCACCGAGATCCGCGCGCGCGCGCGGCGCCTGAAGCGGGAGCGCGGACTCGACCTGATCGTGGTCGATTACCTGCAGCTCATGCAGGTGCCGGGCACGAAGGAGAACCGGGCCACCGAGATCGCCGAGATCTCGCGCTCGCTCAAGGCGCTCGCCAAGGAGCTCAAGATCCCCGTGATCGCGCTCTCGCAGCTGAATCGCGGCGTGGAGCAGCGGACGGACAAGAAGCCGGTGATGTCGGATCTGCGCGAGAGCGGCAGCTTGGAGCAGGATGCCGACGTGATCCTGCTGATCTACCGCGAGGACTTCTACGATCCGAACACCACGCGCAAGGGCATCGCGGACATCATCATCGCGAAGCAGCGCAACGGCCCCACCGGCGACGTCCAGCTGACCTTCCTCGGGCAGTACACCAAGTTCGAGAACTACGCGCCGGAATCCTATGCCGAAGGCGTGTTCCGGTGAGCCCGCGCCCGTGAGCGGCGCACCGCGGCCGCCGGGGGCCGCCGAGCTCGCATCGAGGTTTGCGTGACGCCGCTGGTGAGCGCGACCATCGACTCAGGCGCGCTCCGGCACAATCTCGAGGTGGTGCGGCGGTCCGCGCCGAAGTCGCGCGTCATGGCGGTGATCAAGGCCAACGGCTACGGTCACGGGCTAACCGCCGTCGCGCGGGCGCTGGACTCCGCGGATGCCTTTGCCGTGGCGCGCGTGGACGAGGGTCTGACGCTGCGCGCCGCCGGCATCCGCACGCGCACGGTGCTGCTCGAGGGTGTGTTCGACACCGAGCAGCTCGCGGCGGCCGCCGCGGCCGGCTTCGAGCTGGTGGTGCACACCGCGGAGCAGATCGAGCTGCTGCGCGCCGCGCCGGCGGGATCGAGCTTCCGCATCTGGCTCAAGCTCGACAGCGGCATGAACCGGCTCGGCTTCAAGGGCGAGGCGTTCCGCGCGGCGCATGCGGCGCTCGCCGTGCTTCCATCGGTGCGGCCGCCGGTCAACCTCTTCACGCACCTGGCCTCGGCGGACGACCCCGAGCTTCCGGCCACGGGAGAGCAGCTCGCCCTGTTCTCCTCGATGACCACGGGCCTCGCGGGCGAACGGAGCCTGGCGAACTCGGCGGCGCTGCTGAGCTTCACCGAGGCGCAGGCCGACTGGGTGCGCCCCGGGCTGCTGCTCTTCGGGGTTTCGCCGTTCGCGGGCTCGATCGGCGCCGACTACGGCCTGCGTCCCGCAATGACCCTGCAGTCCCGGCTGATTGCCGTGAAGCACCTCGCGCCCGGCGAGCACGTCGGCTACGGCGGAGCATGGACGGCGGCGCGGCCGACGCGCCTGGCCGTGGCCGCCGTCGGCTATGGCGACGGCTATCCGCGCAATCTCGGGTCGGGCGCTCCGGTGCTGGTGAACGGCGAGCGCGCCGCGCTCGCGGGCCGCATCTCCATGGACATGATCGGCATCGATGTGACCGATCTCGAGCGCCGGCCGGCGCTCGGCGATCCCGTGGTGCTCTGGGGAGAAGGGCTGCCGGTGGAGGAGGTCGCCGTGTGGGCCGACACCATTCCGTACGAGCTGCTCTGCGGCATCAGCCAGCGGGTGGCGGTAACATTGCGCTAGCATTGCCCGAGGAACGCACGCCATGGATACCGAGGCATTCCCTGCCGCCTGCCGCAGATGGGCGACACTCGCGGCGATCGGGGCGCTGGCGACGATGCTGGCTCCGGCCGCGGCATCGGCCGCTTCCGC
>DATAUO010000035.1:0-10275 GCA_036268215.1 Steroidobacteraceae bacterium
GCGCTCAAGGGCAAGCTCACCGACGAGCTCGCCGCGGCTGGGGTCCATGCGGTGGGCTACGAAAGGCTCGGCCAACAGGGCATCGACGCCGACTTGCCGCTGCCGGTCTCGAGCGAGGCACGCGAGGTGCTCGAGCGGCACCACATTCCGATCCCGACGGACGGCGCCCTGGTGGTCGAGATCGACGCCTCCTCGGCTCGCTGATGGACGCCATGCCAGCCCCGCGATCCCGCCCCGCCGCATCGCTGCTGCTTGCCGTGGCCGCCGCCGCCGCCGGCACCGCGGCCGCGAAGGTGCCGACGGCGGTGCCGTTCTCGCTGCCGCCGTCGTGCGCATCCGCCGACACCAGGGCCGTGGACGAGCACGCCTCCATCGCCGAGCTCAAGAGGCGCGTCGAAGCTCTGAATGAGACCGATCCGACGGCCGCGTTCGCCGTTCTGTGCGCGACCATTCCGCGAGTCGAGCTCGAGCGCGGCGCGGACTCGGCCGACATGGGCTGGTGGACGGCCTCGCTGGCCACGCCGCTCATCGCTTACATGGACAAGTTCGACGAAGCCCTGCCGGTGCTTCGGTTCACGCAGCCGATTCTCGAGAAGCACTACGGCAAGTATGGAGAGCCGCTCGGGGACATCCACGTCGCCTACGCCTGGATTTACCTGCGCCAGGGCCGGAACGCGGAGTCCGCCGCGGCATGGCGCGAGGCGCTCGAGGTCCGCGAGCGTCATCCCGGCAAGAAGCGCATCGAGCTGCAAAAGGTGCTCGTCGGCCTGGCTCAAGCGCAGCTCTCGCAGCGCGATTTCGACGCCGCCGAGCACAGTCTCGAGCGCGCTCACGAGATCCTGGTCGAGAATCACGATACGGTGAGCGAGGCCGGCGCGGCCATCGAGAACGTGCTGATCAACGTCGCGTTTCGCCAGGAGCGCTACGAGGATGCGCGCCGCCATGCAGAGGAGCAGCTCCGCATCGAGTCGAAGCTCAACGGCGGCGTCGCGCAGCTGGTGCCGGCCTATGCCCTGCTGGGACGCATCCTCGAGCGGCTCAACGAATACGACCGGGCGGAGCGCGCGCTGCGGCACGCCGTGGATCTCGCCGAGGGCATGCAGGGACCGCTGCAGCGGCACCATCTGGCGGCGCGCTTCCAGCTCGCGGCATTGCTCGAGGAGCGTAACCGCGCCGCCGAGGCGCGCGAGCAGGCGGAGCGCGCGCTCAGCCTCGGCGAGGCGACCCTCGGTACGTCGGCGCCGCGGCTCGTGCAGGTGCTGCAGGTGCTCGGCAGCTCCGAGCATCAGCTCGGCCTCATCCCTCAGGCGCTGCACCGCTTCGAGCGCGCGGGTGCCATCGTCGCCGCCAACCGCAAGGACGTGGAGCGGTCCACGCTGGTGGACTATTTCCGCGATCTCGGCGCGCTCCAGGTGACGCTCGGCGATACGGCCGCGGCCGAAAGCACGCTGGCGCAAGGACTGGAGGCGGCCGGCAACGACCCGACGCTGGCGATCGAGAGGGCGTGGCTGAAATTCGAGCACTCGCGCGCCGAGGCCGAGCTCGGCCGTCCGAGCCGCGACGAGCTGCTCGACGCGCTCGCGCTGCTGCGCTCCAAGCTGCCGGAAACCCACCCGGCGATCCTGCGGCTCTTGAACGAGCTCTGTGAGCGGGAGCTCGCGACACCCGCGCATGCGCCGAGCTGCGCCGATACCGCGCGCTATCTGGAGCGCGCGCAGGGTACTCCGCCGGCCCTGCGCGCGGCGATCCAGGTGAACCTGAGCCGCCTCGCGCTCGCGCGTGCGGACGACGCAGAGGCATGGCGCCTCGCGGTGCGCGCCGTCGCGGCGGCCGAGGATACCGGTGCCCCGGAGCCGTTGCGGCAGGCGTACTTCCAGTTGGCCACGGTCTTGCGCAGCCGCGGCGAAGCCAAGCTCGCGATCTTCTTCGGCAAGGAGGCGCTCGCACAGATCGAGAACGAGCGCAGCCAATTTCTCGGCGAGGATCGCCGCTTCGATTCCGGCTTCCTGCGCGACAAGGTCCCCGCTTACCGGAGCGTGGCGGACTGGCTGCTGGAGCAGGGCCGTACCGATGAGGGTCTTGCGGTTCTCAAGCTGATGAAGGCGGAGGAGCTCAAGGGGTTCGGGGTGCGCGACGCGGTGCTGTCTTCCGAGCGGCCGGCGCTGTTGACCGACGAGGAGAGCGCCCTCGAAGGCACATACGCGCGCGCCGCCCATGTCGACGCGAACGCGGAAATCACGCGCCTCTCGGGCTTGGAGGAGGCGGGCAAGATCAGCCCGGCCGAGCGCCAGCGCCTGCAAGCCCTGCTCGCGGACAAGAGCGCGGAAGAGGGTGAGCGCAGCGCGCGCATCGAGGGCATGCTGATGAGCGCCGCCTCGGCGCCCGCGCCTACGCCGCGCGGTGCCTTTGCCGCACCCGCCCTGGCACGCGCGGCGGCGGCGTTCGGCGAGGACACGGCGTTCGCCGTGTATCTGCTCACCGAAAAGCATCTGCGCATCCTGGTGACGGCCCGCGGCGTCCAGCAGGAGCTCAGCATGCCGGTCGAGCAGGCTGAATTGCAGCGCGACATCGGCGAGCTGCTCGACACCATCGCGCGGCGCGGCGATGCGGACGCGCTGTCGCGCAAGCTGTACGCGACGATCGCGAAGCCGGTGGACGATTTCGCGCAGGCGCACCTCGTGCACCGCCTCGCGCTGTGGCTCGATGGGTCACTGCGCTACCTGCCGGTCGCGGCGCTCTCCGACGGGCGGCACTACCTGCTGGACAAGTACGTGATCCAGATCTATGCCCCCGCGCCGGAAGCGGCCGCGCCCAGGCGTACGCCGGGCGCCGCGACACAGGTGCGGGGTCTCGGCGTCACGCAGTCGGTCGCGGGCTTTCCGGCTCTGCCGGCGGTCGCCGACGAGCTTTGCTATGTGGTGCGCGGGCCCATCGAAGGTCTGCACGCCGCGGGGGGGGCCTGCGCAGCGTCGGGCGTCGGCAAAGGAGCGCTCGCCGGCGAAGGCTTTGCCGATGCCGCGTTCACGGAGCGGCGCTTCCTGGATTTGCTGCGCGGCCCGCGGGACTTCTCGGTGCTGCACGTGGGCACGCACTTTCGATTGCGCCCCGGCAACGCGCTGCGGTCCTTCCTGCTGCTCGGCGACGGCTCGCACCTGACGCTCGACACCCTGGCATCGCTCGACTTCAGCGGCATCGATGTGGTGACGCTGTCGGCGTGCGAGACCGGCCTCGGCGGCGCGCGCACCGACGACGGCAGGGAGGTCGAGGGTCTGAGCTCCCTGGTCGAGCGGCACGGCGCCAGGCGCGTGGTCGCGAGCCTGTGGCCGGTGGAGGACTCGAGCACCGCGGAGCTGATGCGGCTCTTCTATGCCTCCTTCGATGCCGCTCACGGCGACGCAGCGCTCGGGCTGCAGCGGGCCCAGCGCGCGCTGCGTGCGATGAACCGCGGCGGCGCATCGTACGCCAATCCCTTCTACTGGGCGGGATTCGTGGTGTCCGGGAGCCGCCCCTAGGGGACCCGCCATGCGCATCACGTCCACGCCATTCGTATCGATGCTGCTGACGGCGCTGTTGCCGCTCCCTGGCGCCACCGAGAGCCGTGTGCCTCCGACCGCCGAGCCGATCATGGGATTCTCGCCGGCACACTCGGCCGCGCAGCACGGCCTCGAGAAGCAATTCCAGTCGATCCCGTCGCCCGTCCGGGCGCGTGCATGGCATCGCATGTTCACGATGAACCCCCATCCGGCCGCGTCGCCCGAGAACAACCGCCTGGCCGCGGTCATCGCGCGCGAGTGGCGCAATCAGGGCTGGGAGGACGTGACGCTGCGGCGCTACGACGTGCTGCACTCGAGCCCGCGCTCGGTGTCCCTGGAGATGACCGCGCCGGTGCACTACAAGGCCTCGCTGCGCGAGCTGCCTTACGCCGCCGACGCCGACACCAAGAATCCGCGCATCGACCCCGCTTACTTCGGCTACTCGGCATCCGGCGACGTCACCGCCGAGCTGGTCTATGCGCACAGCGGCAACCCCGAGGACTACGAGCTGCTGAAGCAGCGGGGCATCAGCGTCAAGGGCAAGGTCGTCATCGTCCGATACTCGAATCCGTACAGCTATCGCGGGTTCAAGGCGCTGACGGCCGAGCGCGAGGGCGCGGCGGCGCTGCTGATCTACTCCGATCCCGCCGATGACGGGTACACGCGGGGCACGGTATTTCCGGATGGTCCGTGGGGACCCGAAACGCACATCCAGCACGGCGCGATCACCTACGACTTCATCGTGCCCGGAGATCCGAGCACGCCCGGCTGGGCCTCGGTCCCGGGCGCCAAGCGGGTGCCCGCGCTCGAGGCGCGATCGCTCCCCAAGATCATCGCGCTGCCGCTGTCGTGGCACGACGCCAAGCCTCTGCTCGAGCGCATGGACGGCGCGGAGGCGCCCGCGGGCTGGCGGGGCACGCTGCCCATCACCTATCGGCTCACCGGCGCGGTCAGCGTGCACGTGCACGTCGACATGGACCAGAGCTTCAAGCCGTACACGGTGGTCGAGGCGCGCCTGCGGGGCGCGGAGCTGCCGGACGAATGGGTGTTGCTCGGCAATCACCGCGACGCCTGGGTGTACGGCGGGGTCGACCCCGTGAGCGGTACCGCCGCGATGATGGAGCTGACACGCTCGCTCGGCGAGCTCGCGCGCAAGGGCCTGCGCCCGAGGCGCACGCTGATCGTGTGCAGCTGGGACGGCGAGGAGTACGGGCTCACCGGCTCGACCGAGTGGGGCGAGCAATTCGCCGACGAGCTGCGCCGCAATCTCGTCGCGTACCTCAACGTCGACGAGGCGGTGTCCGGGGCCGCTACCACGGCCGGGCCCGCCGGGCTTTCGTTCGATCCGAGCGCCGTAGCCTCGCTCGCGCCGATGCTGCTCGAGGCGAGCAAGGACGTGACCGCCCCGACCGGCAAGTCCTTGTATGAATCGTGGCGCGCCACCTCGATGCGCGACGGGAAATTGCCCCAACCGCCGGCGGACGCGGACCTGGTCGAGACGCGCATCGGCAGCGGCTCGGACCACACCGTGTTCCTGAATCATCTCGGACGCCCGGTGATCAACCTCGGCTTCACCGGGGACTACGGCGTGTATCACTCGGCGTACGACGACCACTACTGGATGGCGCACATCGGCGACCCGGACTTCGCCTACCACATCGCGCTCACGCGCATCTGGGGTCTCGTGGCGCTGCGTCTGGCGAACTCCGATGTCCTGCCGTTCGATTTCGGCGCCAACGGCGCCGCCCTGCACCGCTTCCTGGGCGAGCTCGAGCGCGCGTCCGCCGGCCGGGGCGGCGGAGCGGGGCACGCCCAGCTGTTCGCGCGCCTGTACGGCCGGATCGCGGATTTCACCAAGGCGGGCACCGAGCTGCGCGAGCGGAGCCTGCGCGATCTCGAGTCGGGCAACAGCAACGCCGAGCAGATCCGACGGATCAACGAGGACCTGTTCCGGGTCGAATCGAACTGGCTCGATCGCGACGGGATCCCGGGGCGCCCCTGGTTCGAGCACCTGCTGTACGCGGCGCGCTACACCTATGCCCACCTGGAGTTTCCCGGTCTCACCGAGGCGATCGAGGCCGGAGATTGGCAGCGGGCGTCGGCTCAGGCGGACCTGCTCGAGGCGGCGTTGCTCAAGAACACGCAGCTGCTGCAAACCGCGGCCTCGACCTGGCGCAGCGCGCGCTGAACGGCGCATCATCGGCGTCGAGCCATGAAAATCGTCGCGATCACCAACATCAAGGGCGGCGTCGGCAAGACCACCACTGCGGTCAATCTGTCCTATCTGTGCGCGGCGGCGGGTCAGGCGACCCTGCTCTGGGACCTCGACCCTCAAGCCGCGGCGAGCTACGTCCTGCGCGCCGAGACGAAGGAGCACGTATCGGTCAAGAAGCTCGTGAGCGGAAAGCGCGAGTTGCCGGAGCTGATCGTGGCGAGCGGCTACGACCGGCTGGACGTGCTGCCGTCCGATCTGTCGTATCGCAACCTCGACGTGCATTTGAGCCGGCGCAAGCGTCCGACCGAGCGCCTGCTCAAGATGAGCCGCGCCCTGCGCGAGCGCTACGGGGCGTTGTTCCTCGACTGTCCGCCCGGAATCTCGCTCCTGTCGGAGAACGTGCTGCGGGCCGCCGATGCGGTGGTCGTTCCGCTGCTGCCGACTCCGCTGTCGCTGCGGATGCTGGTGCAGCTGGAGGAGTTCATCGCGCAAGCCGGCTGGGCCGATCTCGAGCTGCTTCCTTTCTTCTCCATGGTGGATCGGCGCAAGTCGCTGCATCATGAGGTGATCGAGGCGGCGCGGCGCGACCATCCCAAGCTGCTCGCCGCGGAGATTCCCTATTGGAGCGAGATCGAGCGGATGAGCGCGCGCCGCATGCCGCTGCCGGCCTATGCGCCATCGAGCGCGGCCGCGCAGGTCTACGCGGCACTGTGGCGCGAGATCGACGGCAAGGTCGGCGCCGGGAGCGAGCCGGTGCAGGCGGACCGGGACGGCGGCGATGCAGACGATGGGGGCGGCGAAGAGCCGGATGCGGCGGGGTCGGCGGGCGACCCCGTCGATGCAGCCGGCGCGCCGGGCTAGCGCCCGGCGAGCTCGAGGGTCGGGACGAGGCGGGCCACGCTGTCGATGACCACGTCGGCCCCGGCCGCCGTCAGCGACTTTTCCGCAGACGCGATGCGCGCCACGCGCTCGCGCTCGGGCAGCGCGCGCAGAGCCTCCGCGGACAGCCCGACGCCGTTGCCGGAGGCGGTGACGCCGACGGTGAAGCAGCCTGCCGCGCGACCCTCGGCCACGCCGCCCTCGGTATCATCGACCTTGACCACGCGGGAGAGGGGCCAGACGCCGAGCTCGGCGCAGGCCTTGTAGATCATGAGCGGCGAGGGCCGGCCGGCCGGAGTCTCGCCCGAGCAGACCAGGTGATCGGGGACGTAGCCCTGCTTGGCCGCCTCCTCGAGCACGGGGGCCATCATGTCGCGCGTATAGCCGGTCGAGGATCCGATCTTGATGCCCTGCGCCCGCAGCGCATCGACGGCCGCGCGGGCTCCGTCGATGAGCCGAGCCGATCGCGCCGCCTGCTCGCACATCAGCGGGTTGAGATCGGTCATGAGCGCGGCCACGTCCCCTTCGGCCGGAGCCGCGCCGCGGGCCTGGACCCAGGACCGGACCACCAGCGGATCGCGCAACAACGCACGCACATGGTCGACCTTCGCCTTGCCCATGTCGCGCCGGACCTGCGCGTCGGTCAAGTCGACTCCGCGGCGCGCGAAAGCCTCGTGCAGCGCGGCGACCGGCGCGAGGCACCCGAAATCCACCATGGTTCCGGCCCAATCGAAAATCACGAGATCGAAGCGGTCGTGAATGGACATCAGCTGGCTCCCGCGGGCGCACGCGCCCCGAACAGATCGTCGACGACTTCCTCGCCAAGGGCGAACCCCGTCGATGCGCCGCAGCCGCTCGTGACCATGACCAGGCGGACATCGGGCTCCGGCGCGTCGATGAACATGGTGCGCTCCGGGGATGAAGTATAGGTTCCGACCCAGCGCTCGAGGATGCGCGGAGCCGGCCGGCCGGTCGCAGCGGAGAACTCCTCGAGGATGAGCTCGTCGACGCGGTCGTGCCCGAACGGATCGGGCGTGTCGGCATAGTGATGGCTGTCGCCGACTACGAGGCTTCCGTCCGCGCTTTGCACGACGATGAGGTGAATGCCGTGATCGAGGTGCTCGCGCTGCTCGCGCTCCAGGCGCGCGCGCAACGGCGCCGCCTGGGGCAGGGCCGAGTATCCCGAGTAGCGCAGCAGCCCGAGCTCCGACATCACCGCGCCGGGCAGGCGAAATCCGGGGCTCGCCAGCCGCAGCATCTGCAGCTTGCAGCGCGTGACGCCGTATCGCGCGATGCGCTCGGGGTACAACGAGCTCAGGTCGTCGCCCGGGCACACCGCCACGCGGGCGGCGCGCACGCTGCCGCGCGAGGTCTCGATCCGGGGACCATCGATCGAGCGCACCGCCGTGCGCCTGAGGAACGCGACGCCGTGGCGCTCCTCGAGCCATGCCGCGACTCTCGGGATCGCCTCGCGCGACTCGACCCGCACGTCGACCGAGCTCAGCAGCACGGCCTGAAGATCTGCGGCGGCGATGTCCGGGCAGCGCGTGCGCGCCGCGTCGCGCGTCAGCAGCTCGCATCCCTCGCCCATCTCGGTGGCGAGAAACGCCTCGAGCAGCGGCAGCGACTCCGATCGGCGCGCCAGCAGCCAGAGACCGCGGTGCGCGATGGGAAACTTGGCCTCTGCCGCGACCTCCTGCCAGATCCGGCAAGTCTTGCGCGCTCGCTCCCAGGTGGTGCCGCGCTCCTGGCCGGTCACCGTGATGAAGCCGAAGTTGCGCACCGATGCCCCGTTTGCCTGCGCATCGCGGTCGATGACGACGACGCGCAACCCGCGCAGGGCGGCCGCG
The DNA here is from genome assembly GCA_036268215.1 of Steroidobacteraceae bacterium. Taxonomy (GTDB): domain Bacteria; phylum Pseudomonadota; class Gammaproteobacteria; order Steroidobacterales; family Steroidobacteraceae; genus Bog-1198. The sequence goes on from DATAUO010000035.1 coordinate 8,478, forward strand.
CGGGCGCAGGCGAGGCCGACGATGCCGGCGCCGACCACGGCGAGATCGTAGCCGGCGCGCACCGCGGCTCCGGGGGGGACTCCGGCGGCGGTGGGCGCGGGCGAATGGGGCGCGGCTCGGGGCGTGCCGCTCACGATGCGCGCGCCACCGCATGCGAATCGCCCTCGAGCGCATCCTTCAGCGGACCGAGCCAGCGCTCGAAGTGCTTCCACTGGTCGAGGCCCTCGCGATAGATGGGCCGGCGCACCTGCTCGGAGCTCGCGGTGCGGATGCTGCGCTCGGTCTTGTGGAATTCGATGCACGCGGGCTCGAACGGCAGTCCGCAGAAGTCGAGAATCCGGCGCACGCTGCCCTCGAGGTCGTCGACGACGTCCTCGTGGCGAACGCGCAGCACCTTGCCGGGCAACACGCGATCCCACTGGTCCATCAGCTCGAGGTAGGTGCGGTAATAGCGTGCGATGTCGGGGACGCTGTAGGTGAACTCCTGTCCGTTCGCGAACAGCTGCTTCAGGTTGCTGAAGCAGCAGGCCATGGGATCGCGGCGCGCGTCGATGATCTTCGCGTTCGGCAGGATGAGGTGGATCAGGCCGATGTGCCGAAAGTTGTTCGGCATCTTGTCGACGAAGCGCGGCTTGTCGGTGCGATAGACGCGCGTATCGGCCAGATAGCGGTTGCCGAGCTGCAGGAAGTCATCGGCGCTCATGGCGGCGAGCACGCCCGGATAAAGGGGATCGTCGAGATTCGGGTCGCGTCCCTGCAGCTCGTGCACGATGCGCTGGATGTCGGACAGCTCCTGCGTTCCCTCGACCATCGAGTGCGAGGCGAGGATCTGATCGATGAGCGTCGATCCGGCCCGCGGCAATCCGACGATGAAGATGGGATCGGCCGCGGGCGCGCCGGAGCCGGCGCGCGCCGCGAAGAGCTCCCGCGTGCACACCGCGATCTGACGGCGCGTATTGCCCTCGAGGATCTCGGGTCGGTAGCGGCTCTCGGAGCGCTTCAGCGCGTTGCCGCGCTCATAGTAGCGCCAGGACTCGGCGTACTCGCCGCGATCCTCGTACGCCTTGCCGAGCGCGAAGCAGAGGTGATAGCGGTCGACGAGCGAGGCTCCGAGCGAGGCCTCCTCCGCACGCATGCGCTCGATCTCCGTATCCAGGAACCGATAGGTCTTGAGATTCGCAAGGCTCCAATAGGCATCGCCGAAGCCCGGCTTCGCGGCGGCGGCCGCTCGATAGGATTCGATGGATTCGGCGGCGCGGCCGAGCGCCTTGTGCGCGTGCGCGATCGACAGGTGCAGATCGGCGGCGCGCGGGGCGCTCTCCAGCAGCGCGCGGTAGATCTGAATGGCCTTCTCGTGCTCGCCCACGCCGACGCAGGCGGTGGCGTAGAGAGTGCGGTACTGGCGGTTGTCGGGCTCGAGCGCGAGCAGGCGCTCCAGCTCCTCGCGCGCACGCGCATACTTGTGGCGCTCGACCAGCACCAACGCATGGTCGTGCCGGGCGGCACGATAATCGGGCGCGAGCGTCAGCACGGCATCCAGCAGCAGCTCCGCATCGTCGAGCACGCCGCGCGCGATTCCGATCTTGGCGAGCAGCCGCATGGCCTCGATATGATCGCCGTGCTCGAGCAGGAATGCGCGCACCATGCTCTCCGCCGGCGTCAAATCGCCGTCCGAGAACAAGCTGGTGGCCCGAACCACCTGCGGCGGCAGCCTCTTGAGCGTCGCGACGTGGCTCGCGGCGGTCGCCGCGTTCCGCCGATCGCCGGTCATGCGATAGAGCCCTTCGAGCATGCTCCA
>DATAUO010000036.1:0-35337 GCA_036268215.1 Steroidobacteraceae bacterium
GCCCGCGCTCCACCGATTCAGCCGTCCACGGCGGCAACAGCGAGACGCTGTCGGCGAGCAGCTCGGTGAAAACGCCGCCGGCTCCGATGACCAGCACCTGGCCGAACTGCGGGTCGACGATCACGCCGATGAGTATCTCTACGACGCCGTCGCCGAACATTTGCTCGACCAGCAGCGTGTCGGAGAGCGCGGCCAGATTGCCCACGGCGCGCTCGGCGTCCTCTGCCGATTTGACGTTGAGCACCACGCCGCCGACTTCGGTCTTGTGCTCCAGGTGGCTGCCGGAGGCCTTGATGACCACCGGGAACCCCAGTGCCTTGGCGGCTTCGACGGCCTCGGCCGCCGCAACCAGCCGGCCCTGCGGCACGCGCACGCCGTGTTGCGCCAGCGCCGTCTTGCCCTCGTGCTCGGTGAGCGCGTGCGTATCGGCCGCACCGGCCGCGGGGATTCTGAGCTCGACTTCGGCGCCGCGCGCCCAGGCTCGTCCGACGCCGCCCGCCAGGGACAGGGCCTCGAGCGCCTCGCGTTGCCCCTGCAGAGGCACCACCCCGCCCGCGAGACAGCGCTCGCGGATGCGCGCGTTGATGGTCTCCGGGAGCGATGAGATCAGCGTGGCGCGGGTCGGGGCGTTCGCCGACGCTTCGATGAACACGTCGATCACGGCCTCGTAGGCGGAGGCGTCGGCCTTGCCCTCGGGAGGATCGTCGAGCATGAAGCCTGCCGCGTCGTAGCCGGCATGGAACGCCTCGCTGAACACGCGCTTGAGCGCCGGCGGATCGAACCAGAGATAGGTGTGGATATCGAACGGGTTGGCGATGGTGACACGGTCGGTCAGCACCGCGCGCAGCGCGGCCGTGCTCTTCGGGGGCAGCGGCGCGAACTCCAGCTCGAGATTGCGCGCCACGTCGGCGGTCATCGCCATGTCGCCGCCCGAAGCGCCCATCACCAGGATCTTGCGGCCCGGGAGCGCCCCTCCGGTATGGAACACCTTGAGGGTCTCGCAGAGCGTGCTCAGGGTGTCGCATCGGGCGATGCCGGCCTGGCGGCAGAACGCCTCGAACACCTCGTCCGTCCCGGCCAGGGCGCCCGTGTGGCTGTGCGCCGTGCGTGCCGCGGCGGCGGTGCGGCCGGACTTGATCACCGCGATGGGCTTGCCGGCCCGACGCGCGAGCGCGGCGGCGCGGGCGAAGCGCTCGGGATCCTTGAGCCCCTCGAGGTACAGCCCGAACGCGGTGACGCGCTCATCGCCCGAAAGAAGCTCGATCAGATCCTCCACCGCCAGCCGCGATTGGTTGCCGACGGTGATCAGGCATCCGATCGGCAGGGAACGCTGATTGAACATGAGCGTGAGCGCGATGGTGCCGCTCTGGCAGATCAGCGCGACGCCGCGCTCCACCCGCGAGCCGACGATCTGGTCCGGCATCATCGCGACCCGATCGAAGAAATTGACGAAGCCGTAGCAATTGGGCCCGAAGAAGGGCAGCTTGCCGGCCTCGCTCAGCAGCTCGCCCGCCAGGGCGTTGCCGGCCGCCGTGCCGGTCTCGGAGAAGCCCGCCGTGAAGCACACGAAACCGCCCGCGCCGCGCGCCGCGAGCGCTCCTGCGACCCCGGGGGCCTCGTGATTCGGCACGGCGAGGAAGGCCGCGTCGGGCGTGCCCGGAAGATCGGCGACGGACCGGTAGTAGGGATTGGAGGCGGTCGAGGGGCGGGTCGGATGCACGCGCCAAAGCTCGCCCGTATAGCCGATGGCCGAGTTGCCCGCGACGACGGCGTCCGTCCACGCGCTCGCGCCGATGAGAGCGATGCTGCGCGGCGCGAGGAGTCGACGAATGTCCACGGAGGGTCTCTTTGCCGTCGTTTGCGTCAGGAGCGGCGCTTCAGCTCGATCCTGCGGGACAGCGGGCCGAAAGCCTCGATCTCGGCCGCGGCGGGCCTGAAAGATTCGAGCTTGGCGGCCACCTCCTGCGGAAACGGAGCCGTGGCGGGTTTCTCGCCCTGGATCACGTGCAACAGCATCATGTCGCACGCCGCGGCCGGCTCGGACAGGCGCGAGCAGAGGAACCGGCAGCCGAGATGGATGCGTTTGCGGTCGAAGTCCAGGATCGTAGAGCGCACGGTGAGGTCGTCCGACAGCTTGATCTCGTGCAGGTAGTGAATGTGCAGCTCGACCGTGTAAAGCGTGCCGCGCGTGCGGGCGCGATATTCGGCGTCGAGGCCGAGCAGATCCATCACGTCGTCGACGGCATAGCTCGATACCAGCGTGTAGTACGCATCGCGCACGTGACCGTTGAAGTCGATCCAGGCCGGTTCGAGCTTCGCGCGATAAGGGGGTAGCTCGGCCACGCGGGACCCTAGTATTCGTCGACGCGGGGGAGATGTCGGTGACGGCGGACCATTGCTTCGCGCTAGCCGAGCTTGAGCTTTTCGCGCGCCTGAGCCGGCGTCAGGATCCTCGCGCCCATGGCCTCGATGATGGTACGCGCCTTCTCGACCAGCTGTGCGTTGCTCGCGTAGACGCCCTTGCTGAGATAGAGATTGTCCTCCAAGCCCACGCGCACGTTGCCGCCGAGCAGGACGGCCTGGGCGACCCAGGGCATCTGCATGCGGCTGATGGCGAACGAGCCCCAGTTGCAGTCGGCCGGCAGCGCGTTGACCATGGCGAGCAGGTGGGCGGTATCGGCGGGAACGCCGTACGGAATGCCCATGCAGAGCTGTATGAGCGAAGGCGCCGTGAGCAACCCTTCCTTGACCATCTGCTTGACGAACCAGAGATTGCCGGTGTCGAAAACCTCGAGCTCGGGCTTGACCTTGAGATCCTTGCAGATCGCCGCCCCCTGGCGCAGATAATTGGGCGTGGAGACATAGGCGCGGTTGCCGTCGCCGAAGTTGAGGCTGCCGCAATCGAGCGTGCAGATGTCGGGCCGGTACAGTCCCTCGGCGCACAGATCGATCACGTGGCGCATGCGCGCTTCCTGGCTCACGAAATCGCTGCCCGGGCCCGGTGTGTCCTCCAGGCCGCGGTCGCCCACCACGATGTAGCCGCCCATCCCGCAGGTCAGGTTGACGATGACGTCGACCTTGCTCTCGCGGATTCGCTTCACGACCTCGCGGTAGTGCCGCGTCTCCATGCTGAACGCGCCGGACTCGGGATCGCGCACGTGGATGTGCACGATGGCCGCGCCGGCGCGCGCCGCCTCGATGCAGGTGTTGGCGATCTGCTCGGGGGTGACCGCGCAATGCGGGCTCTTCGTGACCTTGGTGTCGTCGCCGGTGACGGCGCAGGAAATGATGACGTCGTGATTCATGAGGGCTCCCGGACTCCGAACGCGGCGGTCTATTTTATTATCTTCATTATAATATCTTGGAGCGGATGGAGGCAACTATGGCGCGACGGCCTCGATCGGCATCGCAAAGACCAGGAGCGGCGCGCCGGCCGGCGGAACGCGCCAAGGGTTAGAGAGGGCTCGATTTGGAGCGATGAGCGCCCGCGAGCGCTCCGATGATCTCGGACTCGCCGCAGACGCCCACGATCTTGCCGCCGTCGGCCAGCAACACCGGGTGTCCGGTGGCCTGCCGTAGCGCGATGATGGACCGCAGGGAAAGCGACGCGGGCGCCACCGCGAGACCGGCCTCGAGGCCGGAGTAATCCTCGCTTTCCTGCACGAACCGAAATGCGTGCGCGACTCCGTCCAGGCGGAGCTCGTGCGCCTCGCCGGCATCGGTGAGCGACAAGCGGTAGCGCCGCGCGGGGTCGAGCCACAGCTCACGGCCGTCGGCCGGCAGAGCAGAGCGGCGGCGCATGATCATGCCGGCGGTGAGCACGGTGAGCGGATTCATGTGGCGCACGAATTCCGCCACGTAGTCGTCCGCGGGCGCGAGCACGATGTCCTCGGCGGTGCCGGTCTGGATGATCCGCCCGTTCTGCAGGATGGAGATGCGGTCGCCGAGGCGCAGGGCCTCGTCCATGTCGTGGCTCACGAACAGGATGGTCTTCTTGACGCGGTCCTGCAGCGCGAGCAGCTCGTCCTGCAGCTTGCCGCGGATCAACGGGTCGAGCGCGGAGAACGGCTCGTCCATCAGCAGGATGTCCGCGTCCGTGGCGAAGGCCCGCGCGAGCCCCACGCGCTGCTGCATGCCGCCCGACAGCTCCCCGACGAAGCGCTCGGCCCATTGCAGCAGTCCGACCAGCTCCAGCTTCTCGTCGACGATGGATCTGCGTCGCGCCGGCTCCTCGCCCCGCAGCTCGAGGCCGAAACCCACGTTCTCGCGCACCGTGCGCCAGGGCAGCAGCCCGAACTGCTGGAACACCATCGCGACGCGCTCGCGGCGCACCCGCCGGAGCTTGAGCGTGTCGCAGGTGGCGACGTCGATGATCGATTCGCCGTGGCGTACCAGCACGTGGCCGCGGGTCACGCGATTCAAGCCGTTTGCGGCGCGCAGCAAGGTCGACTTGCCGGAGCCGGAGAGCCCCATGAGCACGGAGATCTCGCCCTGGGCGACCGAGAGGTTCGCGCCGGCGACGCCGACGATGACGCCGTGGCGGGACTGGATGTCGGTGCGCGACCCGCCGCCGTCGAGATCGGCCAGCGCCTCCTTGAGCGAGCGCCGGCCGTCGCGCCCATCCCTGGCGAACAGGATGTCGACGTCCTTGAATTCGACCGCGGTGCTCATCGCGAGGCCCCTCGCTCGGGGGGCTTGGCGATACGGTCCAGGATGATGGCGAGCAGCACGATGATGAAGCCGGCCTCGAAGCCCATGCCCACCTGGACCGAATTCAGCGCACGCACCACCGGCACCCCGAGGCCGCCGGCGCCGACCAGCGCGGCGATCACCACCATGGACAGGCTCAGCATGATGCACTGGGTGATGCCCGCGATGATGGTGGGAGCGGCGCTCGGCAGCTCGATCTTCCAGAGAAGCTGCATCGGCGTCGCGCCAAAGGCCTCGCCGGCCTCGATCAACGGCTTCGGCACCGAGGAGATGCCGAGGTGGGTGAGGCGAATGGGCGCAGGCAGGGCGAAGATCACCGTGGAGATGAGCCCCGGGACCACGCCGAGCCCGAACAGCACCAAGGTGGGGATCAGGTACACGAAGGTCGGCAGCGTCTGCATCAGGTCGAGGACCGGCCGCAAGGCCGCGAACAGGCGCGGCCGATGCGCCGCCGCGATCCCGACCGGCACGCCGATCGCGCCCGACACGACCGTGGCGACGATCACGAGCGACAGCGTCTCGAGGGTCGCCATCCAGTAGCCCTGATTGAGGATGAACAGCAGCGAAAGGGCGACGAACGCCGAGAGCGCGAGCGAGCGGCGCAGGCCCCACGCGAGCACGCCCGCGGCGATGATCAGCAGCCAGGAGGGCAGCGCGTGCAGGAGCGAGGTCAGTCCGTTCACGGTGCCCGAGACCGCCACCGAGACGGCATCGAACACGACCGTGCCGTGCGCCTTGATGGTGTCGATCGCGACCGCCATGGCATCGCCGACGGGAATCTTGTGGCTCACGACCCATTGCTCGAAGCCGCCGGGACGGGGAGGCGGTGCCGAGTGCGCCAGGGCCCCCGCCGCGGGGCGTCCGTCGAAGGTGAGCACGCCGGCGAGCCAGGTCTTGGTGACGGTGGGGTTGGCCTTCAGCCAGTCGGTTGCCGCGGCGTCGGCGGGTTCGTGCCGGTCGAGGATCGCCGCCATCATCTCGCTCTCGCCCCGCAGCGAGAACTTCAGGTTCGAGAGCAAGCGCGCCATGTTGGGGCACTCGGCCCCGTAACCGCGCCGGGTCACGGTGTAGATGGTCGCGCCGCCGTAGTTCGGACCGAACACCTCATCACCGCCCGTGAGGTACTTGAGCGAGAAGCGCATGTTCATCGGGTGGGGCTCCCACGCGAGGAACACGATCGGCTTCTTGTCGCGCACCGCGCGCTCCACCTGCGCGAGCATGCCTTGCTCGCTCGACTCGACCAGCTTGAAGCCGCCGAGATCGAACTGATTGGCCTTGATCATCTCGAGCACGTGGCGGTTGCCGTCGTTGCCGGGCTCGATGCCGTAGATCGAGTCGTCCAGCTGCGGCGCAAAGCGCGCGATGTCCTTGAAGTCGTGCAGCCCCGCCTGGTAGGTGTAGTCGGGAACGGCGAGCGTGTACTTCGCGCCGGTGAGATTCGCGCCGACGACGACCACGGTTCCATCCTCGACGTAGCGCGCGCGGTCCGCGAGCTGCGCGGGCATCCAGTTGCCCAGGAATACGTCGATGTCGTTGTGCGCGACCGAGGCAAACGTCACCGGCACGGACAGCACCGTGACGGTCGGGGTGTATCCGATGGAGCGGAGCAGCTGGGCAAAGAGGGCGGTGGTCGCGGTGACGTCGGTCCATCCGACATCCGACAGCCGCACGGTCCGGCAAGACGCGGGATCGCGCTGCGGCGCGGCGGGCCCGGCCAGGGGTGACGGACCGTCGCGCGCGGCCAGGGGCGACGGATCGGCATGCGCGGTGGCAGCGGCGAGGCACGCGGCGGCCGAGAGCGCGCCCAAGAATCGAATCAGCCGCGGCCGGAATCGATGCCGGACGCTGACCCGCCGCTCGCACTGGACCCGATCATCCAGGTGCTCTGCCGCGGCAGCCGGCTCGATTCTGGACGCGATCTTTGAATGGGTGTTTAATGTCGTCGGGCCAGCGCGCACCATGCTTTCCTAAAGTTTTGAAAACACAGATTAAATTTCCCCGTCACATATTAGTCACATCTGCGCCCGGGCGTCCACACGCGCCGCCTGCGGATCGATGGGAGCCGCTCCGTTGAATAGTCAGTCAACGAATTCTCTCGAGGACATTCAATCCCCGGTCGAGGAGGCGAGGCGCCGCCAATTGGTGGAGGTCACCATCGATAGCCTAGCGGAAGTCGGCTATGTGGGCACCACGCTCGCGCAGATCGCGGCGCGCGCGAACGTGTCCCCCGGACTGGTCGCGCACTACTTCGGCGACAAGGACGGGCTGCTGCTCGCGGCATTTCGCTCGCTCGCCCGGCGCGTCTCCAATCAGGTGCGCGCGCGGTTGCAGGAGGTCAGCACGCCGCGCGATCGCATCCAGGCGGTCATCGACGGCAATCTCGCGCCCCAGGAGTTCGATCAACGCACCGGGACGGCGTGGCTCGCCTTCTGGGGCCAGGTGCTGCAGGCCGCCTCGCTCCGACGCGTCCAGTCGGCCTACCAGAAGCGCATGTTGTCCAATTTGAGAAGCGCCTTGAAGACGCTCGTGCCCGCGGATGACGCCTATCGTCTCGCATCCATGATTGCCGCGATGATCGACGGCGTATGGCTGCGAGCCGCGCTGTCCGGCTGGCGCGAAGCGGACAGCGAGAGCGCACGAGCGCTGCTGACCGAATTCGTGGACGGCAGACTGCGCGGCTCCGAGGCGGGCGCCGCCTCGGAAAAGCGGCCGGGCGGGGAAGTCGCCGCGGCCCGTCCGGGCTCTGCCGGTCCGGCACGGCGGTTCTCGTCCATCAATCCGGCCACGGGAGAGGTGCTCGGCTACGTCACCGCTGCGGGCCCGGCCGAGGTCAACGCAGCGGTGCTCGCCGCCGAGGCCGCGCAGCCCCGCTGGGCGGCGCTCACCGGAACCGAGCGCGGCCGAATCCTGCGCCGTGTCGCCGAGATCCTGCGCGCGCGCAATCATGAGCTCGCCGAGCTCGAAACCCGCGACACCGGCAAGCCCATCCAGGAGACGCGCGTCGTCGATGTGATCTCGGGCGCCGACTGTATCGAGTACTTCGCGGGCCTCGGGCAAAGCCTCGCCGGCGAGCAGATCGACCTGGGGCCGGGCGCATTCGGCTACACGCGGCGCGAGCCCCTCGGGGTCGTCGCCGGCATCGGCGCCTGGAACTATCCGCTGCAGATCGCGTGCTGGAAGGCGGCGCCTGCGCTCGCCGGCGGCAACGCGATGATCTTCAAGCCTGCGGAGCTGACGCCGTTCACGGCGGTCAAGCTCGAGGAGATCATGCTCGAGGCGGGCGTGCCCGCCGGCATCTTCCAGGTGGTGCAGGGATTCGCCGACACCGGACGTCTGCTCACGGGCCACCCGGGCATCCGCAAGGTCTCGCTGACCGGAGAGGTGGGCACCGGCAAGGCGGTCATGCGCGATGCATCCGCCACGCTCAAGAGCGTCACGCTCGAGCTCGGCGGCAAATCGCCGCTCATCGTGTTCGACGACGCCAAGCTCGACAACGCGGTGGGCGGCGCGCTGCTCGCGAATTTCTATTCATCCGGACAGGTGTGCTCGAACGGCACGCGGGTCTTCGTCCATCGTGCCGTCAAGGCGGCGTTCCTCGAGCGGTTGGTCGCCCGGGTCGCCGCCATGCGCATCGGCGATCCCATGCATCCGGACACGCAGGTCGGACCCCTGGTGTCCGAGCAGCACATGCACAAGGTGCTCGGCTACATCGAGCGTGGGCGCGCCGAGGGCGCCCGGGTGCTGGTCGGCGGCCGGCGGGTCACCGAAGGTGCCCTCGGCAAGGGCTATTTCGTCGCGCCGACCGTGTTCGACGGATGCCGGGACGACATGGCCATCGTGCGCGAGGAGATATTCGGGCCGGTCATGTCGGTGCTGGAATTCGAGCACGAGGACGAGGTGGTGAAGCGGGCCAATGCCACCGAGTTCGGGCTCGCCGCCGGGGTTTTCACCAACGACCTGACCCGCGCCCACCGCGTGATCGCGCGCCTGCAGGCGGGCACCTGCTGGATCAATCACTACAACATCACGCCGATCGAGCTGCCGTTCGGCGGGATGAAGCTGTCCGGCCTCGGGCGCGAGAACGGCCGCGCGGCGCTGGAGCATTACACGCAGCTGAAGAGCGTCTATGTCGCCTTGGGCGACGTCGACGCGCCGTACTAGGGGGCGGCTGCCATGGCCTCCGAGGCTTTCGACTACATCATCGTCGGCGCCGGATCCGCGGGCTGCGTGCTGGCCGACCGGCTGACCGCGGACCGGCGCAGCCGCGTGCTGCTCCTCGAGTATGGCGGCAACGACCGGTCGATGTTCATCCAGATGCCCTCGGCGCTCTCCATTCCCATGAACATGGAGAAGTACAACTGGTTCTACCACAGCGAGCCCGAGCCGGGTCTCGGCGGCCGGCGCCTGCATACGCCGCGCGGCAAGGTGCTGGGAGGATCTTCGTCGATCAACGGGCTGGTCTACATCCGCGGCAATGCCCTGGACTTCGAGGGTTGGCAGGAGAAGGGCGCGCGCGGCTGGGCCTACCGCGACGTGTTGCCCTACTTCAAGCGGGCCGAATGCCGCCAGGAGGGCGGCAATCAGTATCGGGGTGCGAGCGGCCGGCTGATGACCCGCTACGGCACCTTGAGCAATCCTCTGCACGCCGCCTGGCTGGCCGCGGCGCAGCAGGCCGGCTACCCGCGGACCGACGATGTGAACGGATTCCAGCAAGAAGGCTTCGGCCGCATGGACATGACCGTCGGCAACGGCCGCAGGTGGAGCGCGGCGAACGCGTATCTGCGGCCGGCGATGCGCCGGCCCAACCTCACGGTGCTGACGCACGCGCTCGCGACCCGCATCGTGTTCGAGGGCAGGCGCGCGACGGAAGTGGAGTTTCTGCGCGGCCAAGCGCCGCAGCGCGCCCGCGCGAGCCGCGAGATCATTCTGTGCGGCGGGTCGATCAACTCGCCGCAGCTCCTCAAGCTGTCAGGAGTCGGCCCCGAGTCGGAGCTGCGCGCCTTGGGGGTTCCGGTCACGCATCATCTGCCCGGCGTCGGCGAGAATCTGCAGGATCACCTGGAGTTCTATTTCCAGGTCGCGTGCCGCGAGCCCGTGACGCTGTACTCGTCGATCGGCACCTTGAGCCGGGCCCGCATCGGCCTGCGCTGGCTTTTGTTCAAGGATGGGCTCGGCGCGACCAATCACTTCGAGAGCTGCGGCTTCATCCGCAGCCGGGCCGGCATCCGTTATCCCGACATTCAGTTTCATTTTCTGCCCATGGCCGTGGCGTACGACGGCTCGACCCTGGCGCAGGAGCACGGCTTCCAGGCGCACGTCGGCCCCATGCGCTCGAAGAGCCGCGGATGGGTGCGTCTCGCGTCGGTCGATCCGCGCGACAAGCCGCGCATCATGTTCAACTATCTGAGCCATCCCGACGACCTGCGCGAGATGCGCGCCTGCGTGCGCCTGACCCGCGAGATATTCGGACAGAATGCCTTCGATCGCTACCGCGGCCGCGAGCTGCAGCCCGGCAGCGCGGTCACCGCCGACGAGCAGATCGACGAGTTCGTGCGCGCCAAGGTGGAGAGCGCCTATCACCCCTCGTGCTCGTGCAAGATGGGCGCGGGCGACGATGCGATGGCGGTGGTGGATCCCGAGACGCGGGTGCGCGGCCTCGACAGCTTGCGGGTGGTCGACTCGTCCATCATGCCGCAGATCACCAATGGGAATCTGAACGCGCCCACCATCATGCTGGCGGAGAAGGCCGCGGATCACATTCTCGGCAGGGGGATGCTGCCCGCGGAAGACGCGCCGTACTACGAGGCGGACGATTGGCGCGAGAGGCAGCGCTGAGCCCTCGGCGGCGCAGGTCGTAGACCGCCAGGCTGTGAGTCACGTCATCGATGCAATCATTGAAAAACCAATGGTTTACGAATTAGTCAAAGAAAGTACGCGAGCTATTGTCTTTGTATTGCAAAGTAACTCGGCGGCGCGTCCGCCATGAATTCCATGCATCGGGGCATGCGGATTTCTGAGCGGGCGGCTTGGGGGAGGCGTGCTAAAGTTTGGGGCCGAATCGCCGACTCGAGACCATGACCGACCGACTGACTTCCCTGCTCGCCGAACGGCCCTGGCTGCTGGCGGATGGCGCCACCGGCAGCAACCTGTTCGATCGGGGCCTGAAATCGGGCGACGCACCCGAGCTCTGGAACGTCGATCGTCCCTCCGCGATCGCCGAGCTGGCGGGCGCCTTCGTGGACGCCGGCGCCGATATCATCCTGACCAACAGCTTCGGCGGCACCCGCCATCGCCTGAAGCTTCACAAGGCCGAGCATCGCGTGGCCGAGCTCAATGAAGCCGCTGCCCGCATTGCGCGCGCGGAGGCGGACCGGGCCGGACGCACGGTGCTGGTGGCCGGCAGCATGGGACCGACCGGGGAGATCCTGGAGCCCCTCGGGCCCCTGAGCGCGGCCGAGGCGGAGGTCTCGTTCGCCGAGCAGGCGGCGGCGCTGGCTCGCGGCGGCGCGGACCTGCTCTGGATCGAGACCATGTCCTCCGTGGAGGAGACCACCGCGGCGGTGAACGGTGCACGCACCGCGGGTCTCCCGGTGGTCGCCACCTTGAGCTTCGATACCAACGGCAGGACCATGATGGGGATCACGCCCTCGGAGCTCGCGGGGCTGCATCGCCGGCTCGGCCTGGCCGCCTGCGGCAGCAATTGCGGCACCGGCCCTTCGGAGCTGGTGGCGTGCATCGTCAATCTGGCGACCGCCTCCGAGCCCACGGCGGTGCTGGTTGCCAAGGCCAATTGCGGCATTCCGCAATTTCGCGACGGACAGATTCGCTTCGACGGAACGCCGGAGCTGATGGCCCGGTACGCGTGCCTATCGGTCGATGCCGGCGCCCGCATCGTCGGCGGATGCTGCGGCACCAGTCCGGAGCACCTGCGCGCCATGCGGCAGGCGCTCGAGGTCCATGAGCGGGGGCCGAAGCCCGATCTCGCGGCCATCGAGTCGCGACTCGGCGCCGTGTCCACCGGTGCAACCGCGCAATTGCGGGGCGAGCTCAGCCGGCAGGCAGGCGCGGCTCCGGGCGCGACGGCCCGGCGCGGCAGCGGCCGTCGCGGCGCGCGCGCCGAGAACCCCTAGCGCTCCCCACCGCGGCCACGACACCCGGGCGGAGCGTCAGGGGTATTTGTTCTCGACCACGTCGCGCACGAGGTGCGTGTCGTACACCAGCACGACGGATGCGATGTGGCCGGTGGCGGGGTCGAAATTGAACACGTCGGCGCACTCGAACGATACGCGCGAGCCGTCCTTCAGGCGCCAATCGTAGAGGTAGTACGCGACGGCCCGCATGTGCCCCTCTGCGCTGACGAGGACGTCGTGCACGGTCAGCACCGAGCTCATGGAGGCCGAGTGCACCTCGTTCACATAGGAGCGAACCGGTAGATCGCCGAGAAAGGGCGATCGCACCCAGCCGTCCGGCGTGAACAGCGCGGCGGCCCTGTCGGCATCGCCGGCCTCGAGGGCCTGTAGATACTTGCGTACGGCTCGCTGCATTTGAGTCCCCGGTGCAGAGCTCCCCCTGCAGCTTAGCGCAGTGGACGGGTGGCTGTTAAGGTACGCGGCGCCGGCGCGATGCCGGGATGCGAGGGCAATCGATGAGCGCGGACGAGGGTCTCTGGCTCGGTCTCGACACCGGCGGCACATTCACGGACGCCGTGCTGCTTGCCGGGGGGCGGCGGGTGGTGGCCAGCGCCAAGGCCCTCACCACGCCCTGGAACCTGGCGATCGGCATCGCGGAGGCCATCGGCAACGTGCTTGCCGCCTCGGGGCCCGCGGGCACGGGCGCGCGCATCTCGCTGGTCTCGGTCTCGACCACGCTCGCCACCAACGCGGTGGTGGAGAACCGCTTCAGTCCGGTGTGCACGCTGCTGATCGGCTTCGACGATGCGATGGCGGCGCGCTCCGGGCTGTCCGGTCAAGGGGGCGGCGGCGTGATCGCGCGTATCGACGGGGGGCATGGGGCGACCGGAGAGGAACTGGCCCCGCTCGACGAGGCTGCGGTGATGCGCGCCGTCGCGGAGCACGGCGGCCGCGTGGAGGCGTTCGCCGTGGCGGGGAACTTCTCGGTGCGCAATCCCGCGCACGAGCTGCGTGCGCGCCAGCTGGTCCGCGCGGCATCCGGCAAGCCCGTTACCTGCGCTCACGAGCTGAGCTCGAAGCTCGATGCGCCGCGCCGCGCGCTCACGGCCGCGCTGAACGCGCGCCTGACCCCGCAGATTCGTCATTTGATCGAAGCCCTGTCCGAGGTGCTCGCGGCCCGCTCGATCGACGCGCCGCTGATGATCGTCAAGGGCGACGGCTCGCTGATGCGCGCCGAGATCGCGCTCGAATATCCGGTGGAGACGATCCTCTCGGGACCGGCGGCCAGCGTGGTCGGCGCCGGCTTCCTGACCGGCCTGCAGGACTTCATGGTATCGGACATGGGGGGCACCACCACCGATATCGCGGTCGTCGCGAGCGGCCGGCCCGTGATCAGCGGCGAGGGCGCGCTGATCGGCGGTTGGCGCACCATGGTCGAGGCCGTGGACGTGCACACGAGCGGACTCGGCGGGGATAGCGAGGTTCAGTTCGATCGTCAGATCCGTCTGTGCGTCGGCCCGCGCAAGGCGGTGCCGCTGAGCCTGCTGGCGTCGCGATTCCCGGCGGTGCTCGGCGATCTCGAGCGCATGGCGCGCGAGGATCGCCTCCCGCCGCGGCCGGCGCACTTCGCCTTTCGCAACCCCGGGCGTGCGGCGCCCGCGCACCTGTCGGCGATCGAAGCACGCGTTCTCGGGTCGTTGACCCCGGAGCCGATGCAGGTCTCCTCGCTGACCCGCAGCGGCGCCGGGTGGGACGCGCTGCGGCGTCTCGCGGACGCCGGGCTCGCGGCGATCGCGGCGTTCACGCCGTCGGACGCCATGCACGTGCTCGGACATCAGCAAGCCTGGTCGCGCGCGGCGGCCGAGCATGGCGCGCGGATTCTGGCGATCGAGGAGCGCAACGCGCGGGCCGTGCGTGCGGCGGTCCCGCCCGAGGAGCTCGCGGGACGCATCCACGAGCACGTCGTGCGTGCGAGCGGGCGCGCGCTCATCGACGCGGCGCTCGCGGCGGATCCCGGGCTTTCGGCCGATACCCGCGGGTGGGGCGCGCTCGGGTCGCGGCTGGTCGAGGACACGGTCGCGGGCCGGCGCTTCTCGGCGCTCATCGACGCGAAGCTCGGATTGGCGCGCCCGCTGGTCGCGATCGGAGCACCGGTGGGCGCCTACTATCCGGAGATCGCGCGGCGCCTCGGCGCGGCATTGTCGATTCCGGCGCATGCCGCCGTCTGCAACGCGGTCGGCGCCGTCGCCGGCGTCGTGTCGCAAACGGTGGACGTGCTGGTGAATCAAACCGCGCTCAACCAGTTTCGCGTGCACGATCCCGCGGGAAGCAGGGACTATTCCGCGCCCGAGCCGGCGCTCGAGCATGCGCGCCGCGCATCGCGCGATCTCGCGTTGGCGGCGGCGCGCCGAGCGGGCGCCGCGGACCCGCACGTCGAGACCAGCGTGGTGGAGCGGCGGGCGGATCTCGGCGCGGGAGCGGATTATCTGGCGGAAGCCGTGGCGCGCTCGGTCGCCACTGGACGGCCGCTGGCCGGCCTATCGGATTAAGGCATATGCCGCCGACGCTCATCGGATAAAGGCATGGTGCTCGAGACGTGCTCCGCGTCTCGCAGATCGCTGCGAATATCCCCCGGCGTCACCTATAATGCGCATGCACCCGCACAACGATCGCACGCAATCGCGCCATCATCGCCCGCATCCACATCGAAGCGCATTTCGCATGAAACAACCCGACGAGACTCAAGCGCGCCGCGGCCGCCGCCGACCGGCCTCCGCCGAGGCGAGCCATGCGGTGTTCGATCGCACCAAGACCTATCGGCATCTGCGCAATCCGTTCGCGCCCCTCAGGGTGTTCTCGGACGATGAGGTCGCCGGCATTCACGATGCGGCGCTCTCCATCCTCGAGAACCAGGGCATGAAGGTGCTGTTCGACGAGGCCCGCGCGATCTACAAGCGCGCCGGCGCCGATGTCGACGAGACCACCATGCACGTGCGCCTCGACCGGGGACTGGTCGCCAAGGCGCTCGCGACGGCGCCGAGCGACATCACCCTGCACGCGCTCGACAAGGAGCGCCACGTGCCGCTGTCCGACGGCCACGTCGCGTTCGCCGTGACGTCCGGGCCGCCGAACATCATGGACACCGCCGGGGGCCGCCGCGCGGGGACGTTCGAGGACTTCTGCAACCTGGTGAAGCTCTGCCAGAGCTTCGAGGTGATCCACGTGCTCGGCGGCGCGACCGAGCCGCAGGATGTTCCGGTTCACATCCGGCATCTGGAGGTCACGCGCGCGCAGCTCATGCTCTGCGACAAGATCCCGTTCATCTTCTCGCGCGGCCCGAAGCAGATCGCGGACAACTTCGAGCTCATGCGGATCGCCCACGGCATCTCCGCGGAAGAATTCGCCTCGCGGCCGTACACCTACACGATCATCAACACCAACTCGCCGCTGCAGCTCGACATACCGATGGCGGGCGGCATCATCGACTTCGCGCGCGCCGGTCAGGTGCTCATCATCACGCCGTTCACGCTTGCCGGAGCCATGGCGCCGGTGACCGTCGCGGGCGCGCTCACGCTCGCGCATGCCGAGGCGCTCGCCGGCCTCACGCTCGCCCAGATCGTGAGGCCGGGCGCGCCGATCGTCTACGGCAGCTTCACCTCCAACGTCGACATGAAATCGGGATCGCCGGCGTTCGGCACCCCGGAGTACGTCAAGGCGGCGTTCGGCGCGGGGCAGCTCGCGCGGTTCCTGAAGCTGCCGTGGCGCTCGTCCAACGCCACGGCTTCGAACGTCCCCGATGCCCAGGCCGCGTACGAATCGCAAATGAGCCTCTGGGGTGCGCTGTTCGGCGGGTGCAATTTCGTGCTGCACGCCGCCGGATGGCTCGAGAGCGGACTTACCACCTCGTACGAGAAGTTCATTCTCGACGTGGAGATGCTGCAGATGTTCGCCGAGGTGTTCCAGCCGGTCGGCGCAGGGCCGTCCGACCTCGCGCTCGATGCCGTGGCCGAGGTCGGGGCGGGCGGCCATTTCTTCGGCTGCGCGCACACCATGGAGCGCTATCGCAGCGCGTTCTATGCGCCTCTGGTCTCGGACTGGCGCAATGCCGGGCAGTGGGCGGAGGACGGCAGCAAGACGGCCACCGAGCGGGCGACCACGATCTGGCACAGCGCCCTGGAGCGTTATGTCGCACCGCCTCGGGACCCCGCCATCGTCGAGGCGCTGGATGCCTACGTCGAGGGGCGCAAGGCGGAAGGCGGCGCGCCGCCCATCACGTGAGGATGTCGTTTCTGGGCAAGGCACCGTCGCGATTTCACAATTTCCAGGACCCCCACCGACTTACCATGCAACTCGATGTGATCCGTGTAAGGTACGGGGCGGGTTCGCAAAAGAGGGCTGGAGGATAGATGTCAGAGTCCGACGCTGAATTCGATCTCAACTCGCTCAACGACGAGGAGTTGACCGAGCAGGTTCACGACGACCTGTACAACGGATTGAAGGCCGAGGTGGAAGAGGCGACCCACATCCTCCTGAAGCGCGGCTGGAGCGCCGAGAGGGTGCTGAACGACGCCCTGGTCGAGGGCATGCGCATCGTCGGCATCGACTTCCGCGACGGCATCCTGTTCGTTCCCGAAGTGCTGCTCGCCGCCAATGCGATGAAGGGCGGCATGGAGATCCTGCGGCCTTTGCTCGCGGAGACCGGCGTCGAGCCGATCGGCAAGATCGTGATCGGCACGGTGAAGGGCGACATCCACGACATCGGCAAGAATCTGGTGTCGATGATGCTCGAGGGCGCGGGATTCGAGGTGATCGACCTCGGCATCAACAACGCGGTGGAGAAGTACCTGGACGCGCTCGACAAGCACAAGCCGGACATCCTCGGCATGTCGGCGCTGCTCACCACGACCATGCCCTACATGAAGGTCGTCATCGACACGCTCAAGGAGCGCGGCCTGCGCAATGACTACATCGTGCTGGTCGGCGGCGCTCCCCTCAACGAGGAATTCGGCAGGGCCGTCGGCGCCGATGCCTACTGCCGCGATGCCGCGGTGGCCGTCGAGACCGCGAAGGGCCTGATCGCAAAGCGGCGCGCCGCAGCCGCGACGGCCTGAGAGGCCTGCCGCGGTGGCCCGGGGCGGCCAAGACGTGCTGGTCATCGCATGCGGGGCGCTGGCGCACGAGATCACGGCCCTGCGCCGCGCCAATCGCTGGGAGCAGCTGGACGTGCGCTGCCTGCCGGCCGAGCTGCACAATCGCCCGGAGAAGATTCCCGATGCCGTGCGCGGCATGATCCGCGAGTGGCGGGGCGCCTATCGGTCGGTGTTCGTCGCCTACGCGGACTGCGGGACCGGCGGATTGCTCGACAAGGTGCTGAAGGAGGAGGGCGTCGAGCGCATTCCGGGGGCGCACTGCTACGAGTTCTTCGCGACGCCCGCGGTGTTCGCCGCGCTTGCCGAGGCCGAGCCGGGAACCTTCTATCTCACCGACTTCCTGCTGCGGCATTACGAGCGCCTCGTGGTCGAGGGCCTCGGGCTCGACCGGCATCCCGAGCTCTTCGATCAGTACTTCGGAAATTACCGCAAGCTCATCTATCTCGCCCAGGCGCCGAAGCCGGGCGATCGGGAGAGGGCGGCCTCGATCGCCGCTTCGATGGGGCTGGAGTTCGAGTACCGGCAGACCGGATTCGGCGGCCTCGAGACCGCGTTGACCGGGGCGGTGAAGCGGGGCGCGACGCATGAGGAGACATCGGCGTGAGCGGGATCATCGTCATTTCCTGGCGCGACATCCCCGCGCAGGTGATCGTCAAGAAAGGCCGCGAGGCGGCCAAGGTGCAGCTGTCGCCCCGCTTCCAAGAAGCCGTCGACCGTGCCGCGATGCGCGCGGGCAAGGGCAGCTCCGATGCGTATCTCGCGGACTGGCAACGCAGCGCGCCGCGTCCTTGCGGCGACGACATCAAGGCCGAGGCCGAGGCGGAGGCCGCGCGTCTCGAGGCCCGATACTCGGACGAGGATCTCGAGAGGCTGATCCGCGCCAAGGGCGTGGATGAGCCGCCCACGTCGCCTCCGGCGACCGGGAACGTCTGATGTATGCCGTGAGACTCTGGTCGGTGCGCCATGCGCGCGGGCTCAACGCCTTCTATCGCCGCTTCGAGGGCGCGCTCGTGCGCCTCGCCGGCGTGTTTCGCGCGCTGGGCTACGAGCGTCTCGAGCGTCCGGTCGCCGGGATGGAGCGGGCGGTCAAGGGGCTTCTGTTCGATTGCCAGATGTGCGGTCAGTGCGTGCTGAGCTCGACCGGCATGGCCTGCCCCATGAACTGTCCGAAGACGCTGCGCAACGGGCCTTGCGGCGGCGTGCGCGACGACGGCACCTGCGAGGTGAAGCCGCAGATGCGCTGCGTGTGGCTGGAGGCCTACCGCGGCAGCGAGCGCATTCCGGGCGGCATCGCGGCCATGAGCCAGGTGCAGTTCGCCGTGGACCAACGGCTCAAGGGACGCTCCTCCTGGCTGCGCGTGGTGCGGGAGAAGACCGATCCTCCGGCGCCCCCTGCGGCAAAGTCTGCACCGAGTGCGGGGCCGGGAACGGCTGCCGCCGCGGCGGCGAAGCCTGCGGCCGCGCCCCTCGCGAATTCCAAGGGGGGCGCGTGAAATTCGAGGACGAGCCGGTACCGGGCTATCCGCTGCCGATCCTCCCGGGGCACACCTCGCCGGGCCGCTTCGAGCGGGTGCTCCGGGCCGGCGGGTTCGCGGTCACCACGGAGCTCGCGCCGCCGGATTCGGCGGATCCCGAGGACGTGTACAAGCGCGCCCGCGTGTTCGACGGCTACGTGGATGCGATCAACGCCACGGACGGCAGCGGCGCGAACTGTCACATGTCGAGCCTTGCGGTGTGCGCGCTGCTGACCCGCGTCGGCTATGCGCCCATCATGCAGATCTCCTGCCGAGACAAGAACCGCATCGCCATCCAGGGCGACATCCTCGGCGGCGCGGCCATGGGCGTGTGCAACATGCTCTGCCTGACGGGCGACGGGGTGCAGGCCGGCGATCACCCGCAGGCCAAGCCGGTGTTCGATCTGGATTGCGTCTCGCTGCTCGAGATCGCGCGCACTTTGCGCGACGAGCACCATTTCCAGAGCGGGCGCAAGATCAGCTACGCGCCGCGCGTGCTCTTCGGGGCCGCCGAGAATCCCGCGGGCCTGCCCCATGCGTGGCGCCCGTTGCGCCTCGCCAAGAAGGTCGCGGCGGGCGCACAGTTCATCCAGACCCAGTACTGCTATGACCTCGGCGTGCTCCGAACCTTCATGTCGCAGATCGAGGACCTGGGACTGCTCGACAAGGTGTTCATCCTGGTCGGCGTCGGTCCGTTGCGCTCGGCGAAGACCGCCGAATGGATGCGCAAGAACGTGCCCGGAATGCACGTGCCCGATGCGATCGTCGCGCGGCTTGCCGGCGCGCAGGACCAGGCGCGCGAAGGCCGCAATGTCTGCATCGAGCTGATCCAGGCCATGCGCGAGATGCGCGGCGTCGGCGGTGTGCATATCATGGCCTATCGACAGGAGGAGTCGGTGGCCGAGATCGTCGACCGCTCCGGCGTGCTGCATGGCCGGCAGCCCTGGTATCCCGGCCGCGACGCCCAATCAATGACTCAAAGGACCGCATCATGACCGATACCGTCATCAGCTCCGCCACCAAGGAAGTTGTCATCGGGTTCGGGCGGCCCTTCGTCATCATCGGCGAGCGGATCAACCCGACGGGACGCAAGATTCTCGCGGCGGAAATGGCCGCCGGCGATTTCAGCCGCGTCGAGGCGGACGCGCGCGCGCAGGTCGAGGCGGGCGCCCACATGCTGGACGTGAATGCCGGCATTCCTCTGGCCGACGAGCCGGCGATCCTCGCGCGCGCCATCCAGCTCGTGCAGTCGATCACCGATGTGCCGCTGTCGATCGACTCCTCCATCGTCGCCGCGCTCGAGGCAGGGCTCAGGGTCTACAAGGGCAAGGCGCTGGTCAATTCGGTGACCGGCGAGGAAGAGCGCCTGGAAGTGGTGCTGCCGCTGGTCAAGAAGCACGGCGCGGCCGTGATAGCGATCTCCAATGACGAGACCGGCATTTCCGAGGACCCGGACGTGCGCTTCGCGGTGGCGAAGAAGATCGTCGAGCGGGCCAGCGACTACGGCATTCCGGCGAGCGATGTGGTGGTGGATCCGCTGGTGATGCCCATCGGCGCGATCAACAAGGCCGGCGTCCAGGTCATGCGCCTGGTGCACCGGCTGCGCACCGAGCTCAAGGTGAACACCTCGTGCGGCGCCTCCAACATCAGCTTCGGCCTGCCGAACCGCGACGGCATCAACAGCGCGTTCCTCACCATGGCGATCGGCGCCGGCATGACCTCCGCCATCACCAACCCGATGCACGTCGAGGTGGTCAAGGCGTGCATGGGGGCGGACGTGATGATGGGTCACGATCCGGACTGCGCGCGCTGGATCAGGCGCTTCCGCGAGCCGCCGCCCGCCGGCGCGGGCGCGGCCGGTGCCGCGGGCGAAGCGCCGCGCGGACGCCGCGAAGGCGGGCACCGCCGCCGGCCATCGCCGGGGCCGGCCGCGACATGACCTCGCGAGCGGCGTGGCGAATCCGTTCGGTGCCGCGCGGATCGCGGACCGAGCCGCACTAGGAAGCTCGCGTGGCAGGGCGCGATCCGCTCATCGTATTCACCCCCTCCGGCAAGCGCGGACACTTCCCGGTCGGCACGCCCGTGCTGCAGGCCGCTCGCAGCCTGGGAGTGGACATCGATTCGGTCTGCGGCGGCCGCGGGCTCTGCGGCCGCTGTCAGGTGCTGGTGGCGGAGGGTGAATTCGCCAAGCACGGGGTGAGCTCCTCGGGCGCGAGCCTGTCGCCTTTCAGCGAGCCCGAGACGCGCTATTCGCGCCGCGCATCGCTCGCGCCCGGCCGCCGGCTGTCATGCTCCGCGCGCATCGAGGCCGACGTGGTCATCGACGTGCCGGCGAGCAGCCAGGTCCACAAGCAGGTGGTGCGCAAGGAGGCCGATGCGCGCGCGATCGAGCTGAATCCGGTGGTCCGGCTGCACTACGTGCAGGTCAAGCAGCCGGACATGCACGAGCCGTCCGGAGACCTGCGCCGCCTGCTCGACGCGCTCGAGACCGAATGGAGGCTTGCCGGGCTCACCTGTGACCTGCAGGTGCTGCAGACGCTCCAGCCCCGCCTTCGCGCCGGCGACTGGCAGGTCACGGTCGCCGTGCACGGGGAGAAGCAGATCATCGGCGTGTGGCCGGGTCTGCACGAGCTTGCATTCGGCCTCGCGGTCGACATCGGCTCGACCACCATCGCCGCGCATCTCTGCGACCTCACCACCGGCGAGGTCGTCGCCTCGGCCGGTGTCATGAATCCGCAGATTCGCTTCGGCGAGGATCTGATGAGCCGCGTCTCGTATTCCATGATGAATCCCGGCGGCGCCGTGCTCATGACCAATGCGGTGCGCGAGTCCCTTTCCGGGCTGGCCGCGGAGGTCGCGCAATCCGCCGGCGTCTCGCACGAGGACATCCTCGAGGCGACGCTCGTGGGCAATCCCATCATGCATCACCTCGTGCTCGGCATCGACCCGGTCGAGCTCGGCGGCGCGCCGTTCGCGCTCGCCACCGATCAATCGCTCACGTTGCGTGCCGCGGACATCGAATTCAAGCTGAATCCGAATGCACGGACCTACATCCTGCCCTGCATCGCCGGTCACGTGGGGGCCGATGCCGCGGGCATGGTGCTGTCCGAGCGCCCGGATCTCGGCCAGCCGATGACGCTGCTCGTCGATGTGGGCACCAATGCGGAGATCGTGCTCGGCAACGAGCGCCGGCTGGTCGCGTGCTCGAGCCCCACCGGTCCGGCGTTCGAGGGCGCGCAGATCAGCTGCGGCCAACGGGCCGCGCCCGGCGCGATCGAGCGGGTTCGCATCGATCGCGACACGCTCGAGCCGCGCTTCAAGGTCATCGGCTCGGATCTCTGGTCGGACGATGCCGGCTTCGCCGCCGCCAGCACGGGAATCACGGGCGTGTGCGGGTCCGGCATCATCGAGGTGATCGCCGAGATGTTCCTCGCCGGCATCATCAATCAGGATGGCGTCCTCGACGGCCGGCTCGCCGAGCGCACGCCGCGCATCGTCCCGAACGGACGCACCTTTGCGTACGTGCTGCATCAGGGGGCCGTGGAGCTCAAGATCACGCAGAACGACGTGCGCGCCATCCAGCTCGCCAAGGCCGCGCTCTACGCGGGCGTCGCGCTGCTGATGGAGCGGCTCGGCATCGATCACGTCGATCGCATCCGCCTCGCCGGCGCATTCGGCAGCCATATCGACGTGAAGTACGCCACCATCCTCGGCATGGTGCCGGACTGCGATCTCAGCCAGGTGCGCTCCGCCGGCAACGCCGCCGGCACCGGCGCGCGAATCGCGCTGCTCGACTCGACCTCGCGCCCGGTGATCGAGGAGCTGGTGCGGCGGATCGAGAAGGTCGAGACGGCGATCGAGCTGCGCTTCCAGCATCACTTCGTCGAGGCCATGGCGATTCCGCACAAGACCGCGCCCTACACGGAGCTGCGCAAGGTGGTCGAGATTCCCGCTCCCAAGGAATCCGCCAGCCAGACCGAGACGCGCGGGCGGCGTGGACGGCGGCCCAGCTAGCATGGCGAGACGAGGGCCGACCGGCGGGGCGCGACTCGGCGAGGCGAAGGACTTCCTGATGGCATGCCTGCTGTTTTGCGCGGGCGCCGCTCATCCCGCGCCTGCGGCGGACCGCGGGACCGCGCAGGCGGCGTACCCGGGGACTGCCGCCGGAGCGGCATTCGGCCGGGTCGATGCGAGCCGGCTCGGAGCCGCCGACCGCGAGCCCGAGCAGTGGTTCACCGTCGGACGCGACGGGGGTCAAACGTACTTCTCGCCGCTCGACGACATCAACGACAAGACCGCCGCCCGCCTGGGCTTCGCCTGGCAATACACGGTCGGCACGCATCGCGGGCTCGAGGCGACACCCATCGTGGTGGACGGTGTCATGTATACGTCGGGCAACTGGGGCCGGGTGTACGCGCTCGACGGGGCGACCGGCCGCGAGCTATGGACCTACGATCCGGGCGTCGACGGCCGGACGGGTCGCGACGCCTGCTGCGATGCCGTGAACCGAGGCGTCGCCGTATGGAAAGGACGGGTGTACGTCGTCAGCCTCGACGGCTATCTGCACGCGATCGACGCGCGGACCGGGAAGCGCGTATGGCGCGTCGACACGTTGCCGGAGCGCGGCGCAAACGCGTTCCGTTATTCCGTGACGGGAGCGCCGGTCGTCGCCGGCGATGCGATCGTGATCGGCAACGGCGGCTCGGACTTCAAGGGCGCCCGCGGCTCGATCTCGGCCTATTCGCTCGACAGCGGCAAGTTTCGCTGGCGCTTCTTCACGGTGCCGCGCGACCCCAAGCTCGGTGCGCAGGATCAACCCCACCTCGACGAGGCGGTCAAGACCTGGCCGGCGAAATACGACTGGGGCTACGGCGGCGGCGGCACCGCCTGGGACGGTCTTGCCTACGATGCCGGGCAGCATCTGGTCTATCTCGGCTCGGCGAACGCATCGCCTTATCACGGCCTGCACGATCCGGCGGGCTCGGGCGATGAGCTCTACGTCGCATCGATCATTGCGGTGCATTCCGATACCGGCCGGATGGCGTGGTACTACCAGGAGATCCCCGGCGAGGGCTCCGACTACGACACCATGAACAAGCTGGTGCTCGCCGACCTGTCCGTAGACGGCAAACCGCGCAAGGTGATCATGCAGGCGAGCAAGGACGGCTTCCTCTACGTTCTCGATCGGGTCACGGGGGAGTTCCTGGAGGGCAAGCAGTTTGCCCGCGTCAACTGGACCAAGGGCCTCGACCCGAAGACTCACCGCCCCATCATGGACCCGTCGGTCGATTGGGGCCGCGCGCCGACTCTCATGTACCCCTCCGCGGTCGGCGCGCACAACTGGCAGCCGACCTCCTTCAGTCCCCGGACCGGTCTCTTCTACATTCCGGTCATCGACGCTCCGATGGTGTATGTCGACACCACCCATCGGCCCATGGGATTGATCGAGGGCAGTTTCGACCTGGCCTTCTTCTCTCCCGAGGACTACGACCCCAAGTCGCTCGCAAGCCTCTTCGGCAAACTGCCGTCGCTCGAATCGCTGTCCCCCGGGGGCACGGCGCCGAAGTCGCGCGGACTCATACGGGCAATTCAACCCCAGACCGGGGCGGTGGTCTGGGAGCAGCCCACCGCGACGCATTGGGACGGCGGTCTCTTGTCGACAGGCGGCAACCTCCTCATAGCGGGCGACGCCGCCGGATTCCTCAACGTGTATAGCGCGGACCACGGCAAGCTGCTCAAGCGCATCGACGTCGGAACGTCCATCTTGGCGGCGCCCATGACCTACCGCATCGGCGCCGTGCAGTATCTGGCGGTGATGGCGGGCTACGGAGGAGGCGTTCTGTACCTTCCGTTCCCGCCCGAGAGCGCCGCCTATCGGTATGGCAACGAAGGGCGCATCGTCGCCTTCCGACTGGACGGCGGCGTCACGCCCAAGCCGGCCCCGTATGTCGAGACCCGCTACGCACCGCCGGCGCGCGAAGGAAACGCCGCCGCCATCGCCCACGGCGAGCTTCTCTACAACCGCTACTGCGCCCGCTGTCACACGTTCGGCCGGGCACTCCTTCCGGACCTGTCCAACCTCCCGCCGGGGATGCACGCCATGTTCTACGACATCGTGCTGAAGGGGGCCCTTCAGGCAAACGGCATGGCGCGATGGGATGACGTGCTCTCACACGATGATGCCGCGGCAATACATGCTTACCTGGTGGACCAGGCCTGGCAGGCTCAAGGATCGGCGTCGAGCACCGCGGCGCACTAGGGTCGGTAGGGTCGGGGCTACGGCGAACCACCGGGGAGCGAGTCAGGCGGGGCGGCCGAACGCGCGGCGCAGCTCGCCTTTTGCGCGCTCGAGGACGGCCTTGCGCGAGGCAGGCAAGTTCGAGCCGCCGCGGTTGATATAGAAATTCAGCATTGACATGGCCGACTGATATGGCGTGGCCTTGCGCCGCTTGCTGGCCTCCGCGGAGTGCTTCAGCGACTGCGCAATGTGCTTGGCGCTGCGCGACTTGAAGACCGAGGCCTCGAGGTCGAGCGCGTCGCTATGCTCGTTGACCCCCTTCGACCAGCGCCGCGCGGATTTCCTCCCGTTCGCGGTGCGTCTGACGCCCTTTGCTTTGGCCACCGTGCGCTCCTCGATGCCGTACCGGCGAACCGGCTCAAGCTCACGGTAGCCGGTCGAGCGTCGGTGCGCCGTCGGACCGGGCCGCAGCGGATTGTCGGGAGAAATCCATTTGCTGCGCACGCAGGGGGCGCTGGCCGGGCGATCGCGGCTACCTTGCTCCCTGCGCGGAGCCCAGCGCCTGCGGGTAGAGCTTCCCCCAGAATCGGCAGTGATGCTCCGCCGCGGCATCGAAGGGATGGATCGCGCCGGGCTCGAAGCGCATCACGTCGCCGTCGTTGCGGAAGCGCGGCCAGGCGGGGAGGCCGGGCGCCGCCGGAGTGCCCGTGCGCGCGAAGCTGCTCCAGTAGGCGACCATCGCCTCGGACACCGGCTGGCTGGCCGGCTCGAGGTCGGGCCCATCGACCTTGCTGTTGTGGGAGATGTGCGGAAAGAAGTAGGGCAGCTCGGCCGCGTGCACGGCGCCCATCTCGAAGCCCGGGTCGTCCATCTCGGGCGGCGCATGCCGGTCGGTGAACTCGAACTCGTACACCGGCACGTAGCGTGAGGCGTCCTTGCCCGCCTCGAGGTACAGGCAGTTCGCGAGCGGGCCGCCCGGCGTGTAGTCGGACTCCGCGGTGCCGAGCGCGGAGGGCACGGCGGGAAACTCCGAGGCCGGATACTCCTTCAGCACCTCGGGGCCGTGCGCGCCATAGAGCGTCTCGAGCAGCTTGGGATAGGTCTCGGCGTTCACGGCCTGGCCGGCCTGGATGGCGTATGCGACGTAGAGGCGCATCTCGTCGCGGTTGCCGCCGTTGATCATCGGTACGCGCAGGAATTTTCCGGTCGCGAACGCCTCCGCGCCCTGGCGCGGAACGCTGGTCGAGCCGACGCTCGGCGCAAAGGCGCGCGGGTTTGCGGCGGCCACGGCGGTCTGGGCTTCGAGCAGCTCCGCCACCGTCTTCGTGCGCAGGCACGCGACGGCCGTGGCGGCCTCGTCGCAGTGGACGCGCCGGGCGACCTCGAGGCCGGCTTGGCCGGCGTCGGCCTGGCTGAGCAGGGGAACGCCGCAGGCGAGGCTTTGAATGATGGCCTTCTGGAACAGTCCCCGCGATTGATCCGGCGCGATGAGCTGCATGCAGACGCTGGCGCCGCCGGCCGACTCGCCGGCGAACGTGACGTTGGCGGGATCGCCTCCGAATGCCGCGATGTTGCGCTTCACCCAGCGCAGCGCCTCGCGTTGATCCTCGAGACCGAGGCTCCCGTCGTGGGCGGGCGCGAAGGCGGGATGCGCCATGAAGCCGAAGACGCCGAGGCGATAGTTGATGGACACGATCGCCACATCGCCGGTGCGCGCGTAGTACTCGAGAGGGTAGAGGTTGCTCGAGCCGCCCACGAAGGCTCCGCCGTGGACCCAGACGATCACCGGACGTTTGCGGCCGCCCGCGGGCGGGGCCGCGGGAACGGTGACGTTGAGATACAGGCAGTCCTCATCCTCGCTCGCGTCGGTGACGCCGAAGCGCGCGACCTGGGGGCAGGCGCTCCGGTAGGCGGAGGCGTCGAGCACGCCTTTCCAGGGCTTGGCCGGCCGCGGCGGCTCGAACCGCAGCGCCCCGACCGGCGGCACGGCGTACGGGATGCCCTTGAAGGCCCGTACCCCGGCGGTCGCCGCGCCCTGGACGCGGCCGAGATCGGTCGCGACGGTCAGACCGTCCGCCGCGGATGCGGCCGCCGTCGAGCCGGTGACGGCGGGGGCGGCGACCGCGGCCGCTGCGGTGATCAGAGCGCCGAGGAGAGCGGAGGCGAGGTTGGGGCGCGCCACGCTCAGACGTTCGAGTCGGGGGACGCCGCTTTGCGCTTGGCGATGAAATCCAACATCGCCTCGTCGATGGCCGGGTCGAGCGGGGGCGGCTGATATTCGGCCAGCAACTTTTTCCAGAGCGTGTTGGCCCGCTTGATCATGTCTTGCGCGCCCTCGGCCTCCCATTGCTCGTAGCTGTTGTTGTCGGCGAGCGGCGAGCGGTAGAAGGCGGTCTCGAAATTCATCTGCGTGTGCGAGCAGCCGAGGAAGTGCTTGCCGGGACCGACCTCGCGCACCGCCTCGAGCGCCTGTCCGTTGGGCGACAGGTCCACGCCGGCGAGCAGCGTGTGCATCATCCCAGCCTGATCCGCATCCATCACGAACTTCTCGTAGCCCATGGCAAGGCCGCCCTCGAGCCAGCCCGCGGTGTGCAACACGAAGTTGACGCCGGCGAGGCAGGTCGGCAGCAGCGTTTGCGCCGACTCGAACGCCGCCTGCGGGTCCGGGATCTTCGATGCACAGAGACTGCCGCCCGACCGGAAAGGAACGCCCAGCCGGCGGGCGAGCGCCGCCATGGAGTAGAGCACGAGCGCGGGCTCCGGGGTGCCGAAGGTCGGCGCGCCGGATTGCATGGAGATCGACGAGGCGAAGCTGCCGAGCACCACCGGCGCGCCGGGATTCACGAGCTGCACGAAAGCAAGGCCGGCGAGCGCCTCGGCCAGCGTCTGTGCGATGGTGCCCGCCACGGTGACCGGCGACATGGCGCCTGCCAGGATGAACGGCGTGATGATGGTGGCCTGATTCGCGCGGGCATAGACCTTGGCGGCACCGAGCATGGTGGCGTCATAGGTCATCGGCGAATTCACGTTGATCAGGTTGATGATGGTCGTCTTGGGCCGGCCGGTGAGCGGGTCCTGCAGCTCCGGGCCGAAGGCGATGTTCGCCAGCGCGACGGAATCGGCGGCGCGCTCGGGCGCCGTGACCGAGCCCATGAAGGGCTTGTCGCTGTACTTGAGATGGCTGTACACCATGTCGAGATGGCGCTTGTTGACCGGCAGATCGACGGGCTCGCAGATCGTCCCGCCCGAGTGGTGCAGGGAGTTCGACATGTAGGCGAGCTTGACGAAGTTGCGGAAGTCCTCGATGCGCGCGTAGCGGCGGCCCTCATCGAGGCTGCGCACGAACGGTGATCCATAGGCGGGTGCGAACACCGTGTTCTTGCCGCCGATCACCACCGTGCGCGCCGGATTGCGCGCGTGCTGAGTGAACTCGCGCGGCGCGCTCTTCTGGATGATCGAGCGGCACATGCCGCGGGCGAAGTGCACCCGCTCGCCCTGCACGTCGGCGCCGGCGTTCTTCCAGATCTCGATGGCCTCGGGATCGTCGCGGAAGTCGATGCCGACCTCCTCGAGGATGGTGTCGGCGTTGTTCTCCATCAGCACGAGGCCTTCTTCGTCGAGCACCTCGTAGCAGGGGATCTTGCGCGTGATGTAAGGCACCGAGGCGGTGGATCGCGCGGTCCGCGCCGCGCGCTTCGCGTCGCGGCCGCTCGGGCGGCGCGCGTGAGTGGTTGCCGTGCTGTCTTCGCTCATGGCTGGTCTCCCCCGGCATCAAAGCGTGCCTGCGAGCGGTGGGCGGCACGCAACGCAGCGGTGCAAACCGGCAGTATGGCATTGCGTCGGGCCCGGGCTGCCTGATTTGCGTCATCGACTTATCTCGGCGCGCCATCCTCGCGGTGACGGGACGCCGGCGAGAGCGAGCTTTCGTCTCATCCACTGTTGACTTCCAAATGCGAATGATTATCATTTGTCCTACCATTAACTTTAGGTTTGAAGCAAAGGGCCTTTCGATGCACACGAACGCGACGGGATGCGGCGGTAACGGCGAGCGGGCGGGTCTGAGGGCGCTGCGGCTCATCGGCACGGCGGGCGCGTGCAGTCCGGCCCTGCTGCTCGCTCCGGCGGCGGCCCACGCGGATGCCGCGGCGGGTGCGGAAGTCTCCGCGAGCGGCGGGCAGCTCGATGCCGTGGTCGTCAAAGGCGTCCGGCCGCTGCAGAACGACAAGCTGGGCGGCGACCTGCAGAACGTGCCGCAAACCGTCACCGTGGTGACCTCGCAGCTCATGGCCGAGCAGGGCGTGACGCGGCTCGAGGATGCCTTGAAGAACGTGCCTGGAATCACCTTGAACGCGGGCGAGGGCGCGGCGCGCGGCGACACGGTCAACTTGCGCGGCTTCTCCGCGTTCAACGACTTCTTCCTGGATGGCATCCGCGACGCCGCGGTCTACGACCGCGACAGCTTCGACACGGAGTCGGTCGAGGTGGTCAAGGGCCCTTCCGCAATCCTGTTCGGCCGCGGCTCGACCGGGGGCGCGATCAATCAGGTCACCAAGGCGCCGTCGCTCGCGGCGCTGGACAACGTGATCGCGGAGCTCGGCACCAACCATGAATACCGCGCGGCCGCCGACATCGACGTGCCGCTCGGCGCAACCACGGCCTTTCGCTTCAACGCCATGGGAGAGAGCTCCGAGGTCGCCGAACGCGACGAGGTCCTCAACCGGCGCTGGGGCGTCGCGCCCTCGATGGCTTTCGGCCTGGGCGAGGCCGACAGCGCGGTCGTGACCTACCTGCATCAGCAGGAGAACAACGTTCCCGACGCGGGCATTCCCTTCGTGGATGGTCGGCCGGCGCCGGTGGCGCGCGAGAGCTACTATGGCCTCGCCTCTGATTACGCCACCAGCGAGGTGGACATCGGCACCTTGCGCTACAAGCACGATTTCAGCTCGAGCATCTCGATCGCGGACACGCTGCGCTATGCGCACTACGAGTTCGATTATCAGGACACCATGCCGAACTTCGGCTCGAATCCGCCGGCGCCGCAGACGCCGCTGTCGAGCATCGTCGTCGGCCGCGATGCGCCGGGGAGCTCCGGAACCCAGGTCAATCTCACCAATCAGACCGACGTGACGGCCCGATTCGCGACCGGCGATGTGGCGCACGCCGTGTTCGCGGGCCTCGAGCTGTCGCGTCAGAGCTCCGACCTCGCGCGCTACTCGAATCCGTTCAACACGGACAACGGCTGGATTCCCGAGACGCCGTTGCTCGATCCCGATCCGTTCCAGCTCCGCCCGACCCCGGCCGCGATCACTTCGCAGCAGAACACCGTCGCGCATTCCACGGGGGCTTACGCAACCGACACCTTGAGTTTCGGGCCGCACATCGACCTCACGGCGGGGCTGCGTTTCGATCGATTCTCGGCCGACTATGTGCAATACAACCGCACCAACGGAGCCGTCCTCGACCTCGACCACACCGACGATGTGGTGAGCCCGCGCGCCGCGCTCATCTACAAACCGGCGCCGGATCAGAGCTACTACGTCTCCTACGGCACCTCGTTCGATCCGTCGGCCGAAGCGCTGTCTCTCACCGCCAAGACCGCCAACCTGGGCCCCGTCAAGGCGAAGTCCTACGAGGCGGGCGCCAAGCACAGCTGGCTCGGCGGGGGCCTGTCGACCACCGCGGCGGTGTTCCGCACGCAGGTCGACAACGCCCAGACCAACGACCCCGAGAATCCCACCATCACGGTGCTCAACGGCGACCAACGGGTCACCGGTCTCGAGCTTTCGGCCAACGGTTACGTGACCGAGCACCTCGAGCTCGTCGCGGGCTACACCTACCTCGACGGCAAGACCATCTCCTCGGGAACCGCCGCCTATGTCGGCAAACAGCTGCCGAACGTCGCGCGCGACGCGCTCAACCTGTGGACGGAGTACGAGTTCACCGATGCGTTCGAGGCGGGGCTCGGCGGCAACTGGCTCGATGCCCGCTTCGCGGATTCCGCCGAGACGGCGCGCATGCCGGGCTATGTGGTCTGGAACGCGATGACGTCCTACAAGCTGGGCAAGACGTTCCTCGTGCAGATCAACGTCACCAATCTCGCCAACAAGCTGTTCTGGCAGAACGCCTACTACACCTCGCCCTCGGAGAACCACGTCATCCCGGGTCCGGGCCGCACCGCGAAATTGACCCTGCGCATGAGCTTCTGAGCGGCCATGCTGATACGCATCGACGCGCTCCTTTCACCCGAACAGGCGGCTTCGATGCGAGCCAGGCTGGATGCCGCGGACTGGCAGGACGGCAAGGCGACCGCCGGCCACCAGTCCGCCGCGGTCAAGCTCAACCGCCAGCTCCCTCAGGAGGATGCGGCCGCCCGTGCGGCCGGCACGGAGGTGCTGCGCGCGCTCGAGCGCAGCGATGCCTTCGTCGGCGCGGCGCTTCCCCGCCACGTGTATCCGCCGTTGTTCAATCGGTACGAGACCGGCATGACCTTCGGTGCGCACATCGACAATGCGGTCAGGCAGATTCCGGGAACGCACCACCGTCTGCGCACCGACCTTGCGGCGACGCTGTTCTTGAGCGCGCCCGAGGAATACGACGGCGGCGAGCTCGTCATCGAGGACACCTACGGGAGCCACTCGGTCAAGCTCGGGGCCGGCGACCTCGTGGTGTACTCGGCCTCGAGCGTGCACCGGGTGTTGCCGGTGACGCGCGGCGCGCGCATGGCGGCCTTCTTCTGGATCCAGAGCATGGTCCGCGACGAGGGGGCACGCACGCTGCTCTTCGAGATGGATCGCTCGATCCGCGAGCTCGGCGGTGCGCACGGTCAGAGCGAGAGCATCGTGCGGCTCACCGGCTGTTATCACAACCTCTTGCGGCGCTGGGGCGAGGTCTAGATGGCGTCGGGACCGGCGATCGCGCGCCCGGCGCAAGCGCCACGTGCGCACGCCTGATCATTTCGAGCGCGCGGCGCGTGCCGAGGAGCGTCAGCTGCGCCTGCAGCGACTGCAGCGCATGAGCGATCGCGAGGTCCGCGCATTGCTCTCCGGCGATGCGGCGGAAGCGGCTCCCTGGGTGCGGTGCGCCGCGGAATTCGGCGTGGCCCCGGCCCAGGTTCGCATCGGGCGCATGCTGCTCGAGGGGGAGGGCGTCGCGCGCGATCCCGCGCTGGCACTGCGCTGGTTCGTGCGCGCCGCGGAGCAGGGCGACACGGATGCGATGAACATGGTGGGCCGATGTCACGAGAACGGCTGGGGCACGCTCGCCGACCTCGAGCTCGCGGCATACTGGTATCACGCGTCGGGCGCCGCCGGTCACGACTGGGGCCGGTACAACTATGCCAACATGCTGTTCGATGGACGCGGCGTCGGCATGGACCGCGCGTCCGCGCTGCAGTGGTACGCGCGCGCCGCGGGTCAGGGCCACGTCCGCGCCATGAATCTGCTCGGGCGTTGCTGGGAGGAGGGCTGGGGATGTACCAGGAGTCCGGACGATGCCTTCTATTGGTACCGTCAGTCGGCGCTCGGCGGGTATTTCCGGGGGCAGCTCAACTACGCCAGCTGCCTGGCGGAGCGCGGACTGCGCGACGAGGCGAAAGAGTGGCTCGCCCGGGCCTCGGCGGAATCCGCGCGCGACGGCGCGGCAAAAAGCCGCTCGTTACCTGACGATTGCGGCTTGCGGTAGGCTTGCCGCGGATTCGGCGCCGCTGGATATCCGATCGAGTACAGCGTTGCGTACACCGGCCGAGTCGCCGCTGTCGGCCCAGGCTGTGCAATCGCATACTGCAAATATTCCAGATGCGGTGGTAGCCGCCGGGAAGCGGTCGCTCACGACTTAGGGTAGGCTACGGAGAGGATGATGAAGGACCCGGGAATGGCCGACCACCGTGAAGGAGAATTTCCTCGGGGACCCGACGCGTGATGAGAGCAGCGTGACCAATTCGGGCAGAGTGGTATTTCTGAGCTACGCCTCGCAGGATGCGCCGGCGGCTCAAAAGATTTGCGAGACTCTGCGCGCGGCCGCCATCGAGGTCTTTCTCGATCAGAGCGAGCTGCGGGGTGGTGACGCGTGGGATCAGAAGATCCGCCGCGAGATCCACGACTGCGCTCTCTTCGTGCCCCTCATCTCGGCACACTCCGACGCTCGTCACGAGGGGTACTTCCGCCGGGAGTGGAAGCTCGCCGTGGATCGCACGGCCGACATGTCCGACCGCTTGGCGTTTCTGGTTCCGGTCGTCATCGATGACACGAGTGACGCGCGTGCGGATGTACCGGAGCGCTTTCGACAGGTGCAGTGGACGCGCCTGCCGGGAGGCGAGACACCTCCGGCCTTCGTCGAACGGATCAAGCGCTTGCTGTCGCCGGAGCCGTCACGGGAACCGAGCGGGATCGCGTCGGTTGCGGCTCGTGCGTCCGCCGCAACGGCAACCCCAAAGCCCGTCCCTGCACCCTGGCGCTCGAAGGCGGTGCTTCTTGCCACGATCGCCGTGGTCGTCCTAGCGCTCGGTTATCTCGCAGTCAACCGACTCGTCCTCTCGAAGCATGGCGCGGAGACCGCGGCGGCACCGGGGACCGCCGCTCAGAGCGCTTCCGCCACCGCCTTCAACCCGCCGCCGCATTCGATCGCCGTGCTGCCGTTCGCGGATATGAGCGAGAAGAAGGACCAGGAGTACTTCTCCGACGGGCTCACCGAGGAGCTGCTGAACTCCCTGTCCGAGATCAATGAGCTGCAAGTCGCTGCCCGCACCTCGGCGTTCTCGTTCAAAGGCAAAGACACCGACATCGGCACGATCGCGCGCAAACTGAACGTGGGCGCCGTGCTGGAAGGGAGCGTGCGGCGCTCGGCGCACACGATCCGCATCACCGCACAGTTGATCAATGCGGTCACGGGCTTTCACCTGTGGTCGAAGACCTACGACCGGGACTTGGGGGATGTGCTGAAGCTGCAGACCGAGATTGCGACCTCCGTGGCGAGCGCTCTGAAAGTCACGCTCCTCGGGGATGTCGCGGCCAAAGTCGAGCTCGGCGGGACGGGTAACCCGGCCGCCTTCGATGCGTATCTGCGCGCGGCCAAGGCGGTGAGCTCGATTCGCGACGCCAAAGACCTCCCCGCCGCGATTGCTTCGTACACCGAAGCGATCCGCTTGGATACCCACTATGCGCTCGCGTTCGCCGGCCGGTCGATCGCCTTTTCCGGCGTCGCCTCGGAGGCCGAGACGCCCGCGGCCGTCCGTGAAGGCTTTGCCAAGGCGCAAGCGGATGCGCGCCAGGCGCTCGCGCTCGCGCCGGACCTGGCCCTGGCCCAACTCGCACTGGCGGCAGTTGCGGAAAATGGAACCCTCGATTTCACGGAGGCGAGTGACGAATATGAGCGGGCGCTTGCGCTCGCGCCGGGCAATGCCCGGATTTTGCGCAATAGCGGCCAATTTGCAGCCTATATGGGACACTTCGATGCGGGCGTTGCCGCCGTCCGCCGCGCCATCGTGCTCGACCCGCTCGCTCACCAAAGCTATTCTGCGTTTGGCCGGACGCTCTATGTTGCCCGCCGCTATGAGGAGGCGCTGACGACTTTTGCCGAAGTCATCAGTCTTGATCCCACTCTCACGGAAACCTACGCGAATCGCGGGTTCGCCTATTACGGGCTCGGGGATCTTGAGCACGCGCGCGCCTCATGCGAGACGAAGCGGGACTACTGGGGAAGTCAGCAGTGCCTTGCGGTGATCTATCAGAAGCTTGGACGCCTCACGGAGGCGGAAGCCGAGCTTGCGAAAATGAAGGCGGCACTGGGCGATGCCGCAGCGTACCAGTACGCCACGATCTATGCGGAGTGGGGCGATCGGGCCAAGGCGCTCGAATGGCTCGAGACGGCGTGGCGGCTGCGAGACCCGGGTCTCGAGACCCTCAAGACCGACCCGCTCATGGATACCTTGCGCCGAGAGCCGCGCTTCCAGGCGGTGATGCAGCAGTTGAAGTTTCCGTCTTGAGTTGAGCGGACGGCTTGACGTGCATCGCTGCTGGACTGATTTATTTTCTTTACAGCAAGAACTCTCCGCCCGCTGTTAGCGCGTTGATTACGTTGGCGGTGGTGTTTTTCTTCATACTTCGTCGCCGGTCTGGAGCACTCGACAAGAATCCATATATCCCCACATTTGCGAAATTAGGGAGTCGCACACCGCTTCGCGACTTGGCCAAAGCGCTTGCTTCCACCCATAGGGGCGGCCGTGTCGATTGCGAACGTCGGAACAGGATCGATAATTTGCGCGGATTTGCGGATTTTCCTGGTTTGTCGTTAACTCCTACAAGGTAAAAGAGGGATTAACCGGTGAAATGCCATCTTTTGAGTGCCGCCTTGATCGTTGTCGCGATAATCTTGGAGATGGCGGGTTACGGACGGGCAGGAACGGATTCGGGCGCCACTTTGTTCGTCGCCGGTGTTGCGTGCGAATTCTGGTTTTGGAGCCGCACCGGTCTCGCCAGAAAGGCGATGCGTCGCAAGCATTCGGGCACGTAAATGCGTTCTTAAGGGGCGACTCGCTGGCCGGCGTTCGCTTCCGGCAGCAAAGGGTCGTGACCCGTCTATGAACGCCAATACTGTCGCCA
>DATAUO010000037.1:0-1636 GCA_036268215.1 Steroidobacteraceae bacterium
ATCGACGTTGATGTAGGGGTCGAACTTCTGGATCTGGACCGAGAGGCCCCGAGAGCGCAACAGCCGCCCGATTGAGGCGGCGGCGATTCCCTTACCCAGCGAGGAGACCACACCCCCCGTGATGAAGATGAATCGCGTCTCGGCCTGGCTCATGCTTGATCCTTGCTCCCGTACTTACCAATCTCGAAGGTACCGTCCGGGGCGGACGCTCATGCTCTGGCCCTGCGCTGCGCCTGTGCTGCGGCGCCCTTGATCAGGGTAGCGGCCGCCGCAGCCGAATCCGCGCCGTCAGCAAGACGGGACCCAGGACGCGGGGAGATGATTCAGTCCAAATAGCGGGATGCATGGCTCGAGCCCGCTGAGCCGCACCGAGATGCGTTCCCGATCGATCCAGCGGTCGCGCGTCAGTCGCATCTTGCGATCGAGGCGGCGCTCGCCGCGCACATCGACCCAGGTCTCGCCGGCCTCGACGTAGCCGAGCTTCTGGCAGACCCGCATCGATGCCTCCACCCCGTCCAGCACCGACGACACCGCCGCCTCGGCGCCCAGGCCGTGGAACGCGAGCTCGAGCACGGCGGCCCGCATCTCGGTGCCGAAGCCGCGGCCGTGGAAGCGCTGCGCGAGCCAGGAGCCCGTCTTGACCTCCCTGGCGGTGGCGAACTCGCGAGCCATCACGCCCTGAACGCCGATCAGCTCGTCCGCCGCCCATACGCCAAGTTCCAGGCTCCAATCCTCGGCGGTCCAGTCACGTCTCAGTCGCTCGTGGTAGCCGACGAACTCGTCGGTGAAGCCGGGCTCACCGATGCGATCGGTCCACGGGACCACGAACGGCATCTCTCCGGGATCGTGCACACCCGTCTGTGCAAGACGCGCGAGCTCAGCGATCTCGTCGGGCCCCGGCCAGCGAAGCTCCAGGCGGTCCGTCCGCAACCGCAGCCCGTAAAGCGGCGTGAGGTCCATGTATGAACGATGCCAGAGCAAGCCCGAAGCTATGGATGTTTGGTGTCATCGCTGACACCCCACGTCCATCGCTTCCGGGCCCGACCCCGATCTGGCGGCGAACGCTTGCGACGTCAGGCGGTCTGCCGGCGCCCTCAGACGGCCTTCAACAGCTCGCGCGCGTGCCCGCGCGCCGCCCTGTCATCCTTGTCGGCGCCGAGCATCCGCACGAGCTCACCGACGACGGCGTCGCCCTCGAGCGCCGCAACGGTGGTGACCGCGGGCGCCTGCGACCCGTCCTTGACAATGGTGAAGTGGCGATTGCCCATCGCGGCGACCTGCGGCAGGTGCGTGATGCAGAGGATCTGACGGCCCTCGGCCAGCTCGCGCAGATGACCGCCGACGGCACGCGCGGTGTGCCCGCCGATGCCGGCGTCGATCTCGTCGAACACCAGCAGTGAGCCATCGCCCTCGCCACCGATCGCACCACTCGCCTTGGCGGTGGACCGGGTCCGCTTTGCGCCCTTGCTGTTGCCCGTGCCGGCCGCCGCCAGATCGCTGTTCCCGTGCGCGGCGCTCAGCAGCGCAAGCATCACGCGCGAGAGCTCGCCGCCCGAGGCGACCTCGCGCAGCGGCCCGAACGGCAGCCCCTGGTTGGGCGCGATCAGGAACTCGACGGCGTCGCGGCCGCGCGGTC
>DATAUO010000038.1:0-3557 GCA_036268215.1 Steroidobacteraceae bacterium
CCGAACGTGTTCGCGGGATATTGGCGGGCGCCCGAAAAGACACGCTCGGAGTTCACGCCGGATGGATGGTTCAAGAGCGGCGATCTCGGCCTCATCGACGCGGACGGCTACGTGCATATCGTCGGCCGCGCCAAGGACCTCGTGATCAGCGGGGGCTACAACGTCTACCCCAAGGAGGTGGAGACGGCGCTGGATGCCATGGCCGGGATCGCCGAGAGCGCGGTGTTCGGCGTGCCGCATCCCGATCTCGGCGAGGGCGTCACCGCCGCGGTGGTGGTGCATGCCGCCGCATCGGTATCGGAGGCCGAGATCATTCGACGCTTGCGCGAGCGGCTGGCGCGCTACAAGGTCCCGCGCCGCATACTGGTCGTTGACGAGCTGCCGCGCAACGCCATGGGCAAGGTGCAAAAGAACGTGTTGCGCGCGACCTACGCGTCGCTGTACACCGCCGGGTGATGCCTCCTCCGGGGCTCGCGATCACTCCTCGGGGCCGCCGAGCGTGATCATGGTCAGGCGGCGTCCGGCGATCGGGGGGCCGGCGTCGCTCTGATCGATGACCACGTAGAAGCTGACCGGCCTGGTGCGCGGCACGTTGGAGATCGGGATGCTCACGGTCAGCGTGCCGGCGCCGTCGCGAATCTGCTCGACGTGCGGCATGATCGGAGTGAAGTCCTTGCCGGGCTTGGCGGTGCCCGACTCGGTCCAGAGCGTGAAGGCGGCGTCGCCGCGAAGCGAGCCGTGGCGGCGGATCGTGACCTGAGCCACGTTGGCATCCAGCGGCGTATCGACGGTGTCCGCCACCATCTCCACCTTGGTGTAGGCGGGATTCGCCGCCCGGGGCTCGTCGCGGTTGCTCGAAGCGGAGGCGGGCGGGAGCGGTGCGGCCGAAGCGGGGTGCGCGGGCGCGGACACGGACGTTGCCGCCGAGGCCGGCACGGTGTGCGCAGGCGGGAGAGCAGCCGCTGCCGCGGACATCGACGCGGCGTGCGCGGGCGGCGTTGCCGCCGGCGAGGTCGAGGCCACGTGCGCGGGCGCCGTTGCCGCCGGCGAGGTCGAGGCCACGCGCGCGGGCGCCGTTGCCGCAGGGGAGGTCGCCGGCGCGGATGCGGTCGACGACGGAGATGCGGCGGGCGCGGGCGGAGCGGCGGATGTCTGCGGCGGTGGGGCGGCGGCGGTGCCCGCGTCCGGCTGGCTCGCGGCGCCGTCGTTGCTCCCGGCCGCGGCAACGAGGGTGAGCACTTTGTCGCGGAGCTGAGCGTAGAGCGCGGCGCCCTCGCGGGTCAGGTCCTGATCGCTCGTCGCCCAATAGCCGAGCCCGATCAGGAGCGCCGCGAAAATCACGGCGGCGGCCCGCAATGCATACGATTTGCGCTCGGGCGCGGCGGAGAGCAGCGCGGGCAGCGAGGCGATGCGGGTCGCCGCGCCGCGCAGATCCAATCGCGCCAGCCATGCGCGCATGTCGCCGGGACGAGCATCGCGGTCCCAGCGCAGGCCCTCGCGCAATGCCCGCCATTGCCGCCCGGAGAGACCGGCAGGCCGGGAAGGACGCATGCGTTGCAGGCGTGCTTGCAGCGCGCTCTGCATGTCGAACGGATGACGGCCGGACACGAGCACGTAGGCGACGCATGCAAAGGAGAACACGTCGTCACGCCGGTCCGGATGATGGCCCTCCAGCACCTGGCAGCTCGCGTAGCCCGGCGTCGCCACGGGATTGAGCTTGGAGGTCGCGCCGAAGTCCAGTACGCGCAGCTCGCCGTCGTTGGTCACGAAGATGTTCTGCGGCTTGATGTCGCCATGCACGACGCCGTGCTCGTGTGCGTAGACCAAGGCGGCGCCGAGATCGCGTATCAAGGCGAACGAGTAGCGGCGCGGCAGCGGTATGGAATTGCGCTCGGACAGGATGCGCGAGAGCTGCGTGCCGCTCAGCAGCTCCATGGTGAGGAATGCGATGCCTCTGTCGCGATCGAACTCGTGAACGCGGACGATGTTCGGGTGCGACAGGGCCTGAAGCAGCTGGAATTCGACCTGCAGCTCGGCGAGCAGCTCCTCGCGTTTCGCAACGTCGCTGTGCAGCACCTTGATGGCGACGCGCTGGCCCTCGCCGGGCAGGTCCAGCCGATACGCGTCGGTCGCCTCGAACACCGTTCCCATGCCGCCCTGGCCGAGCAGGCGGCGAATACGATACCGGCCGCGCAGCACGTCGCCGACGCCGATGTCCTGCGGCGTCGCGCGACCCGCATCCGCCGCGGACGGCCGCGCGGTGGAGTCGGGATCGGCGTCGGCGGGCGGTGCCGTCGGCGGCGGAACCAGTCCCATCGACGCGACCAGCCGCGGAACCATCAGCGATTGGGGCGCAGGCCACGGCGCCGCGCTGATCGGCGTCACGCGGACCGTATCGCTCGAGGAGTCGCGCGCCGCGAGATCCGCGGGCTCCGACGGGTCGACCGGCGCCGTGGTCGTGAAGGCATCGCGGTGGCGGGTGTGCGGGCCGCTGC
Organism: Steroidobacteraceae bacterium; assembly: GCA_036268215.1. Lineage (GTDB taxonomy): Bacteria > Pseudomonadota > Gammaproteobacteria > Steroidobacterales > Steroidobacteraceae > Bog-1198. The sequence continues at coordinate 2,496 of DATAUO010000038.1, forward strand.
CGGAAGCGCTGCGGTTGGGCGCGCGCGCATCGACGTTGGAAGCATGGCCATCGGTGCCGCTCGGCGCACGCGCGCCGGCTGCGGAGGTGCGCACCGGCGTGTATACCGCCTCCGTCGCCGTGGGCGCGGCATCGCGCGCCGAGCCTTCGCGGGCCCCGAACGCCGAATCCTCGATGCCGCTCTTCACGATCTGAAACACTTCGGCGCTGATCTTGCCCAACCGGAAGTATTGGTCGATCAGCGCGAGTATCTCCCAGTTGCCATCATCGGCGGCCGCGGGGAACTGCTCGTGCATCGCGCGCAAGAATTCTTTGGGCGTGCAGTGCCCGCCGGCGAGCGCATCGAGCCAGATCAGGATGGGGCCCTGACCGCGCGGTTCGGGGCGGGGCGCTGTTTGTTGTTTGGGCTCACTCAAGACGCGCTTCAACGGTCCTCGCGGGGTCGTACGCATATGACAGGCGACGGCCCCGAAGATTCAACACCTCGAGCGGCGGGGCGTCTCCCTTCACCATCGCACGCGGATGATCAGGCTAGACGAGTTTGGGGTCCGAGGGAAGGTGCGCCGCTAGTCCAGATCGTGCGTCAGGGCGTCCCGGGCGGGCTGCGGAAGCTCTACGGAATGGCGGTACTGGTCGTGGTCGACCCCGAGGCTCAAGGGCGCCCCCGCCTTCAGGGTTTTCACCAGGGACGCGGGGAGCTCGAATCGTAAAAAATGCACGGCCGAGGTCTTTTCGTCGTTTTCCCGGTCCATATCTTCATCGGCAACCGCGAAGACGCGCGGCTCCCGGCCGACCTGCACCCAGCAACGATCCTCGACGCCGATCAGGCGCTGCAGCACCAAGCGGCGCTCCTCGGGGTCGGGGAACTCGAGAAGGAGCGTCACCTTCCAGTTGCGGCCGTCTGGAATCAAGGGGTTGTAAGCGTCGATCTCTTCTTGGATGCCCTGGCTCTCGAAGATGCGCTCGGCGCGCAGCATCTCCAGAACCTGATAGCGGATGGTCGTGTAGTCCTCGAAGCACCAGGTCATGTTGGGCCCGACCTGAATGTTGCGCAGCTGTTTGT
>DATAUO010000039.1:0-1502 GCA_036268215.1 Steroidobacteraceae bacterium
TGCCCCACCTCGTGCGCGATCACGTACGCGCGTGCGAAGTCGCCCGGCGCTCCGAATTGCGTCGCAAGCTGCCCGAAGAACGACAGGTCGATGTAGACCTTGCGATCCCCCGGACAGTAGAACGGTCCCGAGGCCGCGCTCGCGAAGCCGCACGCCGACTCCACCTGACCGCTGAACAGCACGAGCTTCGGCCGCTCGTAGGTCTTGCCGAGGTCGTGGAAATAGGCGCCCCACATGTCCTCGGTCTCGCCGAGGACGGCGCGGACGAAGTCCACCTGCGGGTCGTTGGAGCTCGCGGCGGGCGCGGGGACGTTCGGCCCGCCGGCCGCATCGACGCCCTGGACGTCGCCGCCATTCAGGAGGCTCAAGAGCGTCTGCGGGCTCACCCCCATGAAGTAGCCGATGATCACGATGACGATCGTGCCGACGCCGATGCCGCCGCCCCGGCCGATGCTGAAGCCTCGCTGATCCTCGACATTGTCGCTTCGGCGGCTGTCATCGAGCTTCATGGCGCACTCCCCGGACGCGCTGGATCGGGCAGTCCCTATCGTAGCAGGGAGACTTCAGCGAGTCCGCGCCGTACGGCGGTTAGTCCGCGCCGTACAGCGGCTTCTGCAGCCGCCAACGCCGGTAAGACCACAGCCAGTCGGCCGGATGGTCCAGCACGTCGATCTCGCAGGCGCGAGCGTAGCGCTCGGTGATGCCGTTCGCATCCAGGGTCTCGCGCCCGTCCCAGAGCTGCTTGAGACGTACCTCGTAGCGGCCGCGCGCCACGCGGCGCATGCCCACATAGATCACCGGCAACCGCGTCGCCCGCGCGATCTGCTCGGCCCCGATGTAAAAGGCCGTGTCCTGCCCCAGGAATCGCGTCCAGTAGCGCTTGTCGGTCGAGACCGGCGCCTGGTCCGCGTTCATGGCGAGCGCGCGCACGATGCTCTTGCGGCGCAGAAAATCCGCCAGCAGCTCCTTGGCAGGGATCAACCGCGCGCCGAACCGCGTGCGCATTTGGAGCATGAGGCGCTCGGCCCACGGGTCGTGCAGCGGCTTGTACGCCGCGTCGATCGGATAGCCCAAGTCGAGCGTGACCGCCTGCAGCAGCCATTCCCAATTGCCGAGATGCGAGGTCACCAGCATGACGGTCCTTCCGGCATCCAGGTGGGCGCGCGCGACCTCCATGTTCAGGATCGGGACCCGCGCCCGCATCTGGCCTTCGGACATGGACGCGGACTTCACGAGCTCCATGATCACGTCGCAGAAGTTCTTGAGAAACTGCTTGTGGATCCCCGTGCGCTCGTCCGGGGACCGGTCGGGAAAGACCTTGGCGAGCTGATCCTGGATCACCCGGTGCCGATGCCGCACGACATAAAACGCCAGGAAGTAGAAAAAGCCCCCGATGCCATAGAGCACGGACATGGGCAGGCGCGACAATAGTTCGACGAACCGCTTGATCATGCGGGCGGCAGTTTAGCGGGCACACCCCGCCGGCGCACGCGGCCCCGCCT
>DATAUO010000040.1:0-4320 GCA_036268215.1 Steroidobacteraceae bacterium
GCGAAACTCGAGCGGAGACAGCGCCAGTATGCGGTTGATGCTGACGCGCGCGCCGTAGGTGCTCGAGCAGTCCTGGGCAGGCCGATACAGCACCCCTTGCACCCAGAACGGTGTTCCGGCCGGCCGTGCCGAGCGAATGTCGATCTTGACCGGATTGCCCGGGTGCGGCTGCCACGGCCCCTCGGGCGCGGCTGCGTACCACAGATGCAGCTCGCTGTTCGCGCCCTTGTCGGCCACGTCGGAGGCCGCCATCCACCAGCGCCCCTCGTACTCGAAGAGGGTCGCGTCGGCGAAGGCGCATCCCTCGACCAAGGTGGCGGTCTTCCTCCATACGTCCGGAAAGCGCTCGGCCTCGTACAGGGCGATCTCTTGCGCCGCGCTGCTCTCGGGCACGCACAGCAGCTTTCCTTCGGCCTCGAACAGAAAAGGATAGGACAGGTGCACGGGCGGGCGCGGACCGATGTCCACCCGAGTGCCGGACCCGTCGAGCGTGCCGCCGCTCCCGCCGTCGAGCTTGTCCTCGGTCCCGCCGTCGAGCGCGACGATGTAGCCGCGGTGGTCGCGGTAGCTGAAGTGCTCGCAGAGTATGGTCCGCCGGCCTGCGTGCACCGTACCGAAGGGGTCTGCCCGCAATTCGGCGCGTCGGGTGGCCGGCAGCCAGCGTACCTGTGCCGGGGCGCCGAGCGTCAGGAACCGCTCGATCGGGAGGTCGACGATGCCGACGTTCCATTGGTCGTGGCGGAACAGGGAGCGAAAGGCGGTCGCCGCCGCGCGCAGCGCCAGCCCCGCGCCGAGCGCGGCGCGCTGCCAGGCCTTCGGCGGCGCGCGCTCCGCGCCGCCCGGCGCCGGCGGCTGCGGCGCGGCGAGAGGCGGCGTCACGGCGAGAGTCTCCGGCGATCCGCCCCGCGCGATCTCGGCGCACAGTTGTGCCGGCCAGTGCACGAAGCGCGCGAGCAACTGCTCGCGATTGCGGCGCGCCGACAACGTGCGGGTGCGCAGGAATCCTTCGCGCAGGACGACGGCCATGTCCGGATTCGGGCGCACGCGCACGAGCCGCGCCGCGGAAACCGGGCATCGGTCGTACACCTCCCAAAAGCCCACCGCCGGCCCCCGGCACCCCGGCCGGTCGCCCCATTGATAGCGCCACACCCCGAAGCGGGCGAGATCGAGGATCTGCGCCGGAAGGTCGGCGTCGACGAAGCACAAGATGAAATCGAGCCGGCAATCGCGCACGGATGCGATCGAGGCTGCTTCGAGCGCGACGGCGCGCTCACCGGCAGAGAGGCCGGCATCCGCATTGGGCAGTCGCTCCAACGCGCCCGGCAGGGGCACGCGGTCCTGCTCCGGAGCGATGGTGATTGCGGCGTGCGCGTGGGGCAGCTCGGCAAGGTGGCGCAGGCAGAGGCTCTGCCAATTCTCGAGCGCCGCGCCGCCGTAGAGAATTCCGAAGCGGATATCGCGCGCCTTAGCGTCGGGGCTCGTCAAGGCTGTCGAAGAGCGCCAGCACCTCGGCGGCGCACTTCTCCCAACTGAAGTCGGCCGCCCTCTGCAGGCCGCGCGCGATCAGCCGCGCGCGCAAATCCTGATCGAGGAGCGCCTCGCGCATTCCGCGCACGATATCCTCCACGCGCAATGGATCCACCAGGACCGCCGCGCCCTCCGTGACCTCCGGAGGGGCGCAGGTGTCGGCCGTCACGATGGGACATCCGCACGCCATGGCCTCGATCAAGGGAATGCCGAACCCCTCGTACAACGATGGAAATGCAAAGAGATCGGCCAGGGCGTAGACCGCCGGCAGGTCGGCATGATTCACCCAGCCCGGGAACAGCACGCGGTCCTCGATGCCGAGCTCCTCGATCACCTCGAGCTCCTCGTCGGTGCTCCATCGCTGCTCGCCGGCGATGACCAGGGCATGAGGGATCTCGCCCTTCAGGGCCGCGAATGCCCGCAGCAGGCGCGCCACGTTCTTGCGCGACTCGATCTGCCCCACCCACAGGATGAACTTCTCCGGCAGGCGGTATTTGTCGCGGATCTGACGCAGCCGCTCGGTATCCCGGATCGGTTTGAACAGCGTCGGATCGAAACCGTTGTGAATCGGCGCGACCTTGGCCGGGTCCACCCCCACGTGCTTCACGACATCCCTCTTGACCGCGCCCGACACGGCGATGAAGGCGTCCGCGCGCCGGCAGTAGAGCGGAACGAAGTTCTTGAAGTACCACTGATCGTAGCGGCGGAAGTGCTCCGGGATCACGAACCACTCGGAGCCGTGCAGCACGAATACCCTCTTGGCCTTGCCGATGAACGGCACGGTGAACTTCGGATTGAATATCAGATCGAGCCGCTTGCGGCGCTCGATCCACGGCACGGCCAGTTGATCCCAGGGCACGGTGCCCGGCACGCGCACGGCGACCTCCTCGACGTTGGGATGGTGCGCATAGGTCCCTATCAGCTTCGGATTCTGATAGATCAGCACGTAGCGATGGCGGGAGCCCATCGATATCAGCAGGGGCAGCAGCTTCTTGGTGTAGACCTTGACGCCGCCCTCCTGCTGCTCGTAGTGACGCAGCATGATGCCGATTCTCATCATGCCGCCGCGCGCTGCGCCTCGCCGAGTATCGCCATGCGATACCACACTTCCGTATTGATGAGCAGCCAGAGGCGGTTGCCGTGATCCTCGCGGCCCTTGAGGTGCGCCGCAAGCAGCGCCTCCAGGGGCTTGCGCTCGAATACGCCGGCACGCACCAGCTCCGAATCGCGCAGATAGCGGTCGTACAAGGAGCGGTACTCGTCGCGCAGGATATAAGGCAATGCCGAGGAGAATCCCTGCTTGGGTCTCGCGAGGATGGCGGGCGGCAGGTAGCGTGCTGCGAGCTTGCGCTGGATGTAGCGCAAGCTGCGGCCTCGGACCTTGAGCGAGGACGACAAGCCGGCCGCGAATTCCGCCAGCCGATGATCCATGAACGGGCTGCGCGCCTCCACGCCGTGCGCCATGCTCATGCGGTCGGAGATCATCACGGGATGATCGGGGAGGCGGACCTTGCTGTCGGCATAGAGCATCCGATCGATCGGATCGCCCCGCATCGAGTCGAACGGCGCCTTCAGCACCAGCTCGGGATCGAAGCCGCCGAGCGCGGCACGCACGCCCGGCGACAGCAGGCGCTCGCGCATCGGACGGTCGAAATAGAAATACGACAGGCTTGCCGCATAGCGCTCCCCGCCCGACAGGAACGAGAGGCGATGCAGCCATCGAAGCTGATGCCCCGCGCTCTTGTACCAGCCGGAAGACGGCACCAGGGACAGCGCGGGTCCGAGCAGCCCGCGCCGGATCGCCGAGGGGACCCGGCTGTAGTGCCCGGCGTAGAGATTGCCGTAATAGCGGTCATAACCGCCGAACAGCTCATCGCCGCCATCGCCGCCGATGACCACCTTCACGGTTTCGCGGGCAAAGCGCGCAACCTGATACGCGCAGAGCGACAGCGGGTCCGACGGCTCGTCCAGATGATGAATGAGGGCCGGGAGCAGCTCGCTCAAGGCGGGCGTGATGGTTCGCTCATGATGCTCCGTGCCGCAATCCTCGGCCACGGCGCGCGCGTACGGCGCCTCGTCGAAGCGCTGGTAGGGCAGCCCCATGGTGAAGGTGGGCAGATCCTTCACTCCGATCCGCTTCGCCAGCATGGCCACCAGCAGGCTGGAGTCGAGTCCGCCGCTCAAGAACGCGCCGACTCTCACGTCGCTCACCATGTGGAGCCGCAGACTGTCGCAGACCTGCTCCTCGAGCTGGTCGACCAGGCTCTCCTCCGAGCCCTGGATCTTCGGCTCGAATCTCAGGTCCCAGTAAGGCCGTATCCGCGGCCGCGCGCCTCGCTCGACGGTCAACAAGTGGCCGGGAGGCAGCTTGCGCACGTCCTTGAACATCGTCAGCGGCGGACCGATGAGCCGCAGCGTCAGGTACTGCTCGAGCGCCTCGAGATTCAGCACCCGCAGGGACGGGTCCAGAGCGAGCAGGCTCTTGATCTCGGAACCGAACGCGAAGCGATCCGGCTGATCCACGTAGAAGAACGGTTTCTGGCCCAGATGGTCGCGTGCCGCGAGCAAGCGCTGCTTGCGGACATCCCACAAGGCAAAGGCGAACATGCCGCGCAGATGGCCGAGCAGCTCGTCTCCGTAGCGCTCATAGAGCGCGATGATGACCTCACAATCGCTGTTGGTTACGAAGCGGTGCCCGTCGGCCGCGAGCCGCGCCCGGAGCTCGAGGTAGTTGTAGATCTCGCCGTTGCACACCAGCCATACGGTCTTTTCGACGTTGTGCAGCGGCTGGCG
>DATAUO010000041.1:0-10797 GCA_036268215.1 Steroidobacteraceae bacterium
CGCGAAGGCGCGGTCCAGCTTGTCGTTCACCTTGTAGACACCGCGATTCCAGGATTCCCAAGGATCCTGCGGCGCACGCGGGGCGTTCGGCGGCAATGTCACGCAAGCGCTCAAGCCGAGCGAGCAGACGAGGGCGAGCGCCGCGCCGGCGTGCCGTGCGGAGCTGCGGACCGGTTTCACGAGCGTGCCTGCGCGGATTCCGCCCCTGATTCTCGACATGGCAATCCTCGTCTCCCTAGGTATCGCTACGATACATGATCCGCGAATGGGCTCCGCGGATTGCCGGGTCAACCGCGGCCGCCGCGCGAGTTGTCGTCGGCCACGGTGTTCTTGCGCTCCTTGGGCATGGCCGCGCGCACCTCGTCGAGGCGTGCGCTGAAGCGCGCCCTTTGGATCGCATCGAGGCCGGGCATGCTGAGCCCGAGCTCGAGCTCGCCCAGCGCCCGCTTCGGATCGGCGTTCATCAGGTAGAAGAACGACATGTAGTAGTGGGAATCGGCATCGTCGCCGGCGTTGTGCGCGGCCTTTGCGATCAGCCGGGTCTGCTCGGGGGTCGGCTCCACGATGTTGAACAGGTCGTCGAGGATGAGCTGGGCGCGCTTGTTGTCGCCCGCCTGCATCAAGGTCTGCGCCAAGCGCACCGTGATCGGGACGTTGCGCGGGAACAGATTCACGGCCTTGTCGAGCACCGCCTGGGATTCCTTCACCTGGCCGTTGGCGAGATAAGCCTCGCCGAGCGTGCCGTAGAAGGTGTTCACCTTGGGATTCTCGTTGATGAGCGCTTGCAGCTCGGGAATCGCCACGGCCGAATTGCGCGTGGCGATGTCGGCGACCGCCTTGCCGTAGCGGTCCTCGATGCTCTTGCCGCCGCCGTTCTTGATGAGATTCGCGTAGTGCTCGCGAGCGATGTCGGGGTTGCCCACCAGGGACCGCAGCCGCTCGCGGATCAGCGTGTAAGTGAGCGAGTCGGCATGTCGAATCCGGCCGATCTGCTCGGCCCTGTTGCGCGCCTCGGCCGTGCGATCCGCGGAGAGCGGGTGATCGATGAGGAATTCGACGGCACGTATTCGGTCGGGGCTCGGCGAGTTGTGATCCAGCGTCTGGAAGAACGTCGCCATGCCGAGCGGATCGTAGCCCGAGGCCGCCATGATGCCGATGCCGACACGATCCGCCTCGAACTCGTTCGCGCGCGTGTAGTTGATCTGATGCTGGATGGCCGCGCTCTGGGTCGCGAGGATCGCGCCCTCCATGGCGTCCGGGGAGCCGCGGCCCGCCGTTGCGCCCAGCAGGATGGCGGCCAGCATGGCCGCGGTCGACACGAGTCCCGCGTGGCTCTGATCGATGAGCCCCCGCACCAGATGGCGCTGCGTGACGTGCGCGGTCTCGTGCGCCATGACGCCGGCGAGCTCGTTCTCGTTGCTGGTGGCGAGGATCAGGCCGCTGTGGATGGCGATGAAGCCGCCCGGCATCGCGAACGCGTTCAGCGTCGGATCCTTGATCACGAAGTAGTTGAACTGGTGCTGCCCCTCCTCGGCATGGCTCGAGAGGCTGTGGCCGATCTCCTGGATGTAATCGCTGACCTCGGGGTCCTCGAGCACGACGCCGGTCTGGCGCATTTGGCCGAACCAGCCGAGGCCGGCGCGATATTCATCGTCGAGGGAGACGGCCGCGGTCGCGGGGCTCCCAAGGTCCGGCAGCTCCTGATCGGTCGCCATTGCGCCCGTCGGGTTGTTTCCCGCCGCCCACGCGACATCGAGCCCCAACGTCAGGACCAGGGCACCCAGGCCGGCGAACAGCGATTTCAGCAGGGGTCGAGTCTCCATGACCTCGGTTCGACTCAGGGGCGAAGGGCAAAGTTCTCCCAGAATCCTCGTCAAATCAAAGAACTTCCGATGCGTAGTCTGCCAGACGGGAGCGCTCGCCGCGCACCAAGGTGATATGGCCCGAAAACGCCCATCCATGGAACCGGTTGACCACGTAGGTGAGCCCCGAAGTCGTTTCCGTGAGATACGGGGTATCTATCTGCGCGATATTGCCAAGGCACACCATCTTAGTCCCGGGGCCGGCCCGCGTCACCAGAGCCTTCATCTGCTTGGGGGTCAGATTCTGGGCCTCGTCGATGATGATGAAGCGATTCAGGAACGTACGGCCGCGCATGAAGTTCAGCGAGCGGATCTTGATGCGGTGCCGGAGCAGGTCGTTGGTCGCGCCCCGGCCCCAGGCCCCGCCGCCCTGGCTCTGCGTCAGCACCTCGAGGTTGTCCATGAGGGCGCCCATCCAAGGCTCCATTTTCTCCTCCTCCGTCCCCGGCAGGAAGCCGATGTCCTCGCCGAGCGGAATGGTGACCCGGGTCATGATGATCTCGCTGAAGCGATTGTGATCCAGGGTCTGCGCGAGCCCGGCCGCCAATGTCAGCAGGGTCTTGCCCGTGCCCGCCGGGCCGAGCACCGTCACGAAATCGATGTCCGGATCCATGAGCAGGTTGAGCGCGAGGTTCTGCTCGCGATTGCGCGAGGTCACCCCCCACACGCTGTTGCGCTCGGTGCGGTAGTCGATGTTCAGCTCGAGCACGGCCGATTCGCCCTCGATCTTGCGGATGATGGCCTCGACGCCGTTCTCGCCGGGATCGTAGACGAACTGGTTGGCGTGCCATTCGCGCACCAGCGGACCGCGCACGCGGTAATAAGTGCGGCTCTGCTGCTGCCAGGACTCCATGCCCTTGCCATGCTTGTCCCAGAAATTGGCCGGCAGCGCCTGCGCGCCGCTCGCGAGCAGATCGGCATCCTCGATGGTCTTGTCGCTCGAGTAATCCTCGGCGTGGATGCCGAGGATGGCCGCCTTGATGCGCAGGTTGATGTCCTTCGACACCAGGGTGACTCGCGCCGCCGGATGAGCCTTCTGCAGGGCGAGCGTATTCGCGAGGATGGCGTTGTCGGCGCCGTGCCCCGGCAGGCTGTCCGGCAACACCGATTCCAGCATCTGCGTCTGGAAGAACAGGCGGCCGCCCGGCGGTCCCTTGCCGTGATTCACGGGAACCGCGCTCGGCAGCGCCAAGCCGCGGTCGATCTGCGCTTTCGAGGCGCCCTGCATCAGGCCGTCGAGGAAGCGGCTCACCTGGCGCACGTTGCGCGCCGACTCGGACAGGCCCTTCTTGCCGGCATCCAACTCCTCGAGCACCGTCATCGGAATGTAGATGTCGTGCTCTTCGAAGCGAAAGATCGCGGTCGGGTCGTGCATCAGCACGTTCGTGTCGAGCACGAAGATGCGACGTCCCTGCGTGCCGCGCGCGCGCTTCGCGGCGGGAGCGCCGTGCGTCGATCTCACGTCCGGGCCTTTGCCGGAGCGAGCGCGAATCCCCCCGTCACAGCGCTTTCACGGCCGCGAGCACCGCCGCGGCGTGGCCGTTCACCTTGACCTTGCGCCACTCGTGCCGCAGCACGCCTGCCGCGTCGATCACGAACGTGCTGCGCTCGATCCCCAGGAACTTCTTGCCGTACATGCTCTTTTCCTGGATCACGTCGTAGAGCTTGCACACCTTCTTGTCGGGATCGCTCAGGAGATCGAAGGGGAAGCCCATCTTCTGCTTGAACTTCTCGTGCGAGGCCACGCTGTCGGCGGAGATGCCGAAGATCGCCGCCTTGGCCTTCTTGAACTGCGGGTATGCGGCCGCGAAGGCCTCGCCTTCCTGCGTGCAGCCCGGCGTGTTGTCGCGCGGGTAGAAGTAGAGGACGAGGGCGGTGCCGGCGCCGTCCGCGAGCGACCAGCCGCCGGCGGTGCCCTCGAGGGTGAAAGCGGGAGCTTTCCTGCCAACTGCGATTTTTGCCATGGTGTCAGCTCCTCAGTTCTTCACGGGCTCGAAGATCGCATCCAGGTTCAGATGGTCGCAGAAGTCCATGAACTCCTCGCGCAGCACCCCGATGTGCAGGCGGCTCGGCACGTTCACGATCATCTGCACCGAGAACATCGGCGCGCCGGTATGAGCCGCCGCGTAGGAGCGCGTCGACAGCTCCGCGATGTCGACGGCGCGCTGCGAAAAAAAGCCCGACAAGCCGGCGACGATGCCCGTCTGGTCCAGGCATACGGCGTCGATGGAGTAGGGCAGCATGTCGTTGCGCGCAGCCCGCTCCTCGGTCCGGCGCAGCTGAATGCTCATGCCGGTCGCATCACCGAGCTTCTTGAACTCTCCTTCCAGCTTGGCGAGCGTGTGCCAGTTGCCGTTCACCAGGAGGAGCATCGCGAACTCGTTTCCCAGGGAGGTCATGCGGCTCTCGCTGATGCTGCCGCCGCAGTCCGCGACGACCTTCGAGAGCTCGTGCACCATGCCGACGCGGTCGCTGCCGACCGCGGAAATCACGATATGTTGTTTCATCGGGGCAAATTCTACCGGATGGGCGCTTGCCAGGGGCAGGTCCGCAACTTATGGTAGTCACATTTCCCCTCGGAGCCCCCTCGATGTTGACCGGAAGCATGGTAGCGATCGTGACGCCGATGGCTGCGGACGGCGGCATCGACTGGCCGGCGTGGGATCGTTTGCTGGATTTTCACCTGCGCGAGGGCACCCAGGGCATCGTGGTGGCGGGCACGACCGGCGAATCGCCCACGCTCTCCACCGACGAGGTGGAGGCTCTCGCGGCCCGCGCGGTCGCGCGCTGCCGGGGCAGGATCGCGGTGATCGCGGGCGCGGGGACCAATTCGACCGCGAGCACGGTCGCGCGAACGCGCAGCTTGTCGAAGCTTGGCGTCGATGCCGTGATGCTGGTGACTCCGTATTACAACAAGCCGACACAGGAAGGGCTGTATCGGCATTTTTCTGCCGCAGCCGACGCATCCGAGGCGCCGATCATCGTCTACAACGTGCCGGGCCGCACCGCCGTCGATTTGCAGCCCGCGACGATCGGGCGGCTCGCACGTCACGGCCGCATCAAGTCCGTCAAGGACGCCACCGGCTCGGTGAGCCGCGCGCGCGAGACTCTCGGCCTCGTGCCTGCGGATTTCACCCTGTTGTCCGGAGACGATGCGACCGCGGTCGAAGTGATGTGTGCCGGAGCGCATGGCGTGATCTCGGTCACCGCCAACGTCGCGCCGCGGCGCATGCGCGATGCCTGCGATGCCGCCGTTTCCGGAGATCATGCGCGGGCCCGTGCAATCGACGAGACGCTGCGGTCTCTGCACGGGGATCTGTTCGTCGAGTCGAGCCCCATCCCGGTCAAGTGGGCTGTCGCGCGGATGGGTCTCATCGGGAACGCAATCCGCCTGCCGCTGGTCGAACTCTCCGCGGCGCACCAGGATGCGGTGCTGCGGGCCATGCGAGCCGCCGGGGTGACTCTGGAGGATCAGGCGGCATGAAGGGATATGGTGAGTTGGTGCGGGCAGAGGGTTCGGCGGCAGAGGAGAACGGCTTGAGAGCGACGACGAACGAGACGGCGGTGACGATGAACCGGAATGATGCAGCGGCGAGCGGACCGATGAACGCAGACATGCGTGCGGAAAGGAGCGCAGCCCGGGCGGCAAGCCGGGGTGCATTGGCCCAGGCGACCCGTGCGGCGCTGGGTGTTGCCGCGGCGGCGCTTCTCGGAGGCTGCCATCTCCTGCACGGTTTCGAGCCCAACTGTCACAAGCCGCAGGAATACCAGCGGGCTGGCGAGGTTGCGCCGCTGATCGTACCGGCCGGCCTCGACAATCCGAACACCAAGGAATCGCTGGTGGTCCCCAAGGCCGATGCCGCCTCGGCCCCGCCGCCTGGCCCCAAGGACGCTTGCCTGGACGTTCCGCCCAAGTACAAGCCCGCGCCGACGAACAAGGCGGGGACGCAGACCAGCTCGTCCTCGTAACCCGAACAGTTGAGGATCGAGGGTGGAATGACTCGGGCCATCACCGCTCGCGGCTCGGCCGAAGCCGTTCCCGCCGGATCCATTCCGCAGCTCCGTTTCCTCAAGGTTTGCGTAATTGCCGCAGCGGGCCTGCTCCGGTACCCTTGCGCCAGACGGAGAGGTGGCCGAGTGGTCTAAGGCGCTCGCCTGGAAAGTGAGTAACATCCTAAAAGGTGTTCGTGGGTTCGAATCCCACCCTCTCCGCCAATCACTGGATAAAAATAATATAAACAGTCGATTACGATCATTAGTTAATGTGAATTACATATCCGGGTGCGCGTTTCTCGAGTCCCTTGCGCTTCGGGTCGTGGGATCATCTAGAATGCGCGCTCTCCGCCGACCTCCGGCGTCGAGAGTTGGGCCACCTTCGCGGTTATGGTGGTCCGCGTTCGCATCTTCGCGACGACTGACCACGAACCCCGTCAGGCCCGGAAGGGAGCAGCGGTAGAGGCTCCAGTCGGGCGCCGAAGTCCTGCGGGCGCGGGCCGCCTCCGTCGCGACATCGCCGCCGCCGCCGCCCGGGGGCCCGTCAACCGGAAATCCCGGCCGGCTGGAATCCCGGAATTGCGGCCCAATGTCCGACTCCTCGGCTTAAAATCGAGCTCATGAGCTACATCGTCCTCGCGCGCAAGTGGCGCCCAAAGCGTTTCTCCGAAATGGTCGGCCAGGAGCACGTGCTCAAGGCGCTGGCGAACGCGCTCGACAGCGGCAAGGTTCACCATGCCTTCCTGTTCACCGGCACCCGCGGCGTCGGCAAGACCACCATCGCCCGCATTCTCGCCAAGTCGCTCAACTGCGAGACCAATGGAGTGAGCGCCACTCCCTGCGGCACCTGCGCGGCTTGCCGCGAGATCGACGAGGGGCGCTTCATCGACCTCATCGAGGTCGACGCGGCGTCCCGCACCAAGGTGGACGATACCCGCGATCTCCTCGACAACGTGCAGTACGCGCCGAGCCGGGGGCGCTACAAGGTGTATCTCATCGACGAGGCGCACATGCTCTCGAACCACTCGTTCAACGCGCTGCTGAAAACGCTGGAAGAGCCGCCTCCGCACGTGAAATTCATGCTCGCCACGACGGATCCGCAGAAGGTGCCGGTCACGGTTCTGTCGCGCTGCCTGCAGTTCAGCCTGCAACGGCTGCCGGCGGCACTCATCGGCGAGCGGCTCAAGTTCATCGCCCGCGAGGAGAAGCTCGAGTTCGAGCCTGCCGCGCTGGCCCTGGTCGCGCGGGCGGCCGAGGGCAGCATGCGCGACTCCCTGAGCCTCCTCGACCAGCTCATCGCGTTCGGCGGCGGCACGCTGACCGAGGCGAACGCCCGCGCCATGCTCGGTACCATCGATCGCGGACACATCACGCGCCTCGTGGAGGCGCTCGCGCGAATGGATGGGCCCGCGCTTCTCGCCGAGGTCGCCGAGCTGGACCGCAATGTTCCGGATTACGATCGGGCGTTGATCGATCTGGCCGCGTTCCTGCAGCGACTTGCGATCGTGCAGATCGTGCCCGACGCGGCGCCGATGGACGAGGACTACGATGCGGAGGCGCTCACGCGGCTCGCGCAAGCGGTCGCGCCGGAGGACCTGCAGCTCTACTACCAGATCGCGCTCGGCGGACGGCGTGATCTCTCCATGGCGCCCGACCCGCGCGCGGGATTCGAGATGACGTTGCTGCGGATGCTGGCGTTCCGGCCCGACGGGGCGCCCGCCCAGGATGCCGAAAGCCCGAAGCGCACGTCGCCCGCCGCGCCGCGCGCCGTCGCGGGCGGCGGCGCTGATGTCGCGGGTCGCGGCGCCGGTGTCGCGGGCGGCGGCGCCGGCACTCCGGTTTCCAAGCCGGCCGCGGCGGCCGCCGCCGCGGCGCCGGGCGCCAGGGCTGGGGGGACGCCGTCGAGCATGGCGTCGCCGCCGCGAGGCGCGCCCGCCGGAATCGAGCCCGGCAATTGGCCGGCGATCGTCGAGGCCGCCGGGCTGAGCGGGATGGTGCGTCAGTTCGCCTTGAACTGTACGCCGGCCTCGTTCGAGAAGGGCGCACTCGCCCTCAAGATGGACCCGCCGACGGCGGACCGCCGCACGCGCCCCATCGAGGACCGTCTCGCGCAGGCCTTGTCGAAGCTCATGGGTCAGGACATCCGCGTGACCTACGAGGTCGTTTCGAGCGATCTGGAGACACCCGCCCGCCAACGCGCGCTGGCCGAGATCGATCGCCTCGAGCGGGCCGCGACCGCGTTCGAGCAGGACCCGACCGTCAAGGGCTTGCGCGAGCGCTTCGGCGCCGACGTGGATCTGGCGTCCGTCAAGCCGGTGAATTGACGAGCGCATGAGTCACCCGCCGCCGGCGAATCGAAGGCGGTGTTCGTTTCAGGATCGGAGGTTTCGATGATGAAAGGCGGTATCGGCAATCTGATGCGCCAGGCGCAGCAGGTGCAGGAGTCGATGAAGAAGGCGCAGGAGGAGCTGGCGCAGCTCGAGGTGGTCGGGGAATCCGGCGCGGGCATGGTCAAGGTGCGCATGAACGGGCGCAACGAGGTCAAGAAGATCGAGATCGAGCCGAAGCTCCTCTCCGAGGACAAGGACATGCTGGAGGACCTGCTGGTCGCCGCGTTCAACGACGCGGTGCGCCGGATCACCCAGCGCACCCAGGAGAAGTATTCCGGGCTGATGTCGGGACTCAATCTGCCGCCCGGCATGAAGATGCCGTTCTGACGGGCGGCGCCCGAGACGCACGCCGCGACGCAACCTTGCGATGAAGTACACCCCGACGCTTGCCCGCCTGATCGAGTCGCTGCGCTGCCTGCCCGGCGTCGGGCCGAAGTCCGCGCAGCGCATGGCGTTTCACCTGCTGGAGCGCGACCGCAATGGAGGGCAGCTCCTGAGCCAGGCCTTGGCCGACGCGGTCGCGAGCGTCGGCCACTGCAAGCGCTGCCGCATGTTGACCGAGAGCGATTACTGCTCGATCTGCGCCTCCGCCCAGCGTGACGGCGCACAGCTGTGCGTGGTGGAGTCGCCCGCCGACGTGGTGGCCATCGAGCAATCCGGCGGATTCCGCGGACGCTACTTCGTGCTCATGGGTCATCTGTCGCCCCTCGACGGGGTCGGACCCGCCGAGCTCGGACTGGACGAGTTCGAGCGGTTGCTGGCGGAGGGCGAAGTGCGCGAGGTGATTCTCGCGACCAATCCGACCGCGGAAGGCGAGGCGACGGCCCACTACCTCGGCGAGATCGCGCTCAAGCTCGGGCTCAAGGCATCGAGGATCGCCCACGGCGTGCCGGTGGGCGGCGAGCTCGAGTACGTGGACGGCGGGACGCTGGCGCACGCGCTGGCGGGACGCACGACCGTCTCCTGACGGCTGCGCCGCTCACCCGGGGCCGCGGCCCCGGGCGCGATGCCGACGCCAGGCTCGCCGCAACGCTACGACTGGCTTGCGAGCTTTTCGTACAGCCTGAACAGGCGGCGATAGCTCTCGTAGCGGCGCGCGGCGATCTCGCCCGCGACCACCGCCGTGCGTACCGCGCAGCCGGGCTCTTCCATGTGCCGGCAATCCTTGAAGCGGCATTTCGATGATCGCGCCAGCACCTCGACGAAGCCGCGCTCGGCGGCACGCAACAGGTTCGCGGGCGGCGCGAAGTCGCGCACGCCCGGGGCGTCCATGACCGCGGTGGCGCCGTCCAGGTCATACCGCCGCGCCGTGGTCGTGGTGTGGCGGCCCTCGATCTCGCGCGTCAGCTCCGCGGTCTTGGCCGCGGCTTCCGGCGACAATGCGTTGACCATGGACGACTTGCCGACCCCCGACTGCCCCACGATCAGCGTCGTTCGTCCCCGCAGGGCGGCCGCGAGCGCCGCGATCCCGGCGCCGGTCGACGTCGAAGTGCGCACGGAGCGCAGATTCAGGCTCGTGTACCCGGCGATCTCGCCGTCGAGGCCGTGCATGTCGAGATCGGCCTTGTTGACCACGAGCAGGCAGTCGACGTCCTTGAGCACGGCGCCCGCCCAGTAGCGATCGACGAGATACCAATCGGGAGCCGGCTCGGCCGCGGCGACGATCGCCAGTTGATCGATGTTGGCGGCCACGGGCTCGGGCCGCCCGCGCGAATCGATGCGCTCGATGAGATTGCGGCGCGGCTCGAGCGCGGAGATCATGGGCGCATCGGCGGCGGACGGCTGGCCCCAGGCGACGCGGTCGCCGCACACGACGCGGTGATGACGCCCCTGGAGGCCGCAGAGGAGGGCGCCGCCATCGGTGCCGACCAGCGCCCGGCGCCCGAAGCTCGCGATCACGACGCCCGTCCCGTGCGGGAAGCCGTGCTCCTCGCGCCGCTCTGCTACCATCGAATCTTTGGCCCCTGAGTCATGAAGTCACCCGAAAATCTGATCTGGATCGATCTGGAAATGACCGGCCTCAAGCCGGAGACCGATCTCATCATAGAGATTGCGACCATCGTAACCGACAAGCATCTGAACGTGCTCTGCGAAGGTCCGGTGCTCGCGGTGCATCAGGGCCAGGCCGTGCTCGATGCGATGGACGATTGGAACCGCAGTCAGCATGGGCGCTCGGGCCTGACGGCACGGGTTCTGGCGAGCGCCGTCGACAACGCGTCCGCCGAGCGTGAAACGCTGCGATTCCTGGAGACGTGGGCGGAGCCCGGACGCTCGCCCATGTGCGGCAACGGCATCTGCCAGGACCGCAGATTCCTGGCGCGTCTCATGCCCGCGCTCGAGCGCTTCTTCCACTACCGCAACCTCGACGTGAGCACGCTCAAGGAGCTCGCACAGCGCTGGGCGCCGCACATCGCCGCGGGGTTTCGCAAGAGCGCGGCGCACCTGGCGCAGGACGATGTGCGCGAATCGATCCGCGAGCTCGAATACTACCGCGCGCAGCTGCTGCGGCCGCTCGGCGCACCGGCCGTCTGAACGCGGGCCGGGCGCCCCGC
>DATAUO010000042.1:0-3696 GCA_036268215.1 Steroidobacteraceae bacterium
GGCGTCGGTCACTGCGGCCGTCGAGCTGACCTGGACCGAATTGGTGACGTCGTAGTCGTTGCGACGAAGGTCATGCATCGAAGGGAGTCTAGGCTCTCGCGGCTGTTCGCGCCATCGCCTGGTTCTCTTTCCAGCCCGAAGCGAACGGCCGTTGCGTCACCGGCCGCGGCCACTATGTCAAAGCCCCGCACGCGATGTCAAAGCGGGCCGTCGCGGCGCTGAATTAAGTCATCAGTAGACCTTGAGACCCCCGAATTTACGCCGGATCCTGGCCGCCAGCAGCGCGTGCCCCAGCCAGTATCCCAGCGTGCCGGCGACCGCCGCGAGCAGCATCGCGACCCACGGGCTCACCCCGGAGCGCAACGCCGTGGACCCGGGCGGCCGCGCGGAGCTCTCCGCACGAATGGCCCCAAGCTCCGCGCGCGTGGTTGCAAGCTGACGCTCGAGATCGTCCGCCACGTTGTGGGCCGCTGCCGCTGCCAGGCCGGGCGTGGTCGCGTGCGCCCGATCGAGCTCATCCTCGAGCTGCTTGACCCGGACGATCGCGGGCACCGTCGTGGTCAGGTAGGTCGACTTGACCCATCCCGTGCTGCCATCGGCGAGCCGCACGTGGGTGTACTCGCCGGCGGTGCCGAGCGTCTCCAGGCTGGCCCCGGAATGCAGGGTCGACAGGCGCTGGCCCTGGCCGTTCTCATCGGCATAGACGCCGAGAATGAGCTCGTCGCTGACGTATGCCGTGGCCGCGCCCGCGCCCTCCGCGAGCAGCCCGAGCAGCGCCGCGAGGGCCCATTTCACGCGGCGATTCCGGTTTGCTTGAGCAGCGGCCGCACATCGGGCTCGCGGCCGCGAAACTGCACGAAGGCGTCCATCGCGTCCAGGCTTCCGCCGCGCGCCAGGATCGAGTCTCGAAAGCGCGCCGCGGTGGCGCCGTCGAATACCCCCGCCTCCTCGAAGGCCTCGAATGCGTCCGCCGCGAGCACCTCCGCCCATTTGTAGCTGTAGTATCCGGCTGCGTATCCGCCCGCGAAGATGTGCGCGAAGCTGGCCGGCATGCGATTGAAGGGGGCGGCCGGCACCACGGCGATGCGCCCGCGCACCGCGGCGAGCGTCTCGGCGACCCTTGCGCCGGCCGCGGGATCGAATTCCGCGTGCAGCTCGAAGTCGAAGCTCGCGAGCTCGATCTGCCGCAGCGTGTCGAGGGCGGCGTTGAACGTGCGGGTGCCGAGCAATCGCTGCAGCACGTCGACCGGCAACGGCTCGCCCGTGTCGGTGTGTGCCGAGATCAGCGGCAGCACCTCGGGTCTCCAGGCGAAGTTCTCCATGAACTGACTCGGCAGCTCGACCGCGTCCCAGGCGACGCCGTTGATGCCCGCGATGCTCGGATAGGCGACGCGCGTCAGCATGTGGTGCAGGCCGTGCCCGAACTCGTGGAACAGCGTGGTGACCTCATCGTGGGTGAGCAACGACGGAGCCGCGCCCACCGGCGCCGTGAAGTTGCAGACCAGCTGGGCCACCGGCAGCGCGGTACCCGTCGGCAGGGATTTTGCGATCACGCACTCGTCCATCCAGGCGCCGCTGCGCTTCTCCGTGCGCGAATAGGGATCGAGGTAGAAGCCCGCGAGCGGCCTCCCATGGGCGTCGAGCAGGTCGTAGAACCGCACCGACGGGTGCCAGACGCCGACCCCGGGGCGCTCGCGCACCTCGATGGCGTAGAGCCGCCGAACCAGCGCGAACAGTCCCTCCAGCACTTTGGGCAGCGGGAAGTAGGGGCGCAGTGCCTCCTGCGACACCTTGAAGCGCCGCTCCTGGAGCTTCTCGCCGTAGAAAGCCATGTCCCAGGCGTTCAGCTTGCGCCCCGCGAAGTCCTCGAGGTCCGAGAACTCGCGCCGTCCCGCCGGCATGCAGCGCCGCGCCAGATCGCCGAGGAAGCCGAGCACCTGCCGGCTGCTCTTGGCCATCCGGGTCGCGAGCGCGAAATCGGCGTAATTGTCGAAGCCGACGAGCCGCGCCAGCTCGTGACGCAGGGGCAGGATCTCCGCGATGACCGGATTGTTGTCGAACTGCCCGCCGCTCGGCCCGAGCTCCGATCCACGCGTGACCCAGGCCTCGTAGATGTCGCGGCGCAGCCGTTCGCTCTCCGCGCTCGCCATGACCGTGAGGTAGGTCGGCTGATCGAGCTTGAGCAGCCAGCCCGGCCGGCCCGCTTCGCGCGCGTCCGCCGCGGCGCGGTCCACCGCGTTGGCCGGCAATCCGGCGAGCTCGGCCCCATCGGTGACCGCGCGCGCGAAGGCGGCGGCCGCATCGAGCACGTTTTCGGAGAATTTGCTGGCGAGTTGCGCGAGCCTCTGCGCGACCTCCCGGTAGCGGGTCTTCGCTTCGGGCGGAAGGTCCACGCCCGCGAGGCGGAAATCGCGCAGCGCGTTCTCGAGCAGCTTGATCTGTGCGCCGTCGAGCGAGCCGCGCTCGCGCTCGAGCACGAAGGCATAGCCTTTCTGCAGCGCCGCGTTCTGTCCCAGCTCCGAGCCGTACTCCGTCAGGAGCGGCACGCACTCGTTGTAGGCGGCGCGCATCGCGGACGAATTACACACTCCGTTCAGATGCGCGACCGGGCTCCACACGCGGCTCAAGCGGTAGGAGAGCTCCTCGACCGGCATGACCAGCGATGCGAACGTCGGATGAGCTTGCGCGGTGAGCTGCGCGAGGCGGGCGCGATTCTCGGCAAGCACGGCCTCGAGCGCCGGCCGCGCGTGCTGCGGGCCAATGAGCCCGAATGCGGGCAAGGAATCCATCTCCAACAAGGGATTCGTCATGATCGAATTCTATCAGACGTGCTCGAGCATCCAGGCCAGCGCACCGGCGCCGGCGACGAACCCTCCGGCCCCCGCCAGGAGCTTGCGATGAAAGCGCCGCGCGAGCGGCTCGCCCGCGAGCGCGGCCAGCAGAAATGCGCGCCCGTCCATGGGGTCGGCGAGCACGTTCACCGTCGGCCTGCGCTCCTCGGCCACGCGCTGCCGCTCGGCTTCGCGGCGTGCCGCCTCGCGCGCACGCTCCCACTCCTCGCTCGAGATGTTGCCGTCGTGATCGGTGTCGAAACGCGCCAACAGGGCCGCCCGGTCCTGTTTCCAGTCGTGCAGCAGCGCGCCGGCGGCGGCCTCGCCGTCGTCGACCCGCACGCCGCCGAGACTGTGGAACAGTCCGATGGAATAAACCTCCTCGTGAGACTCCAGGCGATGCTCGGTGTACCGGTAACGATCGGTCACGAAGTGGTTCACGAGCCAACCAAGAATCCCTTCCACGTCCGGGATGCGTCCCTGCGGCCAGGGCGTGGGTCCGTACCAGCGATCGGCGGCGGTCGGATACACCTCGGCGCCGCGCGGATCGATCAGGCATCGCCCGGTGCCGTCGTCGAGCACGAACGGCACGCTGCTCGTGTCGCTGCCTACCGTGCACCACGAGCGCGACCGCCCTGTGTAGCGGCGTTCCTCGATCTCGTAGCGCCACCACGTGCAGGGCCTGCCGGTGAGCGGGCCCTTGATGGCCGTCTCATCCGCGGGCAGCGCCCGGCCGCACAGCGCGGCATAGCCTTGCGCTGCCGAGCGGATGCGGGAGGTTGGCGTGTCCGCGACGAGCCGGCTCTTGATCCACGCCTTGCAGGCGTACCAGAAGCAATAAGCCGCCGCCGCCGCGAGCGCCGCC
>DATAUO010000043.1:0-17402 GCA_036268215.1 Steroidobacteraceae bacterium
ATAGCGGATTCCGCCGTCGCCGATGAGGGGCACGCCGGTGTTCTCGAGCGCCTTGGAGACGCGCGCGATCGCGCTGATCTGCGGCACTCCGACGCCCGCCACGACCCGGGTCGTGCAGATCGAGCCCGGTCCGATGCCGACCTTGACGCCGTCGGCGCCGTGCTTGACCAGGTCGAGGGCCGCCTCGGCGGTGACGATGTTGCCGCCGATCACCTGCAGGTCGGCGAACCGGGCCTTGATCTTCGACACCGTCTCGAGCACGCCGCGCGAGTGGCCGTGCGATGTGTCGACCACGACCACATCGACCCCGGCCTCGTGCAGCGCGGCCACCCGGTCCAGCGTGTCGGGCGAGGTGCCGACCGCGGCGCCCACGCGCAGCCGTCCGCTCTCATCCTTGCACGCGGTGGGAAACTCGGTGGCCTTCTGGAAGTCCTTCACCGTGATCATGCCCTTGAGCTCGTGATCGCCGGAGATCACCAGCACCTTCTCGATGCGATGCTTGTGCAGCAGCGCGAGCACTTCGTCCTTGGGCGCGTTCTCGCGCACCGTGACCAGGCGCTCCTTCGGAGTCATGACCGAGGAGACCGGTGCGTCGAGCTTGGTCTCGAAGCGCAGGTCGCGATGCGTGACGATGCCGACCACCTTCGTCCCCATCACCACCGGCACGCCGGAGATGTTCTTCGCGCGGGTGAGCTCGATCACCTGGCGTATGGTCATGTCCGGGCGCACCGTGATCGGATCGCTGATCACGCCGCTCTCGAACTTCTTGACGCTGTGGACCTGACGCGCCTGATGGTTGATCGACATGTTCTTGTGAACGATGCCGATACCGCCCTCCTGCGCAATGGTGATGGCGAGCCGCGCCTCGGTCACGGTGTCCATGGCGGCCGAGACCACCGGAAGGTTCACGCGGATCTTGCGGGTCAGCTGCGTGGACAACGACACCTCGCGCGGCAGCACCTCGGAATAGGCCGGCACGAGCAGAACGTCGTCGAAAGTGAGGGCCTCTTCTAGGATACGCATAAGGAGCGTCACGGGTCATCTAAGAGGCGGCGCATTGTACCTTGCGCCTGGGTTTCGGTAAACCGCTATCATTCCCGCATGGAATCCCTCGAGAGCCCTGCCGCG
Source organism: Steroidobacteraceae bacterium (assembly GCA_036268215.1). Lineage (GTDB taxonomy): Bacteria > Pseudomonadota > Gammaproteobacteria > Steroidobacterales > Steroidobacteraceae > Bog-1198. The sequence continues at coordinate 1,129 of DATAUO010000043.1, forward strand.
CCCGGACGCCCGGAGCGCGAAATCTACAGTGTTTCGCGGCTCAACCGCGAGGTGCGGGTGCTGCTCGAGCGAGGCTTCGGCACGGTCTGGCTGGAGGCCGAGATCTCGAACCTGTCGCGGCCCGGATCGGGCCACTGGTACTTCTCGCTGAAGGATGCGACCGCACAGGTGCGCTGCGCGATGTTCCGCCAGAGGAACATGCTCTGCGCCTTCGCGCCGAAGGACGGCCAGAAGGTGCTGGTCAGGGCGCGCATCGGTCTCTACGAGCCGCGCGGTGAATACCAGCTGATCGTCGATCACATGGAGGACTCCGGGCTCGGCGCCCTGAAGCGCCAGTTCGAGGAGCTGCGTGCCAGGCTCATGGCCGAGGGCCTGTTTGCGCAGGAGCGCAAGCGCGCATTGCCGAAGATCCCGCGGCGGATCGGCGTCGTCACCTCTCCGACCGGCGCCGCGGTTCGGGACATACTGCACGTGCTGGCGCGGCGCTTTCCGGCGGCTGCCGTGTTGATTCATCCCGTCTCCGTGCAAGGGGCGGCGGCGGCGGCGGAGATCATTGCCGCGCTCGATCTCGCCGGGCGCCGCGCGGAGTGCGACGTGCTCATCCTCGCCCGCGGCGGCGGCTCGCTCGAGGATCTCTGGGCCTTCAACGACGAGCGCCTGGCCCGCGCCATCGCCGCCTCGCCGATTCCGATCGTCACCGGGGTCGGCCATGAGGTCGACTTCACCATCGCCGACTTCGCCGCCGACGTGCGCGCGCCGACGCCCTCCGCCGCCGCCGAGCTGGTGGTACCGCATAGGGACGAGTGGCAGACCGCCTTGCAAAGGCTGTCCTCGCGCCTCCGGCGCGACATGCGTCACCGCCTCGAGCAGCATCGCGAGCGTCTCGAGTGGCTCTCCGGCCGCGCGGTGCTGGCCGGACCGCGCGCACGGCTGGACGCGCAGGTCCAGCGCGTCGATGAGCTGGAGGCGTGCCTGGTGCGCGCCATGCGCCAGATGCTGCATTCGTATCGCGCGACGCTCGCCGATGAGCAGAGCCGGCTTTGGCGGATGAGCCCTGCGGCCGCGCTGCGCGACACGGCGGCTCGCTACCGGGCCCTGCTCGCGCGGCTCAAGAACGCCGCACCCGAGTCGACGCGGCGCGCGCGCACGCGTCTGCAGCCGCTCTCAACCCGCCTTGCCGTCGTAGGGCCGGAGGGCGCCCGCCGTGCACGCGAGCGCTTGGCGCCGGTATCCGGCAAGTTGGACGCGCTCAGCCCCTTGAAGACCCTTGCCCGCGGCTATGCCATCGTCAAGCGGGAAGGCGGCGAGCTCCTGCGCGACTCAGCCCAGGCGCCGCCCGGTACCCTGATCGAGGCACAACTCGCCCGCGGCAGCTTGCGCGCGCGGGTCGAGGGCTCGTCCTGATGGTGCGCGAGCGCGGGCTGGGCACAAGGCCGCGCCGGGTGCTCGCCGCCTGCGCATCCGTCATCGTCTGCGCCGGCGCCGGGGGGGCCGCGGGCGGCGAGGCCGCGCTTCCCCGCGAGAGCGCGGTCCCGGGCGGCGTCAAGATCGTGCACCTGCCGTCGCGGGGCGCGGCGCTGCCCTACGTGGATGCCCATGGCCACCGGGCGCTGGTCCTCGAGGTTGCGGACGGCTGGGTGGCGATCGTGGGGATTCCGCTCGCGGCGACCCAGGGAACGGAAGAGATCGTGGTTCACGACGCCGGTGGGCGCCAAGCCCTCGACTTCCCGATCGTCGACAAGCATTACCTCACCCAGTCGCTGCAAGTGGCGCCCCGCCAGGTGAATCCCTCGGCCGCCGACCTGGCACGGATCAAGCTCGAAAGCGCGCGCATCGATCATGCACTCAACACCTGGACGGACGAGGCCCCGGCATCCCTGCGCTTTCCGCCGCCGATACCCGGCGTCCGCTCGAGCTCTTTCGGGATGCGCCGTGTGTTCAATGGCGAGTCGCGCAATCCGCACACCGGCATGGACATCGCGGCCGCGAGCGGCACTCCGGTGCTCGCGCCGTTGCCGGGCACGGTGGTCGAGACCGGCAATTTCTTCTTCAACGGCAACGCGGTGTTCGTCGATCACGGCCGCGGGCTCATCAGCATGTACTGCCACTTGAGCGCGATCGACGTGAAGCCGGGTGAGCGCGTCGCGGCCGGAGCCCGGATCGGCGCCGTCGGAATGACCGGCCGCGCGACCGGCCCTCATCTGCATTGGGGCTTGAGCCTGAACCGCGCCTGGGTCGATCCGGAGCTATTCCTGCCGGGGACTTGAGCCTGCGGGCGCGTCGGCCGGAGCGCTTCCGAGCTGGCGTATACGCACGGTCTGCTCCGGCGGCGGCGGCGCGGCGGGTTGCATGTCGATCTGGCCCTGCAGGAACGCGCCGTCCGCGACCGAGATGCGGGGCGCAAAGACGTTGCCCCGAACTTTCGCCGTGGCGCGTATGTTCACCGCCTCCGTCGCATGCAGGTCGCCCTCGACCTTGCCGTCGACGATGATGACTCGCGCGCGGATATTGCCCTTCATGGAGCCGTCGGTGCCGATCGTGAGCGTCTGCGTATGCGTGATCGTGCCCTCGACGCTGCCCTGGACGATCAGGTCCTCCTGGGCCGTGAGCTCGCCTCGAAACCGCAGGGTGGGGCCGAGCACTGACGGCCGGGAGGCGGGCTCCGCGGCGCGCGGATCGCTCGGACGCGGCTCGGCGGATCTGGATTCGCTCGCTCGCGCCTCTGCCGCACGCGCCTCCGGACTTCGGGGCTCGGGCGCTCGCGGCTCCGCGATGCGCGGCTCCGGCGGCCGGGACTCCGGGGAACGCGGTTCGGGCGAGCGCGGCTCGGCCCTGCGGGCCTCCGGCACGCGCGGCTCGATGCGCGGCTCTATGCGCGCCGTCGGTGTTCTTGGCTCGGGACGCGGCTCGCGCGGCTCCGGGCGCCGCGCCGAAGCCTCGGGATGCGGCCCGCGGCCGCCGGACTGCGGGCTGGGCATGAGCTCGTCGTCCTTCTTGAACCAGGACATCACGCCGCTCCCGCGGGCTTGACCGGCGCTGCGGCGAGGCCCTCCGGCTTGCCGCCGACCTGCAGGCCCTTGCGGCCGCCCATGTCGATGCTGCCGCTGAAGCTCGCGCCCTCTGCGATGCTCACGGACGGCGCCACGATGTTGCCGCACACGGTTGCCGTGGACTTGACCAGCACGGACTTGTCGGCGCGCAGGTCCCCGTCGACGGTGCCCTCGACGATGATGAGCTGTGCATGGATGTTCGCCTTGACGCTGCCCTGGGGGCCGACGGTCAAGCGTTGGGTGTGTGCGATGGACCCTTCGATGCGGCCCTGGATCAGCAGGTCCTCATCGGCGGCAAGATCGCCCTTGAAGGAGAGGGTCGGTCCGAGGACCGAGGTGCGATCCTTCGCCGTGTCGTAGGGGTTGCTCATACGTTTCTCCGCTCGAAGACGCAAGACTAACCGCCGAAATCACGCGCTCGGTGAGACCTGGATCACGTATCCTTGTTTTGCCCTGCGGCCGGCGCGGGCGGGGGCGTCCGCGACTGCTTTTGCAGGACGTCGCTCAAGTTGTGCGCGAGCGACACGAAGTCCGACGGGATCATGATCACGGTGGTGCTGTTGTTCTCGGCACCCACCTCGGAGATCATCTGCATGCGCCGCAGCTCCAGCGCCGCCGGATTCGCGGTGATCTGCGCCGCCGCGGCGGAGAGCTTGAGGGAGGCCTCGAGCTCCGCCTCGGCCTTGATGATGCGCGCGCGCTTCTCGCGGATGGCCTCGGCCTGCATGGCCATGACCTGTTGCATCGCGACCGGCAGCTCCACGTCCTTCATCTCGAAGCGCTGCACCTCGAGACCCCAGTCGCTGGTCGAGCCGCGGATGTTCTCGCTCAGCAGCGCATTGATCTTGTTGCGCTCCTGCAGTATCTCGTCGAGGTCGTGCTGCCCGATGATGTTGCGCAGGCCGGTCAAAGCGAGCTGATACACCGCCGCGGGCGCATCGGCCACCGCAATCACCGCCTTGGCGGCGTCAACGATCCGATACCACAGCACGGCATTCACCTTGATGGTGACGCTGTCCCGAGTGATGGTTTCCTGCTGCTCGGCGGAGACGGTGCGGGTGCGGATGTCGATGCGTACCGCGCGCTCTATCCCGAGAGGAATGATCCAGTAGAGGCCCGGTCCGCGCAGCCCCTTGAAGCGGCCGAGGCGGAACACCACACCGCGCTCGTACTCCTGCGCCACGCGGAATCCCGACAGGAGCACCAGAACCGCCACCATCACGATGAGATCGAGGAATGGCATGGCGCCATCCTACTCCAACCGGGGCTACTCGATGCTTTCCCCGTGCAGGGAGATGTCGAGCCCCTCCCGCTCCTGCTCCTCGCTGACGCGCAGGCCCATGGTCTTGTCGATGACGATCAAGATCACGTAGCTGACCGCGAAGCCATACACCAGCGTCACGGCGACGCCTTTCAACTGGATCAGCACCGAGCCGTCCATGCCGCTGATTTCCTTGCTCGCGAACACGCCGGTGAGCAGCGCACCGACGATGCCGCCGACGCCGTGGACGCCGAACGCATCCAGCGAATCGTCGTACTTGAACGCATGTTTCAACGAGGTTGCAGCGGCGAAGCACAGCACGCCCGCGGCAGCGCCGATCACCACGGCCGCGGAGGGGCCGACGAACCCCGATGCGGGAGTCACGGCAACGAGGCCGGCCACCGCGCCCGACGCGATGCCGAGCACGCTCGGCTTGCCGCGGCTGATCCACTCCGCGATCATCCAGGAGAACGCGGCGGCGGCGGTCGCCATCTGGGTCACCAGCATCGCAAGGCCGGCGCGTCCGTCGGCGGCGCCCGCGGATCCCGCGTTGAACCCGAACCAGCCCACCCAGAGGAGCGATGCGCCCATCAGCGTCAGGGTGAGATTGTGCGGCGCCATGGCCTCCCTGCCGAACCCGAGGCGCTTGCCGAGGACCAGGCAGCTCGCGAGGCCGGCGACGCCGGCATTGATGTGCACCACAGTGCCGCCGGCATAGTCGAGCACGCCGGCTTTGTTGAGCCAGCCCGTGGGCTCCCACACCATGTGCGCGATCGGCACGTACACCGCCAGCGACCACGCCGCCATGAACACCAGCATGGCCGAGAACTTCATGCGGTCGGCGAACGCGCCCGCGATCAGCGCCGGGGTGATCGCGGCGAAGGTCATCTGGAACATGGCGTAGACGGTCTCGGGAATGGTCGGCGCCAGATGCGACACCGACAGCTTGGGCGCGGCGCCCTGGATGAACGTCATGCCGTTGAAGAAGGCACGGCCGGCGCCCCCGAACATGGCGCCGCCCGGAGTGAACGCCCACGAGTAGCCGATCACCCACCAAAGCAGCGTCACCAGGCAAACGATGGCGAAGGTTTGCATGAGCGTTGCGAGCACGTTCTTCTTGCGCACCATGCCGCCGTAGAACAGCGCCAGCCCCGGAATCGACATGAGCAGCACGAGGGCGGTGGCGACCAGCATCCACGCGGTGTCTCCGGAATTCAGGGACGATGCCGCGACGATCGAGGGCTCGGCCGGCGCGGCGGCGAACGCGCCCGCGCAAAACGAGGCCAAAATGCCGAATACCACCGATCTCGACGGCTTGTTCATCGAACGCTCCCCTGGGGTCAAATGGCGCCGGCGTCCCGCTCGCCCGTACGAATGCGCACGACCTGCTCGAGGTCGAACACGAAAATCTTGCCGTCGCCCACCTTGCCGGTGTGCGCGGCCTTGACCAGCGCGTCGATCACCGGATCGACCAGCTCGTCGATGACCGCGATCTCGAGCTTGCTCTTCGGCACGAACTCCACCAGGTACTCGGCGCCGCGATAGATCTCGGTGTGCCCTCGCTGCCGCCCGAAGCCGCGCACCTCGGTGACGGTGATGCCTTGCACTCCGACTTCGCTCACCGCGCGGCGCACATCGTCCAGCTTGAACGGCTTGATGATGGCGGTGATGAGCTTCATGCGATCCTCGGGTTGAGGCCGGTCCTCGGGCGGTACCGATCGCGTGCAGCAAGCAACGCCTGTGCCACCGGGGAAGAATCGAGCGCGATCAGCGGGTTAGCCCGACGCACGATCCCTCGCGCGCGCCGCTTGCACCGAAGGAGGGCGCCCGGTTAATACGCGTGCCTTCAATTGAGGCGCAGGCGTCGCGGCGCCTCAATCGCTATTTCAGCGACATCTCCAACCGCACCTTGCCGTCCTGGCCCTTGGCCTTGTCGTTCGCCACCAGGAACACGCGCTGCGGATCGATGCTCGAATCGGCGAGCAGGGCTTGCTGGATGGCCGCGGCGCGTTTCTGTCCGAGCGCGGTCAAGTCCGATTCCGCGATCACGATGTGCCCCCGCACCGATTTGCCGAGGAATTCGGCCTTGGCAGCCGCGAGCTCGGGCTTGGTCTTGATGTCGGTGACCGCATCGGGATAGCTGGGCTCACCGCCCACCGCCTTGGCATAGAGCGCAACCAGCACGTCGAGCTTCGTGCCGGGATCGAGCTGATCGAAGCTCGGCGGCGGAGCGCCCGATTTCTTGCGGCCGCCCGCGGTTTGCGCTTCCTGCACCTCGGCGGCGAATCGTGCCTGGACCAGCGCCGGGCGATCGAGCTCGGTGACCACGGCGAGGGGCACGTCGATCTTGAGCTGCGGGCGCTCGGCGAGCGCCTTGACCATGGTCCTGGCCTTGTCCGCGCCCTGCGCATCCAGGTCGGCCGCGCCGGGCGCGAAATCGATGAACTGGAGCTCCGGGCCGCCGCCGAACAGGGAACCCAGCAGCGCGAAGGGCGCCGTGACGGCCTTCTCCAGGATGTTCAGCACCACCTTGCGGATCGCCGGTCCCAGCTTGAACTGCGGGTCGTCGAGGGTCCCTCCCACCGGAAAATCCAGGTCGATGACCCCGTTGCGATCCTTGAGCAGCGCTACGGCGAGCTTGATGGGCAGCGAGACCGCGTCCTTGCTGTCGGTCTTGTCGCCGAACTCGAGCTCCTGGATGTTGATGTGATGCTGGGCGTCGAGCTTGCGGCCCTCGACCTTGTAATGCAGCTCGGTGGTGAGCTTCCCCTCGGTGATGTTGTAGCCCGCGAATTTGCCGGAATACGGATTGAAGGTGCTCAGCTCCATGTTGCGGAAGCTCAAGGCCAGGTCGGTGTAGAGCTCCTTGCTGAACGGATTCACCTCGCCGGTGATGGATACCGGCGAGAAGGTGTCCACCTGACCCTTGATGTCCACCTTGGCGCGAGCATCGGCCTTCGAGGACAGTCCGACGACCGTGCCTTCCAGGGCCTGGATGCCGGTCGAGAAATTCGGCTGGATGGACAGATCCGCGAAATTCGCCCGGGACGCATGCAGGACGATCTTCTTGATCGACAGGGGCATGGCCGGCGCGCTCGATGCCGCCGCGCTCGCGGGCGCCGTGCGCGAAGTGCGCGCGGCAGACGCAGCGGGCCCGGCAGGCGCGGCAGGCGTAGCCGCCGCCGGTGCCGTCGCCACGACCGGCGCGCCTCCCGGCGGCGCGGGCGCGACCACGGTGGCGCCCGGTCCTTTCAGCACGCGAGTGACGTTCAAGCTGGTGTCGGGCTCGACGATCACCCGCGCATACAGCTTGTTCGCCGCGACCAGGCCGATGTCGAGGCGATCCGGGCCTTGCTGATAGTCGATCCCCTGAAGGTCCAGCCGGTCCCAGTTGATGAAATCGTCGCGCAACGCGTTGTCGATGGTGTGCAGACCGCGCACGCTCACGTCGCCCGATACCTGGATTGCGGGATGCCCCGCGCCATAGTGCACCTGCGTGTCCGCGCTCAGCTTGCCGCCGACGAGAATCATGGAGGTGCGCTGCGCGAGATACGGCTGGGCGAGCGCCAGGTCCAGCTTGTCGAGCTTGACTGCGATGCTTGCGGACAGCGGCTGCGGCGTGATCTCTCCGCTCGCGCTCACCGCGCCCGTCTCGTTGATGTGCGTCTCCAGCGCGACCTTCACCGGCTTCGAGAGGTCGAGACTCGCCCCCGTCACGGTCAAGGACAGCGGCGCAAGCACCACCTTGGGCGCAGGCCGCGTGCTGCGATCTTCGACCGAGATGCTCGCGTCGCGCAATGCGAGCTCGCGCAACTCGAATTTCCACGGCGACGAGGCGCCGGCGACCGCTGCCGCGGCGGCGGGGGTCGCGGTCATCGCGGGGGTCGAGGATGTCGCGGCGACGGACCGCGTCTGCGCGAGCTTCATGAGGTTGAGCGAGCGGTCGGGCTCGAGCCAGGTCAAAAGCTTGATGCCGGTGATGGAGATCGAATCCGTGTGCGCCTCGCGGGCGCCCAAGTCCACCGTCGTGCCGCTCACCTGCAGCGACGGCACCGTGACCCAGTCGACGTCGGATCCCCTGGGCTTCACCACGAGGCCGTTGACCGCGATCTTCGAGATGTCCGCGTGCAGATCGAGCGTGTCCCTCAAGGACATCTTGTAGGTCGCGAACAGCTCGAGCTCGCCCGAGCCGATCTCGAAATTCAGGCGATCCGCGAGGTATTCCCAGAGCGTGCGCGCCTTCAGCCCGTCGATCCGGAGCTCGCCGTCCGACTCGATCGGTTGCACCGACACGTGCCCGCGCCACTCGACCCGCTCGCCGAGCTTGGATGCTCCGGTCAAGGTGAAGCGGCCGCCCTCGATGCCGGTGGTGAACTCCCGCAGCTCGAAATTGATCGGCTCGAGCCTGGCGCCGAAGTCGGTCGGCCGGCTGCGATCCTCGTAGCTGAATACGCCGCGGCTCACCTTGAACGAGCCGATGCGCAGGCGCGGCAGCGGCTGCTGCTTTTGCACGGGCGGAGGCTTCGGGGCCGTCTGCCTCGGCGTCAGCGCCGAGAGGTTCAGATTTCCGTCCGGCGCGATCAGCACGTTGACGCTCGGCGCATCGATCTCGATGGCGGCGAACGAATAGGCGCGATGCCAGAGCGAAGACAGCTCGAAATCGACGAACAGCCGCTCCAGGCTCACGAGCTTCTCGCCCCCGGGACCGGCCAGCGAGAAGTTCTCGATCTCGACCTGGAAGAGGAAGGGATTGACGTGGATCGCGCCGACGCTCGGCCGCGCGTCCAGGCTCTTCGGGATGTCCTCCATCAGCGCCGACCGCAGCAATCTCGGCGCGAGCCAGAATCCCGCGAGCGCATACAACCCGACGAGCGGCAGGGTGAGCGCCGCGATACGGAAGGCCGTGGTAGCCGCGGCCCGGAAGAGCGTAGTTCCGGTGAATTCCAAGGGCTTATCCCGCCGGGTGGTTCACCACGCTAGTGTAAACCGTCGCCGCAGCGAGCGGCGGGCGATGTTGCCGAATTTCTGGCTCGGGCTCAGCGCTTGTTGCGTTGTATCAGCCGGCGCCGCTTGCGCATCTGGCGCGGCGTCAAGGTGTTGCGCTTGCCGGCGAAGGGATTCTCGTCGCCGCGGAAGGCGACCCGGACCGGCGTGCCCAGGAGGTTGAATGCCTTGCGATAGACGTTCACGAGGTAGCGGCGATACGCGTCCGGCACGTGGTCCGTCTGATTGCCGTGGATCACCACCACCGGGGGGTTGCGGCCGCCCTGGTGCGCGTAACGCAGCTTGATGCGCCGTCCGCTCACCAGCGGCGGCTGATGACTTTCGATCGCCGCCTCGAGCACCCGCGTGAGCTCGGGAGTGCTCATTTCGCGCATGGCCGCCGCGTACACCTCGCCCACGGCGTCGAAGAGTCCGCCCACCCCGCTCCCGTGGCGCGCGGATATGAAATGCAGCGGCGCGAAGTCCGCGAATTGCAGGCGCTCGACGATCTGTCCGCGGATGGCATCGCGCTGCTCCGCTGGAATGTTGTCCCATTTGTTGACGGCGAGCACCAGCGCCTTGCCCTGCTCGATCACCGTGCCGAGGAGGCTCGCGTCCTGCTCCGCGACGGTGTCGTGCGCATCCATCACCACGATCACGACGTTCGCGCTTTCGATCGCCTGCAGCGTCTTGATGACGCTGAATTTCTCCACCGACTCCTCGACGCGCGCGCGGCGGCGCACGCCCGCGGTATCGATGAGGGTGTAGCGCTCGCCGTCGCGCTCGAACGGCACCAGCACGGCATCGCGGGTCGTGCCGGGCTGATCGAACGCCACCAGGCGGTTCTCGCCCAGGAGCCGGTTGATGAGCGTGCTCTTGCCGACGTTCGGGCGGCCGATCACGGCCACCTTGATGCTCTCGTTCTCCGGCCCATCGCCCGGGTCGGGCTCGAGCCCGTCGAGCGACGCGTCGAGCAGGGAGATGACTCCCTGATCGTGCGCCGCGGAGATCGCGACCGGCTCCCCCATCCCGAGCTGATGAAATTCGGCGACCGCGACGTCCCGATCGTGGCCTTCGGTCTTGTTCACCGCCACGATGATGGGCTTGCCGCTGCGGCGCGCGAGGTCGGCCACGAAGCGGTCCTGCGGAGTGATCCCCGCGCGGCCGTCGACGAGCACGATCAGGCGGTCCGCCTCGGCGATGGCCCGCTCGGTCTGCGCCACCATGAGGCTCTCGATCCGGTCCGCCTGCTCGACCAGCCCGCCCGTGTCCACGACGATGCAAGGCACGCGGCCGCGCCGCGCGAAACCATACTGGCGATCGCGCGTCAGCCCCGGCAGGTCCGCGACCAAGGCATCGCGCGTGCCCGTCATGGCGTTGAACAGCGTCGACTTGCCTACGTTGGGCCGGCCGATCAGTGCGACTACCGGAAGCATCCTGCGCGCCCGCCCCGCATATCCTTACTGTCTCAGCGTGACGGAGAGGCCGCCGGCTGCCCGGGCTTGCCCGGATCCGCCGGCGGAGGTGCCGGCGTCGACGGAGCCGGTGCAGGCGGAGGCGTCGTCTCGGGCGGCGGCGACGGCGCGGGTGCCGACCGAGGCGGCGTCGACGGCGGCGTCCGCTGCGGCGCTGGCGATGAAGCCGGCGGCGTGTCGGAGGGCGCAGGCGCCGGCGCGGCCTCAGGCGATGCAGGCGCAGGCGCCGGCGTGGCTTCAGGAGATGCGGGCGCAGGCGCCGGCGTGGCTTCAGGCGATGCGGGCGCTGGCGTTGCTGCGGGCGCTGCCGCCGGTGCGGGCGCAGGCGCTGCCGCGGGCGCCGCGGCAGGTGTGGCCCGGTAGGCGGCGAGCTTGCCCCGGTCGGTCATGACCACGACCGTGTCGCCGGCCGCCACCGGCGCGTTCGACACCCGCTCCTTGGCAATGCGCTCCCGGGCGACCAGCTGGCCGGTGCCCTTGTCCATCCAGTGCAGGTAACCCTCGAAGTCGGCGACCACCACGGCCGTGCTGGTCAGCACCGGCGTGCTCAGGCGCCGCAATTTCATCTTTTGATTGCGCCAGATCTCCGAGCCGTCCCGCTGGCGCATCGCCACCACGATGCCGTCCGCCTGGGTGACGTAGAGATTCTCCTCATCGACCGCCATGCCGCGATAGCTCGACATCTCGTGGGCCCACCAGATCTGCCCCGAGTCGAGCGCGAGCATCGCCGAGCGGCCCTGAAAACCGACCGCGAAGACGTTCTCGCCGACGGTGTGCACCTCGCAATCGATGTCGACCAGCCGATCGAGCTCGGTGCGGCCGCGCGGCGAGGCGAGCGCCGTGTCCCACACGGTGTCGCCCGAGGTGAGCGAAACGGCCATCACCTTGCCGTTGTCGAAGCCGCTGATCGCAACGTCCTTGGCGATGATCGGCGTCGCCGTGCCGCGCAGGCTCAAGCGCGGGACCTGCTGCTCGACCGACCAGAGCTCCTTGCCGCTGCTCCTGTCGAAGCCATGCAACCGGCCGTCGACCGAGCGCATGGCGACGACCTTCTCGCCGATAGCCGGTGCCGAGAGCAATTCGGAGTTCACGTGCGCGCGCCAGAGCTCCTTGCCGCTCGCCGCATCGAGCGCGACCAATACGCCCTTGCTCGATCCGAGCACGACCATGCCCTGCCCGGCCGACGGCCCGGCCGAGAGCGGCAGCTTGAGCTTCTTGATCCAGACGTTCTTGCCGGTGTCCAAGGACACGGCGAGCACTTCGCCCTTGTCGGAGGCCGCGAACACCACGCCGCCGTCCACGGCGGGGCCAAGACCCAGCCGCAGCTTGGCCTGCTTCTTGCCGCCGCCCACGCCCTCGCCCCAGAGCTTCTTGACGTGCAGCGTCTCGGGAAACTTCACCAGCGTTGCGGGGGGCTCGACGTCCTTGTCCTTGCTGCATCCGGCCGCGATCAGGAGCACGGCCAGGGTCAAGGGAAACAGGTGTCGCATCAGGGTTTGGCCTTGGGTTTGCTGTCGGTGGACACGGTCGCGGGAGCCTTCGGTCCGCCGAGATCCTGGATCTTGAGGCCCAGCACCGAGGCGACGATGCCGCCCGGATCGGCGCTCGCGAGCGCGGCCTGATATTCGGTCACGGCGGCGCCGGCATCCTTCTTGGCGGCGTACGCGTCGCCGCGCACCTCGCGGAACGGCGTGCCGAATCCCTGCGGAATCGGATCCGCCAGCGTCTTCAACGCCTCATCCGGCTTGCCCTGGTCGATCAGGATGCGAGCCAGCCTGAGGCGTGCGACGTTGCGCAGCTGCGAATCCTTGGAATCGTTCATGACCTGGGTCAAGGGGGCCACGGCGTTCGGGGATTTGCCCTCGTCCACATCGAGGCGCGCCAACAGCAGGCGGGCCTGATCGGCATACGGCGTGCCCGAGTGATCCTTGATGACGGCGTCCGCCAGCGTGCGCGACTTGGCGCGATCGTTGGCTTCGAGCGCGCTGGTCGCGGCACCGAACAGCATGGAGGCCGCCATGCCTTCCTGGTTGGCGTGATCCCGATAGAAGCGCATGCCAAAAATGATCGCGAGAGCCAGCACGATCCCGCCGGCGATCCAGGCTCCGTTCTCCTTGAGCCAATGCTTGACGACTTCCAGTTGCTCGTCGTCTGTCAAATATTCTTCTGCCATGTCCTCTCCGCTACTCCCCCTTGAGACCCAGCAACACCCCGAGGCGTTCACTGATTCGATCGGCGGCGCATTCTTCCTGGGCCATTTCCCGGCGCAAGTGCTTGACGGCGACCACGCCCCGCGCCACTTCGTCATCCCCGAGCAGCAGCGCGATCCCGGCTCCGCTCTTGTCGGCGCGCTTGAACTGAGCCTTGAAGCCGCCTGCGCCGAGATTCATCTGGATGGCGAGGTGCGGCCAGGCCTCCCGCAGCCTCTCCGCGAGCTCGAGCCCCGCGGTCTCGCTGCGCTCGCCGGCCAGCACCAGGTAAACGTCGGGCTGTCCGCGGGGCGGTGCGAGCTCGAGCTTCTCGAGCAGCATCACCACGCGCTCCTGGCCCATCGCCCAGCCGATTCCGGGGGTCGGCGGGCCGCCGAGCTGGGCCACCAGGCCGTCATAACGCCCGCCGGCGCACACCGCGCTCTGCGAGCCCAGCGCGTCCGTGGTCCACTCGAACACCGTGCGCGTGTAGTAATCCAATCCCCGCACCAGATGCGGCTCGACATGATACTCGATGCCCGCGCCCTTGAGGTGCGCGCACAACGTGTCGAAGTGCGCCCTCGACTCCGCGTCGAGCGCGTCCAGAAGCACCGGCGCCGCGGCGATCAGCCGCTGCATTTCCGGGTTCTTGCTGTCGAGGATGCGCAGCGGATTGCCCTTGAGGCGACGCCTGCTGTCCTCATCCAGCGCCGCCTCGTGGGCGCCGAAGTATTCCGCGAGCTTCTCGCGATAGGCCGCACGTGCGGCCGGCGTCCCCAGGGAGTTGACCAGGAGCTTGGTGCGCGTGAGGCCCAGCCGCCTCAGCAGGCGCGCGGACAGCAGGATGATCTCGGCATCGACATCCGGGCCCTCGAATCCGAACGCTTCCGCATCGATCTGCGAGAACTGACGATAGCGGCCCGCCTGGGGCCGCTCGCGCCGAAACATGGGCCCCATGCACCAGACCCGCATGCGCCCATCGCGCAGCATGCCGTTGGAGATCACCGCGCGCACGATGCCGGCGGTGGCTTCGGGCCGCAGGGTGATGTGATCCTCGCCCTGGTCGACGAAGCTGAACATCTCCTTCTCAACGATGTCGGTGAAGTCGCCGATCGAGCGCTTGAAGAGCTCGGTCTGTTCGATCACCGGCACGCGGAACTCCTCATACCCGTAGGATGAGAACACTTCCCGCGTGATGCGCTCGAGGTGTTGCCAGGCCGCGATTTGCGCGGGCAACACATCATGGACGCCGCGCAAGGGCTCGATGATCTTGCTCAAGGCGCCTCCGGTCAGCCGCTGGGACGTTCGTCGCGCGATTGCGCGACCGCAGGCGCATCCGCCGCGCGAAGCTCGCGGCGCAGGACGCCGTCCGCCCCCGCTTCGAAGCGCGCCACATCGCCCGCCATGAACTGCCGGCCGATCGCGACCGCTCGATCGTTGATCTCGAGCTGAACACCGCTCGCGTAGCGCAAATAGACGTGCATGGGTGCCGCGCCGGACAGGGTCCTGACGCTGTTCGCGCGCCCATTGCCGGCGAACACACGCCGGCCCGCGGCATCGTGGACATCGACCCACGAATCCGCCGAGAAGCTCAGGCGCAGGCGCGCATGGCCCGCGCCCTGGACGGCGTCGAGCGAGTCGCCGGCGGGCACGACGAGCGCCGCGGCGGCGAATGGCGGAGGCGGCGGGAGCGACTTTGCGGCCAGCGCGGACGGATGCGCGGCGGCGGGCGATGGCGGCGCCAATTGCAAGGCCTTTACAGCCGGCACCGGCGGGCGTGCGGCGGCGGGCGCGCCGGCGGCACTCGTCCGCGGATGTATGCCTGTGCCTGACGCTGCGGGCGCCACCGGCGGCGCGGTGCTCGCCTGCGCGGCCACGAGCGCCGGCGACACCAGCGCGCCGCCGGATGCGGCCTCACCGTGATTCGCGGCGTGCGTGGAACCGGCGGCGCCGGATCCGGGCGTGCGCCAGGGCTTGACCCAGTTCGTGCCGACGCCGATGACGAGCAGGGCGGCGACGGCGCCGATCGAAGGCCACGCGAGGCCCACCGCCGCCTTGACATCGTGCGGCTGCGCGGGAGCGGGCGCGAGGCCGTCCTTGCGCGAGGGCGGGCGCGCCTCGTACGCGGCCAGGATGTCGGCGGCGGGCAGCCCCAGCAGGTCTGCGTACCTGCGCAGGTGCCCCTTGATGAACACCTCGGGCCCGACCCGCGCATGCTCGTCGGCCTCCAGCGCCTCGACCACCCATGCGTCGAGATGCAGGTCGTCCGCCGCCTTGGAGACGCTCAGTCCCCTCGCGACGCGCGCAGCCTCGAGGCGCCGACCGATGTCGAGCGCATCGCTCATCGATCGATGCCGGAACGCAGCATCTGCGCCTGCTCGGAGCTTGGGAATTCGGCCTGCACCCGCCGCGCATAGGCCGCGGCGCCCGAGTTGTCGCCGATCTTGCGCGAAGCGCGGAAGCCCAGCCAGAGCACCTCGGGGGTCGGCGGGTTCACGGCGAGAAAGCGCTGCACCGTGTCGCGCGCCGCGGCGGCATCGCCGCGCTGGAACTCGATGCTGCCGAGCTGCAGCATCGCCTCGGGAAAATTCGGATGAATGGCGAGAGCGCGGTTGAAGTAACGCTCCGCGTCCACCAGGTCGCCGGTGGTGCTCACGCAAACGCCGGCATTGGTGAGCGCGACCTCCGGAGTCTGGTAGAGCGCGCTCTTGGCAACCGCCTCGAACAGCTTCTCCCCCTCGGCCGTCTTGCCGCTCCTGCACAAGAACCCGGCATAGGCGTTGCCGATATTGGGGTCGTCCTTCTTCAGCCGGTACATGGTGGAGTACGCACGCTCCGCCTTCGGCACGTCGTTGATGCGCTCATAGACGATTCCCGCGGTCATCTGCACCTCGGCGCTGCCCGGGGCCTGGGTGAGCGCGCGCTCGATGGCATCGCGCGATTCCGCCATCTGGTTGAGCTTCATGTACTCGATCGAGAGCTGCATGTTGGTCTTGGCCTGCACCTCCGGCGAGGCCTTCTTGAAGCGGTTCTCGTGCGCGCACGCCGCGGCCAGAATGGCCAGCGACACCAGGATCAGCTTGATCGCAGCGGCCTTCATCGAATCTCCAGCGCTGGGGACGGGGGCGCGAGCTTGGCCCCGAGCCGCACCAGGGTACGGTCGTTGACGCGGCCCGCGAGCTGCCCGCACGCCGCGTCGATGTCGTCGCCGCGCGTCCTGCGGATCGTCGCGATCACGCCGTGCTCATTGAGGATGTCGCGGAATCTCACGATGGCCGCCGCGGGCGAGCGACGGTAGCGCGTGCCCGGGAACGGA
>DATAUO010000044.1:0-6916 GCA_036268215.1 Steroidobacteraceae bacterium
CGCCGCCCGACAGCGCCGCGACGGCGGCGAGAACGACGCCCGAACGGGTCAATTGCGCGGCAATGGGCCCGAAGATCGGCGGCGCCGCCCAGATTCCGGCCACCACCACCACCAGGCTGGCGAGAATGCGCGCAATTCCGGCCGCGGCGAGCCCAAACCGGCCGGAAAGGAGCACCATGCCGCCGATGAGCACGATGTATTGAAGCAGGTCGACCACGAACAGCCGCGGCACGGCCCCGATGGCGGTCAACAAGGGCACGATGGCCTGGAACAGCAGCTCGAACAAATAGCCGATCGCGAGCAGAACGACCATCGGCGAGGTTCCGGTCCAGGCGGGCCCGAGCACCGATTGCTCCAGAGGCCCGGCGAGCGCCACCAGCAGAGCCGTGGCAGGGAGCAGGAAGCACATGAGCGCGATCACGTGTGAGCGCAGAGCGGCCTGCAGCCGGCCCTGATCCGAGCGCAGGCTCGCGTAAAGCGGTATCGCGACCGTACCGACCGCCTCGTTGGCGAGTTGATTGGGCGTCTCGGCCAGCTTGTCCGCCAGGGAGAACAAGCCCAAGGCGGCGACGCCCAGCCGCGTCGAGATCAACATCTTGAGCACCAGGTCCGACGTGACGCCAAGAACCGCGATCGCGAATATCCAGCGCCCGAAGGCGATCAGCTCGTGTCCCGCCTCGTGGCGCAGGCGAAACTTCGGTGCATGGGGCGCGATCAGATAGCTCGAGGCGGCAAGGGCGACCGCGCCGGCGATCTTGCCGATGATGATGGCGAAGCCGCCGAGCGATCCGGCCAGGCCCAGGGAAACACCGAGCTCGACGACCACGGTGCCGAGGCCGATCAAGGCGAGCCGCGAGAAGTTGAGCTCGCGGATCAGGTCGGCCAGCCGCGGGCTGGCCAGCGAGCTGATCAACGGCACGAGCGCGAGCAGCCGGATGGCTCCGACGGCCCGCAAATCCCCGAACAGACGGGCGATGAGCGGCGCGGCCAGCATCAGGGCCCCGCAGACCAGGGCGCCGCGCAACGCATTGACGCTCCAGGCCAGATCATAGTGCGCCGCATCGCGACTCGCGGATCGCACGATCGCGGTGGTCATGCCGGTCTCGGTGGCCCCCATGGCCGTCGTGACCGCGACGGACGCGATGGCAACCAAGCCGAAATCCTGAGGCGCGAGCACCCGCCCGAGCACCAGCGTTCCGCCGAGATAGAGAGCCTTGGAAAAGACCTTCTGAACGCCGTTCCAGATGAGCGCGTGTCCCGCGCGGCGCTCTTCGCTACCTTGCACGGGGTCGAGCCGGTCTATTTCTCACGGATTCCCACCGCCAGCCCGCGCAACAGGTCGAGCACGAAAGCGCGGCCGTTGACCTTGCGCAGATAGTCCTCGCGCACCGCGCCGAGCACCCAACGCTTGGATCCCCGGACGAGCTCGTAGACCAGCCGGACCGCGAACGAGAGGCGGCCGCGGCGCAGCTCGCGGCCGAACCAGCCGCCCTGGGAGCGCGCATAGTTCGCATAGACCTGGGCCATGTCCTCGTTTCCGCGCCAATGCAGGTGCGTGACGGTGATCTGCGGCCAGTAGTGGATGGGATAGCCGTGCCTCATGGCGCGGTACGCCCATTCCGGATCTTCGCAATAACGCACCAGCTCGGTCTCATCGAGCGGCCCGACCGCCTGGAAAGCCGCGAGCTCCGCCCCGAAGTTGCCGCCGCAGAAGTGATCGCCCTTCAAAGGAGCCGCGGTGAACAGCCGCGGGGTCGGCGAGGTGGACGTCGAGGGAGCGCCCTCGCCGCCCGCGAGCACCCGGCCGGTCGCGATCTCCGCCGGATGCGCCGTGAGCACCGCGTACAGCTCCTCCACCCAGCGCGGATCGGGGATGCAGTCATCGTCGGTAGTCGAGAAGAACCGGGTCGTGACGCGCGCGATGCCGGTGTTGCGGCCCGCTGCCGCACCGCGCTTATCCGAGTACACGTATCGAACGGTGAGGCCGAGCGCCGCGAACTCCGCCAGCATCGGCGCCAGTGCGCCCTCCGTGCCCTGATGCGCGAGGATGATCTCCAGCGGCCGGGTCGATCCTTGGGCCAGCGCCCGCACGCAGTCGCGAAGACATTCGCGGCCGAGCGTCGGTATGACAACGGTGAGATCGCTGGCGATGTGCACGCGCACAGCTTGTAGCCAATCGGTCCTGGAAGGTCAAGGACGCCCGGCCGCAAGTAACTTTGCATGGCCGAGCGCAATTACGTTAAATGAATACTTGATGCGGGTCACTTTTCTGCGAAACTCGCCAGCAGGGAGTCGCGCCGTGATCCATGCTGCGCGAATGGGAGCCATGGCGGCAGTGCTGCGGGATGATTTGCCGGAACGCTTCGAACGAGACGGGTTCGCCGTACTCGACGCGTTGACGACGGCGGACGATATCGAGCGGATCAAGAGCCTTCTCGATCCCTTGTTCGACCGGTTCGATACCCTGGGCGAGCGCGCCTTCGATCTCGCGGGTCCCAGCACCGACGGCGCCGCACCAAAATCACCCGAAGTCAACGAAGCCGCGGTCCTCGAGCCGAGGCTGCGCGACACCTTGACCTTCGAGCGCTGCCGCAGCCTCGCGCGCCGCCTGCTCGGCGTGCCGGTGGGCTATCAGTTCGACCACGCCATCTACAAGACTCCGAACAATCAAACGCCCACGGCCTGGCACCAGGACGAGGCGTACAACCACGAGCCCATTCCGCTGCGCTCGGTACATTTCTGGATTCCTTTGCAGCCCGTGACCGCCGAGAACGGCTGCATGTGGTTCATCCCAGGCTCGCACCATCGCGGGCTGCTCTCGCACGGGGTGGTCAGCCGCCGCGGCGCCGGCGGCACGCTTGCGGTGAACGGCCTCGACTCGAGCGCGGCGGTCGCCTGTCCGCTGCCGGTGGGCGGTGCGACCATTCACCAGCCGCTGACCCTGCACTACACCGGCGCCAATCAATCGGCGCTGTATCGCCGCGCGTGGATCCTGCACTTCGGCGCCTATGGCAAGGTGCGCCTCAAGCTGCATCCGAAGAGCATCGTCGCGACGATGCGGCGGTGGTTGCCCGCCGCCCGGTGAGGCGATCTGCGGCGGTGTCCGTACGGCACGCTCATGGACCCTGCCCGTAGGAAGAGTCCGACGAGCGGAGAGGGATGCGCGCCCGCTTGCCAATGTCTCGAAGATTTTGCGATCCTACGCTCTCCAGCGGCACAAGAACTACGCATGACCGACCCCCTCCAAGAAACCGCCGAGACGGCGTGGCGCAGCATTTCCGGCCCCGAGGACATTGGCTCGCCCGATGAGGCGCCGACCGGACGAACGATGAGCGTGCCCGCGCTCGACTCCGGCCGAATCGTCGTCATCTCTCCGCACCTGGACGACGCCGTGTTGTCGGTGGGCGGGACCATCGCCACGGCGGCCCGGTCCGGCGCCTCGGTAGAGGTGCTCACGGTTTTTGGCTATGGCCCGGTGTCCGCCGTGCCGGCCGGCCCGTGGGACGTCAAATCCGGGTTTCAGACCGAAGCCGATGCGTGCCGCACGCGCCGCGATGAGGATCGCGAGGCATGCCGCATCCTCGGCGCGACACCGCGCTGGCTGGATTTCGGCGCCGAGCCCTATGACCGCCGCGGCACGCCCGCCGAGATCCTCTCGGCCGTCATTGCCGCCGTTGCCGGAGCCGACTGCGTGCTGTTCCCCGGGTTCCCGTTGGCTCATCCCGATCACGCGGAGCTGACGCGTCTCCTCTTGGGCGCGAATCTCGCCGGCTGCGTGGGACTCTATGCGGAGCAGCCCTACCTTTACTGGGAACGCAAGACGGTGTCGCCGGCCATGCGTGCCGACGCGATCGGCGGCCAGCTCGAGGCGCCGCTGGCGTGGACGCGGCGCCGCATCAACCGGGTGGAGGGGCGCTTGAAGTCCCAGGCGATCCGTTGCTATCGGTCGCAGCTGTATCAGCTCGGCCTATCCCATATCGGGCTGTTTCGCATGCTCTGGCACGAGTCCTCGCAAGGCGGCGAAGCCATCGCCTGGCTGCCGTGATCGTCATTTAGAGGCCACCTCGAGATCGACGCGCACCAGCTGCAGCGCGTCCAGCTTGCTGCCGGCCGGCGGGAACAGCGCGCCGGGCGGCGCGACGCCATCTGAGGAATACATCATCCAGAGGGTGCGGCCGTCCGCGCTGGTCCACGCGTTGACGGCATGTACGCCGAGCGATCCCCCGGCGGCCGCCCCCAGATTTCCCCAACCGCCGCCGCCATCCGCGGGATCGATGTTGTCGTAGGCAATGGTCGACCACGGACCCCAGGGGTGCTCCGACTCATAGAAAGAGGTCTGCGCCAGGTAATCGCCCTGCGCCACGCCGATGTAGCGCTTCAGGGCAAAATCGTAGACGGCATCTTCCAATGAGCCGGCCATGACGCACTGCCCGCCGCAGCCGGCTTGGGGCGGGGAGCGGTCCGTGAACACGGGCTCCATCCGATCCGGATCGGCGCTCCAGGTCGGCTTCCCACGCGAGTTCAGCCCCGAGAAGAACCGGTAGGCGGACCGCCTCAGAATCCCGCCTCGCGGCACCCGCGCGAGATAGGTCCGGGCGGCCGGCGGCTCCGCTCGCCGGCGCTCGTCGGCGGCGGGCGAGCTGCCGAGGACATAGACGTAGCGGCCGGGGGAGCCTGCGCCGCCCCGGCCATGATTGATGAACCCCGAGGGACAGAAGGCGTCCCGCCCGGCGGTGCTTGGCGAGCCGCAAAAAGTCCAGCCGTCCTCCTGCCACGAAGCGGCGTCGTGCCGCGAATATGCGATCTCGATGTGGTCGGGGCTGCCCGAAATCGGCGGCCGATCGTGATACTTCGCATCGCCCTCGCGGTAGATGCCCGCAATGGCGTAGAAATCGCCGCCGACTGCGATGATCGAGCGCGCCTTGCCGCTCAAAAGCGACGGGCGGCGCGCCTGGTAGCCGCCGTAGACATTGGCCTCGACTGCCGGCGACAGGGGCGGCCTGCCGCTGATCATGGCAATACCGAAGCTCGCCCGGCCGAGATGGTCGTCGCCGCCGAATCCGCCTCCATCACCGAAGAACGCATAAACGTTGCCATCGCGCCCCCAGGTCACCGGCCACAGATCGCTGCCAATGGCCGCGCGATAGCCGTGCTGCCAGTCCCAGGACATCGACACCACGGTGCGGCTCGGACAGTAGGGGGCATCGCCGCGCACCGAGGCGGCGGGAGTTGCGACCACGAGCGGCTCCGATGCAGGGGCGTTGCCCGCGGAATCGATGGACGCGACCGAGTAGCGGTAAGTCGCCTCAGGCGCGACCGTGGTATCGGCGAAGCTCGGCGCGTGCACCGTTGCGAGCACCCGGCCGTCCCGCAGCACACGATATGCCGCGGCACGGGGTCCGTCCGGAGCCGCGCGCCAGTGCAGCCCGACCACGGCCGCCGTCGCGCAGTCGGTGCGCAGGTCGCTCGGTGCATGCATCCCGCCCCTGAGCGACGCGCAGCCGTCGAGCGCCAGCACGGCGGCGGCGAAGACCACCGCGCGCGCGGCGGGGCCGCGGAGCGGGCCGGCTAACGGGCGGCGGGCGGCTCGACGCATAGCTCAGCGTAGCGGTCCGCGACCACCTGCAGATCGAACGGCGACACCGACTCACGGGCCGCCGCGCCGATCTCAGGCCAACGCGGCCGTTGCTCCAGGGCGGCATTCAACGCATCGAGCATGGCGGCCGGGTTCTTGGGAGGAAACAGAAATCCGTTGCGGCCGTGACGGATGAGGTCCGGCGCGGCGCCCACGGAAGTCACGGCCACCGGCATCGCGCATGCGAGGGCCTCGACGAGCGCCAGGCTGAACCCTTCGTATTCGCTCGGAAAAATGAACAGATCCGACGCCTGCAAGTACTCGTAGACCCGATCGCTCTCCCCTGCGAATTGCACCGATCCGGACAGCCCGCGGCTCGCGACGAACTCGCGGATCGATTGCTCGCAATCGTCGAAGGACAGCTTGCCCGAGCCGACGATGACGAGATGCAGATCCGGATGGCGCTCCAGCAGCGTGGGCCACGCCTCGACCAGCATGGGCAGTCCCTTGGCGCGCGACAATCGCCCCGAGAAGACGCATAGGATCTTGCCCTGCGGCAGTCCGTGCTCGGCGCGCAGCCGCTGCCGCTCCGTCGGGGTGACGGGGTGGAACTTCTCCGTGTCGACGGCGTTCGGTATCTGCCGGATGCGCCTCTCCGCGACGCCTCGCTCGAGGAGCTGCGCGTGGATCTGCGCCGAGATGGCGATGACGTAGTCGGCGTGCCGGATCATGAGGCTGCGCAGCCGCCCGGCGATCGCGCCGATGCCCCGGCCGGACAGCGGATTCATGGTCTCGAGGCTCTCGGCGGACACGGCCTCATGGAGCTCGAAGAAGGACTCGGCCCGGAGGATGCATCGTTTGCCGGTGAGGCGGCACAGGGGCACCACCACCAGGGGAATGACCTTGACTCCCGAGACGATCAGCACGTCGAATTGCTTCCTGTCCCGCGTGAGCAGGACCAGCAGCCGCCAGAGGAAGCGCAGCAGCGGGAACACGGCACGCCATCCCTTGCCCTTGAGAATGCCGGCGGGCGCGATGCGTCGCACGCTCACCGATCCGATCGTCTCGCAGGCGGCCGCCGGCGGCACGGTCTGCCGCGTGATCACGCTCACCGAGTGTCCGCGGGCGGCCAGCGAGGCAACGAGGCGGGCGGCGAACAGCTCCTGCCCGCCCACGATCGGCGGGTAGAACGCCTCGGTCAGCCAGTAGATCCGCCGCGATCCGCTCATGGCAGATAATGCCTCAGCATGCGCAAGAATTCCGGCGCGGCGAATACCGGCCTCTTGCCGTCGATCAGCGTCTGGTCGCCGAATCTCGTCAAGGTATGCAAGCCGCCCGGAT
>DATAUO010000045.1:0-6993 GCA_036268215.1 Steroidobacteraceae bacterium
CCGAATGGCTGCAAGAATTGGTTCAAGTGCTGAATCCGCAGAACGAGCCGGGCCGGCTGACCTTCATCCATCGGTTCGGTGTCAAGGATATCGAACAGCGGCTGCCGGGCATGATTCGCGCGGTGCGCGCCACCGGCTCGCAAGTGCTCTGGGTGTGCGATCCCATGCACGGCAACACGGAGACGACCGCCGGAGGCGTGAAGACGCGGCGCTTCGACAACATTCTCGGCGAGGTGGAGGCGGCCTTTCGGGTGCACGAGGAGGAGGGCTCGCGGCTCGGCGGGGTTCACATCGAGCTGACCGGCGAGGACGTGACCGAGTGCATCGGCGGGGCTCGCGGTCTGGCGGAAGCCGATCTCGCGCGCGCCTACCGATCGCAGGTGGACCCGCGGCTGAACGCCGAGCAGGCGCTCGAGCTCGCCATGCTGATCGCGCGGCGCCAGGGCGCGAGCCGCTAGCGGCGGGCGGCCCGCGGCCGAGCTTCGACAGGGCCCGAAACGCGGCACTGAGCCAGAATATGTAAAGTCCTTTCTGCAACACAAAATACATAATAATCAATTGGTTGCCGGATATATATAATCACCTGTCGAGGGATGGATCCGCGATTCTCAAAAAGCTGGCTTGCCTCGAGGCAGGCAGGTGTTATCCTGCTGCGCAAACCTTTTCCGCCCCTTCAAGATTGTGTGTCGCGAGGCCATTGCTCGGGCGGCAGGCCAAATTTTCACTGACCCAGCGCGGAATTTTCGACAGCGCAACGAGTCAGAAGAATTCCACGAACCGAAGGTTCTGGGCAAAGGTTGGGTTGCGCTCGGGTTAGTCCAAAGCCGCGCGTGATCGACGGCGGGCTACGCGGGGTTCCGCGTAGCCCGTTTTTTGTTTGGATGCCGACCCTGATGACCCAGAGCTTCGATGTCACGTGCCGGCGCTGCCCACGGCTGGCGGCCTTCCTGGATGCGGTTCGGGAGGAGGAGCCGGGCTACTACTGCCGCCCCGTACCGCCGTTCGGCGATGCAAAGGCCCGCCTGGTGCTGGTCGGGCTCGCTCCCGGCATGCATGGCGCCAACCGCACCGGCCGGCCCTTTACGGGCGATTACGCCGGAATCCTCCTTTACCGGACGCTCTACAAGCTGGGATTCTCGACCGCGCCCGAATCGGTCTCGGCGGACGATGGGCTGCGTCTCGTCGATGCGCGCATCACCAACTCGGTCAAGTGCCTGCCGCCCGGGAACAAGCCGCTGCCCGCCGAGATCAAGCTCTGCAACGACTATCTGCGCACCGAGCTCGCGCAGAGTCCCGAAGCGCGGGTGCTGCTCGCGCTCGGCGCCATCGCCCATGGCGCGGTGCTCCGCGCCAGCGGCGTGACCCTGCGCGATTACCCCTTCCGGCATGGCATGGAGCACGCGCTGCCCGGGGGGCGGGTGCTCATCGATTCCTACCATTGCAGCCGGTACAACACCAATACCCGGCGGCTGACCACCGAGATGTTCGAGACCGTCGTAGCCCGGGCCCGCGACCTCGCGCTCGAGCGTGAGCGATGAGCTTCGACGCCAAGTCCTTCGTCGACAACCTTCCCGCCCGCCCGGGCGTGTACCGCATGCTCGGCGCGGACGGGGACATCCTGTACGTCGGCAAGGCGCGCAATCTCAAGAGCCGGGTGGGCTCGTATTTCCAGCCGAGCAACGTGCAGCCGAAGGTGCAGGCGCTGGTCGCGAAGACCACGGACATGGAGGTGACGATCACGAACTCGGACACCGAGGCGCTGCTGCTCGAGTTCAACCTGATCAAGAAGCATCGGCCGCGCTTCAACGTGGTTCTGCGCGACGACAAGAGCTTTCCCTATCTGCACGTCGAGACGGCACACGAGTTTCCACGCGTCGCGTTCTACCGCGGCTCGCGCAAGGAGCCGGGGCGTTTCTTCGGACCCTATCCGTCGGCCGGCGCGGTGCGCGAGACCTTGCAGCAGCTCCAGAAGCTGTTCCGCCTTCGCAACTGCGATGACACGTATTTCGCCAATCGCTCGCGGCCCTGCCTGCAGTATCAGATCGAGCGCTGCACGGCTCCCTGCGTGGGACTGATCTCCGAGGAGGCCTATGGGCGCGATGTCGGCGCGGCCATCAAGGTGCTGGAGGGGCGCAGCGAGGAGGTGAACGAGGACCTGGTGCGGCGCATGGAGACCGCGGCCGAGACGCTGCGCTTCGAGGAGGCGGCGCAACTGCGCGACCAGCTCGCGAAGCTCAAAGCGGTCCAGGCGCAGCAGATCGTCACCGCCGACTCGGATCACGACGCCGACGTGATCGCCGTCGCGGTGAGCGGCGGCGAATACTGCGTGGCGCTCATGTTCATTCGCGCCGGCCGCAGCCTGGGCAGCACGACCTTCTTCCCCAAGGCGCCGCTCGCCGACATCCCGGAGGTCATGTCGGCATTCGTGGCGCAGTATTATTTGGAGCGCGAGGCCCCCCCCGAGATCATCGTCGAGCATCCCTTCGAGGAGATGCCGCTGCTCGAAGCCACGCTCGCCGAGCGGTCGGGACACAAGGTGCGGCTCACCGCATCCGTGCGCGGCATCCGCGCCCGTTGGCTGGAGATGCTGCACCAGAACGCCGAGCAGGCGCTGACCATGCGGGCCCTCGCGCGCGCGACCATCGAGTCCGGCCTCGAGGACCTGCGCGACGCGTTCGACCTCGAGGAGACGCCGACGCGTCTCGAGTGCTTCGACATCAGCCACACGGGAGGCACCGATACCGTGGCGTCCTGCGTGGTTTTCGGAGAGGAGGGTCCGCTCAAGAACGACTACCGCCGTTTCAACATAGCGGGCATCCAGCCCGGCGATGACTATGCGGCCATGCACCAGGCTCTCGAGCGGCGCTACCGCCGCGTCAAGGATGGCGAGATTCCGAAGCCCGACGTCCTGCTGATCGACGGCGGAAAAGGGCAGCTCGCGGAAGCGGGGCAGGTGCTCGAAACGCTGGGCATCGACGGGGTGACCCTGATCGGCGTCGCGAAGGGCGCAGACCGCCGTCCCGGACAGGAGCAGCTTTTCTTGTTGGGTCAGGACACCCCTACTATACTGCCTCCGGACTCGAGGGCCTTGCACCTGATACAGCGCGTGCGCGACGAAGCACACCGCTTTGCCATCGCCGGGCACCGCCGCAAGCGGGCCAAACGCCATAGCCAGTCGATCCTCGAGACCATACCGGGACTGGGCCCGGTCAAACGACGCGAGCTGTTGAAGCAGTTCGGCGGTTTGCAAGGGATCCTGCGCGCCGGCGTCGAGGATTTCACGCGAATCCGCGGTGTCGGCCGGGATCTCGCCGAGGTAATTTATGAGCACCTCCACCCGGGGCGCTGACGGACAGAAGCAGTCGACGACGCCGGCGGCGGCGGGCAGCGACGCGCAGCCGTATTGGAACCTGCCGAATGCGCTGACCTGGCTGCGCATCCTCATGATCCCGGCCATCGTGGCGCTGTTCTATCTGCTGCCATACCCCTATGCCGATCCGGCGACCTGCGCCGCGTTCGCTCTCGCCGGGATCACCGACACGCTGGACGGATACCTCGCGCGCAAGCTGGGCCAGACCTCGCGGCTCGGCGCGTTCCTGGATCCCGTGGCGGACAAGCTCATCGTCGCCGCGGCGCTCGTGCTGATCGTCAGCAAGGACCCGCGCTGGTTCGTGGCGATCGCCGCCATGGTGATCGTCGGACGCGAGATCGCGGTGTCGGCGCTGCGCGAATGGATGGCCGAGATCGGGGCGAGCGGGCGCATCAAGGTGTCGGTGCTCGCAAAGCTCAAGACCATCATGCAGATCGTCGGGCTGTCGTTCCTCTTGTACCGCCAGGACCTGTTCGGCCTGCCGATCTACAAGTTGGGCCTCGTGCTCACCGGGATCGCCGCGATCTTGACGCTCTGGTCGATGGTTCAGTACCTCGCCATCGCCTGGCCGGAGCTCAAGGGACGCTCGCCGCTCTAGGCGTGCGGCGAGTAGGATCGTCGGCGGCATCGGCGTGATGGCGGCGCGCGGCGATGCGGAGGAATCCATCGGGCATCAACGGCTTACGTGTCTTTTGGCACGTTTTATTTCTTGACTCCCGCCCGTGCCGCCCTACAATTGCGCCTCCATCCGCGCGGGAATAGCTCAGTTGGTAGAGCGCAACCTTGCCAAGGTTGAGGTCGCGAGTTCGAGCCTCGTTTCCCGCTCCAATATTTCCTCGAGTATGGCCCAGGGGTCGGACATGGACGTGCGTCTCTCGGGCTCGTCGTTCGTCGTAGGCCTGATCGAGGGTCCGGACCCGGCCGGCGGCAATGATGAAGTCGACGCGGCGGTCGATCTGCTGCGCGAGCTGCGGCGCCGGCTGTCTCACACCGAGCTCAAGCTCGTGCTCGGCACAGGCTCGAGCCGGGCCATCGGCGAGGCGGCCGCCTCGCTCGGAATCGAGATCGAGGCGCCCGGCGGCCCGGGGCTCTCCGCCGACGCGCTCATCCATCGGAGCAGCTTGTTGCTCGCGCTCTGGGACGGCCTTCCCTCCGATGCCGGCGGCGACACCGCGGATATCGTCACGCGCTTTCTCCGGGTGCACGGCACGGCAACGCTTGCGGACCCGACCGACCTTCACTCGAGGCACGATCCTGCGGACGGCTCGGAGCACGTCGTGCTGTGGGTGCCCACCCCCCGCGGCAGGGCCGACCGGGCATCGCTTCCCGCGGCGGGCTATCTCGTGGCCGCCGGAGAGGAGGCCATCGAGCTTCATGCGTCGATGCCCGAGGCGCTGCAGCATCTTCTCGCGGAGCTCGATGAGTTCAATCTCGAGTTCCAGCGCTTCACGCGCGCGGGTCACCGCTCCAATTCGCAGTCGCTGCTGCTCGACCTTCCCGAGGGGCTGGGCGAGGGCGATGCGGCGGCGCTGCGCAGCATCGACCGCCAGTTCCTCAAGGCCGACACCCTCGCCGGTCACATGCAGTGGCGCTCGGACCGGTTGTTCAACCTGTTCGGGGTCATGGCCTTCTCGATGGGCCTCGCCTATTTGATCTACGACAAGATCGTCGAGTCGCGGGTCTTGTTGATCGTCTATCTCCTGATTCTGTTCGGCAGCATGCTCGCCTACTACTGGCTCAATCAGCAGCGCTGGCTGGGCAAGCACCTGTCGTATCGCGCGCTCGCGGAGACTCTGCGGGTCAAGTTCTACCTCGCGCTCGCCCACCTGGACGGTCGGATGATGGTCTCCGAGTTGATCGCGCTGGCGGGCGTGCACCGGTTCCGGGGGTTCGGCTTGATCGGGCTCGTGCTCGGCGGCCTCGAGTCGACCGCACCGGCGGGGCCGGCACAGGGCTTGGAGGCGACCGCCCACCGGGGCCAGTTCATCGAGCGGGCCTGGGTCGAGGCCCAGTTCCAGTACTTCACGCGCAAGGTCGCGCAGATGGAGCTCGGCACGCTGCGGGTGAAGCGCATGAAGACGCTGATGTTCGCGGCCGTGCTCGTGGACATCGTGGCCATGTTCACGTTCGGTGATGCCCTGCACAAGGCCGGTACGATCACGGGCCTGCCGATCAAGAACATCATGACGTTCTGTTCCGGGTTTCTGGCGGCCTTGCTCGGCGTTTGGGAGCTGCGGCAGAACAAGATGGCGACCCGCGAGCTCCTCTGGCAGTACCGCAATCAGCTGCGGCAGTTTGCGCGGACGCGAGCCCGGCTGCGCCATGTCAAGAATCCGCGATCCCGCGACACTCTCCTGATGAAGCTCGGCGCCAATTCGCTCATGGAGACCTATCTCTGGGCCATCCATCGCTATCACCGCGAGCACGCGCCGCCCGGAGCGTACTGACGCGGGGGCCGCCGATTTTGCTATCGCGCGGTCGCCTGTTGGATTAAAGTCCACGACCAGGGGGGCGCAAGGGACGCCGCTTGGACCACTTCAAGTACCGCGCTTTCATCAGCTACAGCCATCGCGATGCACGTTGGGCTGACTGGCTGCACAAGTCGTTGGAGCACTACCGCGTTCCCAAGCCGCTGGTAGGGACGAGCACGGTCGTCGGGACGGTGCCGAAAAGAATGTCGCCGGTGTTTCGCGATCGGGAGGAGCTCCCGAGCGCCACCGACCTGGGGGCGCTGCTCACCGAGGCGCTGTCCAAATCCGCCGCTCAGATCGTCATCTGCTCGCCGAACTCCGCGCGCTCGCGCTGGGTCAACGAGGAGATCCTGGCGTTCAAGCGGCTGGGCCGCGAGCATCGGATCTTTTGCCTCATCGTCGACGGCGAGCCCAACGCCACCGACCTGCCGGGACGCGAGGCGGAGGAGTGCTTTCCGCCGGCGTTGCGGTTCCGCCTCGGGCCCGACGGCAACCTGAGCACGGCCCGCACCGAGCCCATTGCCGCCGACGCGCGTCCGGGCAAGGACGGCAAGCCCAATGCGAAGCTGAAGCTCATCGCCGGGTTGCTTGCCGTCGGCTTCGACTCCCTGCGCCGGCGCGAGCAGCAGCGGCGCAACCGGCGCCTGGTCCTGGTCGCGAGCGGCGCCATGGGCGGCATGGTCCTGACCACCGGCCTCGCGGCCTATGCGCTGGTGCAGCGATCGGCGGCGCAGCGCCAGACCGCGCGCGCGGAGTCCGAGGCACGCACCGCCAAGGAGACCACCAAGTTCCTGGTCGATCTGTTCAAGGTCTCGGACCCCAGCGAATCGCGGGGCAGCACCATCACCGCCCGCGAGATGCTCGACAAGGGCGCGACGCGCGTGGCGCGCGAGCTCGCCGGACAGCCCTCGATCCAGGCGACCCTCATGGACACGCTCGGCACCGTCTATACGGGGCTGGGTCTATACAAAGATGCGTTGCCGTTGCTCGATCGGGCCGTGGCGACCCGCCGCACGCTGCCCGGCACCGATCCGCTGCTCCTGTCCGATTCCCTGAATCATCTCGGCGACGTGTACCTCGACCAGGCGAAATACGAGGACGCCGAGAAGACCTACGGGCAAGCCCTCGGCATCGAGTCGGTCAGGACCAAGG
>DATAUO010000046.1:0-1864 GCA_036268215.1 Steroidobacteraceae bacterium
GCGCAAGACCTCGTTGCTGGTTAAGTTCTCACTCATCCGCTTTCGGTTATTTGGCTCGTCAAGCGTCGAGGCTGGCCGGGCGCCGCCGCGACTCGCGCGCGCCTCAGTCTTGCCCAACCGCCAGGCTTTCTTCAAGCATCAGCCGGGCCCGGGCGCGGAGTTTTTCACTTTCGCTCTTGAGCTGGCCGCAGGCGGCAAGAATGTCGCGACCGCGCGGCGTGCGCACCGGGCTCGCGTAGCCGGCGTTGAACACGACTTCCGAGAAGCGCTCGATCATCTCCCAGTCGGAGCACTCGAATGTGCTGCCCGGCCAGGGATTGAAGGGAATGAGATTGATCTTGGCCGGCAGGCCTTTCAGCAGGCGCACGAGCGCCTTGGCCTCCGCCGCGGAATCGTTGACGCCCTTGAGCATCACATATTCGAAAGTGATGCGCCGCGCGTTGGAAGCGCCAGGATACTCGCGGCAGGCCTTGATGAGCGCTTGAATGGGATATTTGCGATTTAAGGGCACGAGCGTGTCGCGCAGCGCATCGTTGGTCGCGTGCAGCGAAATCGCGAGCATGGTCCCGCACTCGGCCCCGAGCCGCGGCAGTTCCGGAACGACGCCGGAGGTCGAGACGGTGATGCGCCGCTTCGATAACGAGAGACCGTCGCCATCGGTCAAAACCGCAATCGCATCACGCACGGCCTCGAAATTGTAAAGCGGCTCGCCCATGCCCATGAAGACGATGTTCGACACCGCGCGCACGCCCTCGCCCTTGGGCGTGAGCCCGTCGGCTGGAGCACTTCCGCCGGGAAAATCGCCGAGCCGGTCGCGCGCCACCAGCACCTGGCCGACGATCTCGGCCGCGGTCAGGTTGCGCACCAGCGGCATCGTGCCGGTGTGGCAGAACGAGCAGTTGAGGGTGCAGCCGACCTGGCTCGACACGCAGAGCGTGCCGCGGTCAGACTCCGGGATGTAGACGCATTCGATTTCCGCGCCCTTGTCGAAGCGGTGGGCTGGAGCCAAGCGCAGGAGCCACTTGCGGGTGCCGTCGGCGGAAACCTGCTCGGCCACGATTTCAGGCCGCGCCAGGGTGTAGCGCTCGGCCATCCGGTCGAGCACCGGCCTCGCGATATTGCGCATCGCCGAGAACTCGCGCGCGCCGCGATGATAGATCCAGTGCCAGAGCTGCGAGCCGCGCATCTTGAGCTCGCGCTCGGGCACGCCCGTTTCGGCGAGGGCGGCCAGGATCTGCGCCCGCGTCGCGCCGGCGAGTGGCACGGATACGCGCGCCTCGGCTTTCAGGGCGGCGGCGGTCATGATGAGCAGGCTTCTAGCATGCGGGCGCGCCGCCGACCAACGTCCGTTGTCGTAGGGTTGTCGGGCAGGCGAGGCTCGGTCTCACCCCCCGAACACATCGTTGGTCTGGGCGCTGACCCGCACGAAGGTGGTTCGCTTGGGGACCTCCTTGAGGTGGGCCGCGCCGATATAGGTCATCATCGAGCGGACGCCGCCCATGATCTCGGTCATCGCGCCGTCGACGGGGCCGCGATACGGGGTCTCTACCGACTTGCCCTCGGCGGCCCGGTAGTGCGCAACGCCGCCCGAATGCTTCTTCATCGCGGTCTCCGACGACATGCCGTAGAACGTCATGCCGACCGGCGCCCTCTCGCCGTCGCGCTCCTCGTAGCGGATTTCCCCATCGCATTCGTCGTGGCCGGCGAGCATGCCGCCAAGCATGACGAAATCGGCGCCCGCCCCATAGGCCTTGGCGACGTCGCCGGGGACAGTGCAGCCGCCGTCGGCGCAGACCTGGCCTTTGAGCCCGTGCGCCGCGTCGGCGCATTCGATGATCGCCGAGAGCTGCGGATAGCCGACGCC
>DATAUO010000047.1:0-6617 GCA_036268215.1 Steroidobacteraceae bacterium
GTTCTTTGCTTGTCGGATGTGCCGTTAATCCACGCCACCACTTGGACTTGCATCCCGCATCTCACTTTGACGATCCTGTCGAGAGCTTCTTGAGGCACGGTTTTGACGCCGGGATGGGCCGGGAGCCGCTGCGGGTCATGAGCCGCCCGGCGCCCTGCTAGAATCGCGGGGATGCGGGAGCCCAATGTTTTTTCCGGCCCGTACCTCGACCGCGCGGCGCACCTGCGCCAGGACCCTTCGTGGCTGACCGCGGCGCTCGAGGACGAGCGCAGCCGCGTGATCCCGGTGTGGAACTCGCGCAATCTGATCACCCGGAACGAGATGACCGGAGGAAACGGCGCCGCTCAGGATGCGCCGCCGGCGGGCGGCAGCGCGACCCTGGGAAAAGACGAGCTGCGGGCGGCCTTCCTGCCGGTGTCGGAGATTCCAGCCGCGACCCGCGACAGCGGGGATCTCGTGCTGCTCGGCCGGAGCGGCGATACCCACTACTTCACCTACGAGATGGATTCGGTCGACCCGCCGCCATCGCCGCCGCACACACGCTTCGAGGATCTGCGTCTGGTGGCCTCGGTCCTGCCGGCGGAGGAGGCGGGCCTCCTGAGCTATGCCCGCGCCATCGTCTCCTGGCGGCGGCGCCATCGATTCTGCGGCAGCTGCGGTGCGGGCACCTCCTCCGCGAAGAACGGACACGTTCTCGTCTGCACCAATCCGGCTTGTCGCCATGAGCAGTTTCCGCGCATCGACCCGGCCATCATCGTGCTGGTCAGCGACGGCGAGCGTGCGTTGCTCGGCAGGCAGGCCTCGTGGCCGGTCGGGCGATACTCCACCATCGCCGGTTTCGTCGAGCCGGGAGAGGCCCTCGAGGATGCGGTGTCGCGCGAAGTGCTCGAGGAAACCGGCATCGAGGTCGATGCGATCGAGTATCACTCCTCCCAGCCGTGGCCGTTCCCGTCATCGCTCATGCTGGGATTCACCGCGCATGCGCTCGGCACGAAGATCGTGCTGCGGGACCAGGAGCTCGAGGATGCGAAGTGGTTCAGCCGGGCCGACCTGGCATCCGGCACGCCGCTCGTGCCTCCCAGCGTGTCGATCTCCTATCGACTGATCGAGCACTGGTTCAATGCGGGCGGCGGGAAGCCGCTGCGCGAAGTGCTGGGCGACGGGGTCTCCTGGCAGGCGGCGCGCTGAGCGCAGATTCGGCGAGGCGCCTGCGCGGCCCGTCAGCCGCGCTGCCAATGGCCGGGGCGCATGCGCCAGCCATCGCCCGCGCGCACCCAGGCATGCGGAACCCAATGATAGCCCGCACGGGGAGCGGCCCAATGACCGGCCACCCAGTCGTGCCGGTCGCCCACCCAGTTCCAGTAGCCGCCGATCCAGACGAACCCGGGGGTCGGGGCCACGCCCATCACCTCCACGCGCGGCGCCGGGGGCGCCACCATCACCACGCCGCCCGGGTAGTGCCGCTGATCGGGGACCACGACGCATCCCCCTAGCACGACGAGCGTGAGGAGAGCGGCGAGTACGCCCGAGGTCAAGCTCCGCACGGGCGGATTTTGGGTCATGAGGACAACCGTTTTGTTGGAATACCTTAGGTCTAACGTCCTTCTGCAGCGCCCGTTGACGGGGCCTCCGTCCGCCGGGCGCGACCCGAAAGAATAGACTCAGTCGCCCCGCCGTCGCAACGGCGATTCCATAATGGTGGCCCCGAAGCTGAACATCGGACGCGATACGCGGGTCTTGAGGCGATACATGGCCTGGTCGGCCCGCTCCAGGAGCTCACCCGCGTCGTATCCATCGCGGGGGAAGATCGACTGCCCGATGGCGGCGGTCAGGTGCTGCTCGGTGCTCTCGATCCGGTAGGGCAACGCCAAGCGCTCGCGGATCGTGTCGGCCACGTGCGCCACGGCGGCCGCGTCGGGTACGCACGGCAGCACGACCACGAACTCGTCGCCGCCGTAGCGGCATACGAGATCTCCCGCGCGGACCCGCGCGCCGATGCGGCTCGCCACCATCGTCAAGATCTTGTCGCCGGCGGCGTGGCCATATTCGTCGTTGATGGCCTTGAAGCCGTTCAAATCGATGAACAGCAAACCAACCAGCTCGGAGCGGCGCGCCGCATCGTCGATCGCCGCGCCGAGGAGCTCGGTGAGCTTGCGGCGGTTGTAGAGCCCGGTGAGAGCGTCGCGATCCGCCAGATGTTGTGCTTGCGCCTCGCGCTCCTTGAGCGCGGCCAACTCCCGCAGCAGCCGGGCATTGAGCGCCCGCAACCTCACCACCTCACGCTGCTCCATCGCGGGCCCACGCGCAAGATCGAACAGGGGTTGCGCAGGAAGTGCGGCCTCCTCGTCGTCGCGGAGCGCCGGCTTGGATCGGGCGTAAGGCATCGTTACTATTCCTACACTGCTCACGAGGAATTGTCGCAAATGGTGCCGCGCAGGGGCGATCGGTGTCTCGCGTATCGATATGTCAGATTCGACTGACCTTCTTGGTTCACACGTCGGAGCAACTCAATGTCCTACACCGCGGATCCTCGGGTACTTTTCGCCGCAGAGCGCACGCTGCTCGCCTGGCAGCGCAGCGCAATCGCCTTGATGGGCTTCGGTTTCGTGGTCGAGCGCTTCGGCCTGTTCCTGCGCATAGTCGCGCATCAACCGGAGTCCGTGTCGCAACGCAATTTCTCCCTGGCCCTCGGCGTCCTGCTGCTGATGCTGGGCGCCGCGGTCGCACTGGTGTCGGCGCGACAGTTTCGCGAAGTCGTCAAGAGCCTGGACCCACAGGTCGTGCCGCCGAAGTACTGGACCCAGGTGGGAGTCGGCCTCAACGTCGTCATTGCGTTGATCGCCTGCGTGTTTGCGCTGCGCTTCATGCTGTCGCACGAATAGGAGGCTGAATGATCATCACCGGCGGTTGCCTCTGCCGTGCCGTTCGCTACCGAATCACGGCCGCGCCGATCACCACGCGGGTTTGCTGGTGCCGGCTCTGCCAGTACCTCGCGGCGGGAAGCGGCACCGTCAACGTGTGCTTTCCGAGCGATGCGGTCCAATTTGAAGGCGAGCTGCGCGACTTCACCGGCATCGCCGACAGCGGCAGCACCATGCATCGCCGCTTCTGCCCCGTCTGCGGCACGCAAATGTTCAGCGCCGCGGCGGAGCGGCCGCACCTCGTCTTCGTGCGCGCGGGCACCCTGGACGATCGCGAGAACGCCCGGCCGGCCGCGACCATCTGGATCTCGCAGGCGCCGACTTGGGCCAGCATCGATGCCTCGCTGCCGAAGATCGAGAGACAACCGCCCCCGGCTCAGCCGCCGCCGACCCGCTAGCCGCTGCCCGGTCACCGAGCGGCGCCGGCCGGGGTCGAACTGCGCCGCGGCTCACACTTCGGCGGCGCCGCAACGTCAACCGCCGCGGGGGCGCAACCGTTGATGCCCGCATGATCCAGACGGAAATCACCGTGATTCGCTTCGGGCTTGGCGCGCGCCCGGGCGAATTCGCAGCCGCGGCCGCGGATCCTCGTGCCTGGCTCTTGAAGCAGCTCCAGGGCCCCGTGAAGCTCGCCTCGAATGTCGCGCTCGCCCCGTCGGATCGGATATTCACCGAGCTGGCCGCGGCGCGCGAGCAGCGCCGCGAAATGAAGCAAGAGACCGCGGCGGACGGCGGGACGGCGGCTTCCAATCCGGTCCGCGATGCGTATCTGCCGCATTATCGCGCGCAGGTGCTCGCCCGCGCTCAGAGCGCCGCGCAGACGACGCGTCCGTTCGCGGAGCGCCTGGTGCATTTTTGGACCAACCATTTCGCGGTGTCCGCGGACAAGGGCGCGGTGATCGGAGTCGCCGGCACCTTCGAGAACGAGGCCGTCCGCCCGCACGTCAACGGCCGCTTCGTCGATCTGTTGATGGCGGCGGAGCAGCACCCGGCGATGATCGAGTTTCTCGACAACCAGAATTCCGTCGGCAAGGACTCGGAGCTCGCGCAGGCGGCCGCGCGGCGCGCCGCGGCGATGTCGTGGGGCCGCATGGATCCAGCGGCCAAACCCCGACGGGAGTTCGGCATCAACGAGAACCTGGGACGCGAGATCCTCGAGCTGCACACGCTCGGCGTGCACGGCGGCTACACGCAGGGCGACGTCACGGCGTTCGCGCAGATCCTCACGGGCTGGTCCATCGGCGGCGGCAAGGGCCGCCTGGCGGGCGGCGTGCCCGGACGCTTTTATTTTCGCGACACTCTGCACGAGCCCGGCCCGAGGACCTTCATGGGCAGGACCTATCGGCAAAGCGGCGTGCGGCAGGGAGCGGCGGTGCTCGCGGATCTTGCCGCACACCCGTCGACCGCGCGCTTCATCGCCACCAAGCTCGTGCGGCATTTCATCGCCGACGACCCGCCGTCCTCCGCCGTGGAGCGCGTGACTCAGGCCTTCCTGAAGTCGGGCGGGGATCTTCCGAGGGTCTACGCCGCGCTGATCGAGTGCCCGCAGAGCTGGGACGCCGACATGCGCAAATACAAGACGCCGCAGGACTTCGTCTTCTCGACGCTGCGGGCGCTCGACGCCGTGCCGCGCGATCCGCAGGAAATGATCCGCACGTTCGATCTGCTCGGCCAGCGTCAATTCACGCCGGGCTCTCCGGCGGGCTGGCCCGACACCGCCAAGGGCTGGGACGGCTCGGACGCACTCATGCACCGCGTGCTATGGGCATCGCGAATGGCCGCGCGATTCGAGCGTGGACAGCAGCCGACCGACGTTGCGGCCGCGAGCCTCGGCGGCTACGTGCGGCCCGGGACCACCGCCGCACTGCGCCGCGCATCGTCGCCCGCCCAGGCGCTGGCGCTTCTCCTGATGAGCCCCGAATTTCAGCGGAGGTAGCCATGGTACCGATACAAGCCCCGCTCACGCGCCGTGTGTTCCTGCACGGAGTCGGCGCGCTCGCGGCCGGCGCGGCGCTCCCGGGAGTGCTGTTCGCTCATACCGGCGGGAGCGCGCGACTGGTCGTCGTCATCCTGCGCGGCGCCCTCGACGGGCTCGCGGCGGTACCCCCGCTCGCGGATCCCGCATATGCGCCGCTGCGGCGCGAGCTGGCGATTGCCGCGCCCGGGACGACTGACGGTGCTCTGCGTCTCGACGGGAATTTCGGGCTGCACCCATCGCTCGGCTTTCTACACGAGCGATATGCCGGCGGCGAACTGGTCGTGTTCCATGCCGTCGCATCGCCCTACCGCGACCGCTCGCACTTCGACGGGCAAAACGTGCTCGAGAACGGTTTGACCAAACCGAGCGGCACCGCGGACGGTTGGCTGAACCGCGCGCTGGCCAATCTGCCGGCCCGCGGAACGCGCGCGGAGCGTGCCGTGGCGATCAGTCAAAACGTGCCGCTCATCTTGCGCGGCGATCAGCCGGTGATCTCGAAATCGCCGCAAACCCTGCCGGACGTCGACGAAGAATTGCTGACGCGTCTCGCGGACCTCTATTCCCAGGACGAGTGGCTGTCCGCACGACTGAGCGAGGCGGTCGAGACCGGTAAGCTCGCCGAGGGCGAGGCGGCGACCTCGGCACCCAAGGGCCGCGCGCCGGACCGGGTCACCGCGGTGGCGCGGATGGCGGGGACGCTCATGCGAAGCGAGGGCGGCCCGGAGGTGGCGGTCATCGAGGCAACGGGGTGGGACACGCACGCGAACCAGGGCGCGGCCAACGGCACGCTCGCCCAGCGCCTGGCCGGCCTCGACGCCGGTCTGCGCGCGCTTGCCGATGAGCTAGGGTCGTTGTGGCCGCAGACCGCGGTGCTCGTGGTCACGGAGTTCGGCCGCACCGCGGCCATGAACGGCACGCGCGGCACCGATCACGGCACCGGCGCCTGCGCATTTCTCCTCGGCGGCGCGGTGCGCGGCGGCCGCGTGATCGCGGATTGGCCCGGGCTCGGACGGGCGGCGCTGCTCGACAACCGCGATCTCAGGCCGACCCTGGACCTGCGCAGCGTGTTCAAAGGCGTCCTCGACGAGCACCTGCGCGTCGACGCAAAGACCCTCGCCGCCCGGATATTTCCGGACAGCAACGACGCACGCCCGCTCCCGGGGCTGCTGCGCGTCTAGAACGCCAAAGGCTCCGTGGTACCCGGCATCGGCGCCTCAGGCGTCGGCGCCACGACCGGGGCAGGCGGAGACATGGGTTCCGGAGCCGCCCTGGGCGCGGCGGCAGCCGGCTTCGGCGCTGCCATGGGCTTCGGCGCAGCGACGGGCCTGGGTGCAGCGACGGCCTTGGGCGGCGGCGACGCGGGCTTCGCCGCGACCACCGGCTTCGGCGCCGACTTCTTGGCGACCGCCTTCTTGGCTACCGCCTTCTTGGGCGCCGCCTTCCGGGCCGCCTTCTTCGGCGCCGCCTTCCGGCCCGTCTTCTTGGGGGCTGCTTTCTTCGCGACTTTCTTGCCGGCCCTCTTGGCGACTACCTTGGCCTTTGCGGCGCGGCCCTTCCTTTTCGCGACGCGCTTCTTGGGTCTTGCTGCCGAACGCTTCTTCGACTTGCTTTTCTTTGCCATGGTCACTCTTCTCCTAGAGCGTACGAGACTCGCTCTGAGAGTAGCCCCGAAAAAGTCTGCTGTCATCTAGGGCTTTCCGCGGAACGCTGGAGTCGGT
>DATAUO010000048.1:0-6558 GCA_036268215.1 Steroidobacteraceae bacterium
CGCGCGCTCGGCGATGCGCGGGTGATCCGCGACTTCTGGATGAAGCTGCGCGGCGAGCTGCCCGGACCCGAGCTCGCCCAGGCGGTGGAGGGCGCAATCGGTGCCCGCGAGCTGCCGCCGCAATTGCCCGCCGACCTCGCCGACGAGCTGCCCGAGGGGCACGGTGCCTATCGATTGTTCGGCGCGGAGGATGCGCTCCTGTACGTCGGCAAGAGCGACTCGCTGCGCACCGGAGTCTGCGGCCAACTCGGCACCGGTCACAAGGACGCGGACCGCCGGCGCCTTGCCGAGGAGGTCCGCCGCCTCGACTGGGTGGAGACGGCTGGCCCGCTCGGTGCGCTGCTGCTGCAGGCTCGGTGGATCAACGCGGGCAATCCGCGGCGCAACCGGCGCGCCAGGCAGGGCGGCGAAGCGCACACGCTGCGCGCCCGCGCGAAGGTCGAGGCCGTGCCGATCGCGGGTCTCGACCGCGGCGAGCTCATGCAATGCTTCGGTTTGTTTCACTCCGAGAAGGACGCGCGCCGGGCGCTGACGGAGATTGCACGCGCGCGGGGGCTTTGCCTCAAGGTGCTGGGGCTCGAGGCGGGCGAGGGCTGCTGCTTCGCGCACCCGATGGGCAAGTGCAAGGGCGCCTGCATCGGCAAGGAGCCCGCGGTCCTGCACGACATGCGCACGCGTCTCGCGCTCGCCTCGCTCAAGCTCAAGTCGTGGCCGTTTCCCGGACGGATCGCGCTTCGCGAGCGGCCGCCGTGGGGCGGGGCGCCGGAATTCGGACCCGCCACCGACCTGCACGTCATCGATCGCTGGGTCTACGTCGGCACGGCGCGAACGGAAGAGGAGCTCGCCGCACTGGCGGCGCGAGAATCGGACGCGGAATTCGACGCCGACATCTACCGGATACTGGTGCGGTATCTCGCCAAGCACCCCAGGGTCGATTGGATCGACCTCAGCGCCGCCGCGGCGCCCGATTTCGTGAGCTTGGATCAAGAGTGACCGAGGACGTTCGCTACTGGATCGCGACGGCGCCTGTCGGCGCCTCGTCGGTGCTCGCCGAGGAACTGGCGCACCTCGGCGCGACCGACATCAAGGAGCGCAGCCACGACGTCAAGTTCCAGGGAACCCTGGAGGTCGGCTATCGAGCCTGTCTCTGGTCGCGCGCGGCGACGCGGGTGCTCCTGAGCCTCGGCTCCATCCCCGCGGATTCGACCGACCATCTCTATGAGGCCGTGCGCCGCCGCGACTGGCGCGAGCACCTGCGGCCGGGTGCGACGCTCGCCTGCGATTGCACCGGCGGCAATGCCGTCATCCGCCATACCATCTATGGCTCTCAGCTCCTGAAGGACGCCGTTTGCGACAGCCTGCGCGAGGCAACCGGCGAGCGGCCGAGCGTCCAGCCGGAGCGGCCGGACGTCCTCTTGCATCTGCACGTCGAGGGCCCGACGGCGCTCCTCTCGTTGGACTTCTCGGGCGAGAGCCTGCATCGGCGCGGATATCGCATCGAAGGCGGACGGGCGCCGGTCAAGGAGAACGTGGCGGCCGCGGTGCTGTTGCGCGCAGGCTGGCCCGGCATCCACGAGCGCGGCGGCACGCTGCTCGATCCGATGTGCGGGTCGGGCACCTTCCTCACCGAGGCCGCGCTGATCGCCGCCGACGCGGCTCCCGCGCTGGACCGCGACTACTTCGGCTTCAACGGCTGGCGCGCCCATGACGCGGCGCTCTGGGAAACCCTGCGCTCGCAGGCCCGCGAGCGCCGTGCCGCGCGCACGCCGCGGCGATGCATCGTCGGTTCCGACATCGATGCCGACTCGGTGCGCGTGGCGCTCGCGCACGCCGCGGCCGCCGGCCTCGGCGAATGGATCCATGTCGAGAAGCGCGCGCTGCGCGATGTGACGCGGCCTCGCGGCGAGCCCGGCCTGGTGGTGACCAATCCGCCTTATGGAGAGCGCCTCGGGACGGATTCCGAGCTGCGGGAGCTGTACACGGAGCTCGGCAGCGTCCTCAAGGAGCGCTTCTCGGGTTGGGAGGCGGCCGTGCTCACCGGCAACGCCCCGCTCGGCAAGGCCCTCGGGCTGCATGCCAAGCGCGCGCATCGGTTCTACAACGGCGCCATCGAGTGCCGGCTGTTGAGATTCGACGTGAACGATGCAAGCACGCCCGCGCCGCGCGAGGAAGTGCGCGCCGCGTGGTCGGGCCGACCGGGTGCGCAGATGTTCGCCAACCGCCTCGCCAAGAATGTGCA
Source organism: Steroidobacteraceae bacterium (assembly GCA_036268215.1). Taxonomy (GTDB): domain Bacteria; phylum Pseudomonadota; class Gammaproteobacteria; order Steroidobacterales; family Steroidobacteraceae; genus Bog-1198. Next base: position 2,240 of record DATAUO010000048.1, read on the forward strand.
GCGGCTGGGCGAGTGGGCGGCGCGCGAAGGCATCGAGTGTTACCGCGTGTATGACGCGGACATGCCGGAATACGCCTTTGCGATCGACCTCTATGGCGCGCCGCACGGCCACGTGTACGTGCAGGAATATGCGCCGCCGAAGACCGTCGACCTGGAGAGCGCCCGGGCGCGTCGCCGCGAGGCGCTGTCGGTATTGCCGGACGTCCTCGGGGTGCCTCTCGAGCGCATCCACTCGCGCGTGCGCAAGCCGCAAAAAGGCGATGCGCAGTACGAGAAGCGGGCGAGCGGTGCGCGGGCCGCGGCGCGATCGGCCGGCCGACAGGGCCGGGGCGCCGGCGGCCTTGGCAGGGCCGCTGGCGGCCCGGGCGACGACGCGCGCCTCGTCGTGCGCGAGGCCGGCCTCGAGCTCTGGGTGAACTTTCGCGATTATCTCGACACGGGGCTCTTCCTGGATCACCGTCTGGTGCGGGCCCGGGTGCGCGACGCCGCCCGGGATGCGGATTTCCTCAATCTCTTCTGCTACACGGGCAGTGCGACCGTCTACGCCGCCGCCGGGGGCGCGCGCAGCACGGTGAGCGTCGACCTGTCGAACACGTATCTCGACTGGGCCCATGACAATCTGCGTCTGAACGGCTTCGACGATCCCAGGCACGAGCTGCATCGCGGCGATTGCCTGGAATGGCTCGCGGCTCGCGAGCCGGAGGGCGCGCGCTTCGACCTGATCTTGCTCGACCCCCCGACTTTTTCGAACTCCAAGCGCATGCAGGGCGTGCTGGACGTCCAGCGGGATCACGTCGGAATGATTCGCCGCTCGATGAAGCTGATGCGCCCGGCCGGGACTCTGGTGTTCTCGACCAATCATCGGCGCTTCAAGCTCGATGCCGCCGCGCTTGCGGACCTGGGCGTCGAGGACATCAGTGCCGAGACCATCCCGCTCGACTTCGAGCGCAATGCACGAATCCACCGTTGCTTCGTGATCCGACATCGCCCTGGCGAGGCGGGCGCGCCATGAGGTAATCTCGGCGCATGGAACACCGCATCGGGAATTTCACGCGAACCTGGCTGGCGGCCGCGGTGCTCGGCGCGGCCTGGTACGCGCCGGGCCTCCGCGCCGCCGATGCCGACGTCATCAATCCGCCGCCGACGGCGCAGGATTGGCAGGCGCTTGCCAAGCTGCCGGATTGGAGCGGCGTGTGGACGCCGGTCTTGAGCGACCAGTACGCGCAGGAGAAGACCAACCCGCCGCCCTGGAAACCCGAGATTGCCAAGAAGATGGCGCACATGTATGCCGAGGAGGCTGCCGGACGGCCGTTCCCGGTGATCGATCACTGCTTTCCGACCGGCATGCCGAGCTGGATGCTGATCTCGCACAACGCCATGGAGGTGCTGTTCACGCCGGGCCGGGTGACGCTCCTCGGGGAAGGCGACGGCAATCGGTTGCGGCGCATCTACACCGACGGCCGGGGTCACCCGCCCGATCCGGACCCGAGCTTTCACGGCAACTCGGTCGGGCATTGGGACAAGGACACGCTCGTGGTCGACACCGTCGCGGTGCTTCCGGAGGTCTACCTTGCGGTGAACGAGGCCGTTGGGGCGCCGAACAACGGCGACATGCACGTCATCGAGCGCCTGCACCTGGCCGGACCCGATACGCTTGCCGACGATATCGAGATCACGGCGGCGAAGCTGCTCACCAAGCCATGGACCACGACCCGAAAGTACTATCGCCAGCGCGCGCGCAAGTACGAGATCGTCGAGGGCGTATGCACGCAGGGCGCTTTCCTCGAGACGGTCGACAAGAACGGCAACTCGATCTTTGCCCCCGTCAAGTTTCATGAAGGCGTGCCGGTGGGGTCCGAGGGCAAATGATGGGGCGCAGGGTGAACAACGTGGAAAGCGAGAGGAGGCGGTCGGAATCTCGCCGGCTGGCGCGAGCCGGTGCCGTCGCGGGCGGTCTGGCCGCGGCGTTGCTGGTGCTCGTGGGGCTCGCTCCGTCGGCGCGCGCGCACCACTCGTTTGCGATGTTCGAGCCCACCAAGATCCTGACGCTCAAGGGCACCGTCAAGGCGTTCCAATGGACCAACCCGCACGTCGTGCTGTGGGTCATGGTGCAGCCGGATGGCGGGGGCGCGCCGCAGGAGTGGTCGCTCGAGACCACGAGCCCGGGCGTCCTGACCCGCAGCGGCTGGACGCGCAACTCGCTCAAGCCCGGTGATCGGGTGAGCGCGGTGATCAGCCCCTTGCGCGACGGATCCCACGGCGGCAGCTTGAACTCCGTGACGCTGGTCGACACGGGCCAGAAGTTCGTGCCGAGCTTCGGCAAGGAGCAGCCGGGGCTCAAGTAGCGCCGGGCGCTGCATTTTTCGCGCTTCCGTGGCCGCACTGGCGGCGATCGGCCCGCATCTCGCACCAAGGCGGATCTCGCTGAGCTCAGAGCAGATTTCGCGGTGCTCGGCGCATCCGCGAAAGCGGATATTGCGGAGCTGGCGGCCTCCACGAAGAAAGATATGGCAGGGATTGGAGGCGAGATTCTGGAGGCGGAAACTCGAATCACAAGATGGACCGTCGGCACGATCGTTGCCGTCGCGTTCAGCGTCGCCAGGTTCACCCACTAGTGATCTGGTCGGTAAGTATCGTGCAACGGAGAGTGCCCGCTACAGCAAATCCTTGAGCCGGTAGTACAGCATCGCCAGCACCAGCGACGGCCGCCGGAACAATGGGCCGCCGGGGAAATCCCGGTGAGGGATGCGCGCGAACACATCGAAGCGCTCTGCCGTGCCGGCGACCGCCTCGGCCACCAGCTTGCCGGCAAGTCCGGTGAGCGACATCCCGTGACCCGAGAAGCCCTGCAGGTAGTAGACGTTGGGCGCGAGCCGGCCGAAGTTCGGTGCACGGCTCATGGTGATGTCGAGGAACCCGCCCCAGGCATATTCCACCTCGACGTCGTGCAAGCTCGGGAAGATCCGCAGCATGCGCCGGCGCATCGATTCCGCCAGCCGCGGCGGCTGAAAGGCGCTGTAGCTGACGCGGCCGCCGAAGAGCAGCCGATCGTCCGCGGAGCGGCGGAAGTAATCGAGGATCCAGTTGATGTCGGCGATGGCGGCGTTGGACGGGAGCAGCTCGCCCGCCTGCGCGGCGCCGAGCGGCCGCGTGGCGATGATGTAGGTGCCGACGCCGAGGATGCGCCGCGCGAGCGCCGGTGCGACGGCTCCGATGTAGGCGTTGCCGCAGAGAACGAGGTGGTCGGCGCGCACCGTCCCCACCGCGGTGTGAACCGCGACCTTCGGGCCACCCTCGTAGCGCAACACGCAGGAGCGCTCGAAGATCTTCGCGCCCGCCGCCTCCGCGGCACGCGCCAACCCTAGCGTGAACTTGAGCGGATGCAGGTGCCCGCTGTTGGGGTCGATGAGACCGCCGAGATAGCGGTCGCTCTTGACGTGGGCCGCGAGCTCGTCCCGGCCGAGCAGCCGCGCCGACCCATATCCGTACTCGTCCTTGAGCTCGCGCTCCCAGTCGCGCAGCTCGATGAGATGCCGCGGCTTGGTGGCGACATGGACGTGATTCGGACGGTAGTCGCAATCGATGGCGTGCTCGCGGATCAGTCCCCGGGTGACTTCGAGCGCCTCGATCGACAGATCGAAGAGACGCCGGGCGTCATCCCGGCCGACCTGCGCGGCGAGCGCCTGCTGGCCGGCAGCCAAGCCGAAGATCACCTGGCCGCCGCTGCGGCCCGACGCGCCGTAGCCGACCGAGTGCGCCTCGAGGAGCGCCACCCGGTAGCCGCGCCGAGCGAGGTGCAGCGCGGTCGAGCAGCCGGCAATCCCGCCGCCGAGCACGACCACGTCGGCCGATAGCTCGCCCCGCAGCGGCTCGCGGTGCAGCGGATGCTCCAGCGTCGCGGAGCTCGCCACCGATGAGGTGTAGTAGGACTGCGCGGCCGGGAGGTTAAGTCGCATGGTCGTGGGTGGATTATGCGCTGCGGGTGTTTAGGATCTTATGGCTATTGACAGGTCCAGGGCCCTGTGAGCCTAGGCGCCAAAGGGCGGGATGGGCCGCGATATTGCAGTGCACAAATCGAGTCTAAGTCGCGGAAATGCCTATATCTTAGCCAAATATGCGTGTGCTTCCGGGACGAGGTGGTGGGGGTATGGTCTAATAACCCCGTTGGCGACGCTCTGCCGTCTGCCGCAACGTTTAATATACTAAACATGCCTCGCTTGGCCGTCATCGGAATTCCAGCCGACCGCAAGCTGTGCGGGAAACACTATTTTCACATGGTGGGCGAGAAGTACATCGAGCCCATTTCGGGGGCGGCCAGG
>DATAUO010000049.1:0-18603 GCA_036268215.1 Steroidobacteraceae bacterium
GGCAACACCTCGCGGGCGGCCCGCTCCACGTCATCTCGAAAGTCGATCTCGATCCACGGCGACCCGGTGACATCGACGACCTCGACCACCGGAGTGCGTTCGAGAATGAGATCGCGCACCGCTTCCTCGTGCGGCATGTCCGAGCGTCCGTCCCGCACGTAGCTGGCAACCAGATCGGCCAGCCTGCGCGCACCCGCCGGCTCGAATCGGAAGAAGCCGATGGACTCCCCGATGGTGTCATACTTTAGATCGATCGCGGGCTTCTTCCGCAATTCCACCGGCACGCCGTTCTGCACGCACACCTTGACCGGCTCGTCGCCCGCTTCGAACTCCCGGTCGATGAGCACGCGGTTGACCGGACGGCTGCCCGCGACGAGCGCGCGTAGAATGCGCTCGTCGTAGAGCACGTCGGCATCCATCAGGAGGATCTCCCCGCCCCGCGTCATCGCATCCCTGACCATGTGCACGGTCAGGACGCTGCCGAGCTCGAAGCCGGGGTTCAGCACGATCTCGACCCGCGGCCGCCAGGCCAGCCGGTCCAGCTCCGCTTCGACCTGCTCGTGACGAAAGCCGAGCGCGAGCACCACCTCGTCGATGCCGGCAGCCTCGAGCATGCGCAGGTGACGCTCGAGCAGGCTCATGCCATCGAACTGTAACAAGCACTTGGGGAGCTGCTGGTCTTCCGGTTGCTGCAGGCGCAGACCCCGGCCGGCCGCGAGAATGATGGCGCGCATGAGGACCTTTCGGCGGAAAAACAGCTGATTTTACACGGCACCCGCTCTGGCGCGCGAGTAGAGGTGCAGGTAGAGGAGCCCCGGGATCCCGAGCAGGAGCTCGCGTGCGCGCTTCGCCAACGACAGTGCCAAAGCCGCGTCCGGCGTGAGGCCCGCGATCGGCGCCAGCAGCAGATAACCGCCCTCCTGGACGCCGAGGGCGCCCGGGATCGCGAAGGCTGCCCCCCGAATGGCCTGTCCCAGACTCTCGAGCAGCAGCGCATCGGTCCAGCTCACCGGATGCCGGATGAGGGCCAGGATCAGGTACACCTCCCCGGTTCCCACCGCCCAACCGGCCGTGCTCCAGAGGAAGCTTGCGGCCACCGGCCCGGGACGGCGGTAAGCCGCCGCCACCGCCTCATCGATGGCCGCCGCCCGCACCAGCCATTGGGACCAGTCGCGCTTCGCCGCGAAGCGGCTCACCACGCGCGTGATCTTGCTGAAGAATCCGCGCCGCTGAATCCAGTAAAAACCGCCGATCTGGATGGCGAGAAAGGCGCTTGCGATCAAGCTCGAGGTGCGCAGAGTGCTTTCGCCGAGGCGTCCGGCGTGCGCTCCGAGCAAGAGGATCCCGAGCAGCGCGAAGGCGATCTGAGCGAAGGTCTGCAGCGTCGTGCTCACGGTGATGGCCGCGGCGGCATCCGCCATCGGGTACCCCCGCTGCGCGAGGTGCCGCGCCATGAGCACCGGGCCCCCGAGCTGACCCGCGGGCATCAAGCTGTTCGCGGACTCGCCGGCCCAGCGGGTCAGAACGGCGTCCCGCAGCGTGCCGCGAATCCGCGTGACGCCGAACAGCACGCGGATCGCGAGCGCATCGAGGGCGAGCGGAACCAGGTGAAACAGCGCGACGCCGAGGATTCCCCAGCCGGCGAGCGCCAACGTGGACAGGACGGCGGGCAGCCCTTGCGAGGCCAGTATTCCGACGAACAGCAGAACGCCGAGCGTCAGCGCCCAGGCGGCGGCCTTGCGTTTCACCCAGGCTTGCCGAACACCTGGGACAGTCCGAAGTAGGCCACGGCATCCTTGAAGTTCGAGATCACCCGCCGCCACGGATGCATGGCAGGATCTGTGACGTACTCGAAGGTCAACGAGACCCGCCGGCCGCCCTCCTCCAGCGGACTGATGCGATGGCGCAGCTTGTCGCCATCGAAGAACACGAATCCGCCCGGCGCGATCTGCGTCGATCCCCTGATGACGGCCGCGCCCCGCTCGCGCGTATGCAGCTCGTAGTCCAGGCGGCACGCGGACTCATCGATCACCCCGAGCAACAGGGTGTAACGGCGGCCGCGGTAGTAAGAGGTGTCGTAATGCCAGCCGATGTGGTCGCCCGCGCGGGTGTAGTAATAGAGCGCATAGGCGTGCGGATCGTCGCGCGGCGATAGCTGCAGGGGCTCGCCGGCGATGGCGCTCAGCCAGTCGATCAGCGCCGGCGAGCGGTAGAGCTCCGCGATGGCGGGCGCGTGCCGATCGATCACATGGCGGCTGATGCTGCCGCCCTGCTTGTGCCCCGGCAGATAGTTGCGGTGGATCGCGGGCGCGAGCGTCTCGGCGGCACCGATCAACGCCGTGGTCACCGCCGGCGGCAGGAATTCCTGACGTGCGACGAAGGATCCCTGGGCGTCGAACTCCTGGCGCAGCTCGGGCAGCTGAAATCGCTCCAGGGCAAGGGAGCTCGCCGGCGACGGCGCGGCGCCCCGGTGCCCGAGCCAGGTGCTCCGCGATGTGGCCGAGCCCCCCATCTAGCGTCGCTCCTGCGCGTCCTGACGGCGCAGCACTTTGAGATAATCGAAGGCGACCCGCACGGCAAACAACGGGGCGCACAGCGCCGCGGCCGTCAGGAAAGACGTCAGCGCATCGGCGACCGTCACCAGCGGCAGGAGGTAGAGCACGTCCTCGGTCTCGAATCCTCCCACCGCAGCCTGCTGACTGGCCGCCTTGCCGGCCATGTCCTCGATGCGCATGCGCATGTAGAAGATGAGTGCGACGGCACCGCCCGCGATCGCTCCGAGCGCCGCGGGCGGAAACCGGCCGACCAGGTCACCCCTCGCCCCCACGCCGATCCCGATCGAGATGAAGAGGAGGATCGTGACGAGCGCATCGCTCGCGAGGTCATAGACATGGCCGATACGGCTGGCCTTGCCGCTGATCCGGGCGAGCTCACCGTCCGTGTGATCCAGAAAGTTGGACAGGATCAAGAGCACCGCGGCGAGGTTCGACCAGGAATAGGTGCCCGGCAGAAACGCGGCGGCGGCGCCGATTCCGACCAGGAGGCGCACCGTGGTCAAGTGATTGGGGGTGACGCGGGTATTCTTGAGCGGCAGCACCAGCCGGCGCGCGAGCCGTGCGTCCCAGGGCCTCTGGGCCGCTGCGGCAGCCACGCTGATCGGTTCGGGACAGGACATGGCGATGAGAGCGGCTCCTGGAGATGTTCGGCTCTATTCGGTCGATCGGCCGCAGCGCGCGAGCACGCCGCGCAGATCCCGGATCGGCGGAAACACCTCGTTGTTCCAGTCCGCGCCCTGCGCGTCGTGAGCCTGCTGCTCGAACTCGACGATCTCCTTGTCCTCGCGAAAGATGTTCTCGGTGAACCAGGTGACGAACGGCCACACCATGTGGATGATGGCCGGGAACTTCGGCTTTTTCACCGACAGGTAGCCGTAGGTCCGATTCGTGCGCTGCTCGGCATCGAGCGGCGTGTAGGCCAGCCAGACATCGAGGACCGGATCATCCGTGGGCTTGATGTCGCGGCCGACCCAAACCTTGAGACTCTGCCGGGGGTAATCGGTTCGAATGCGCATGTAGTCGGAGAAGTCCTTCTTGGCCTCGCCGCGCTTGCGCATCAGATCGACGATGACCTGCTCGCCGACCGACGGCTTGCCGCCGGTGCGGCTGAAGGAATATTCCACCTGAGCCCAGTCATCGCCATGCGCCTTGCCGAGGCAGCGCGCGCGGATCGAGCCCATTTGCTTCCGATGCATGAACTGATGGTTCATGTCGAAGAGGTTCTCGTGCATGAACGTGTAGTGGCAGGCGACCTCGCGATTGAGGCGCCGCGTTTTGTAGTCGCGGCGTTGCGAGGATCCGAGGCTCCCGGGGAGCCGCGCCTCCGCGAGCGCCGGATCGCCTGGAAACACGAAGATCAGCCCGTCGATCTCGCGCGCGGGGTAGCTCTTGACCCCGGTGGGCATCCGCTCGTTGCCCAGATACGGCACGTTCACGCACTTGCCCGCGCAGTTGTAGACCCAGCCGTGGTAGTGGCACTTGAGCTCATCGCCGCTGACGACACCCAAGTGCAGGGGCACCTGCCGGTGCGCGCAGCGGTCCTCCAGCGCGAATACCTTCCCGCTCGAGCCTCGATAGAGGACGATCGGGTCGCCGGCGAAGCGCCGGGCGAGGGTCTTGCCGGTCCTGAGCTCATCGGACCAGGCGAGCGGGTACCAGTGATCGGGATGGCTGCCGACGTGCCGCAGGTCGAACGCCTCAGGCGGGCTTGCCGCGCGAAGGTTGATCAAGTTCGAAGGGTCTTCCGCCATAAGTCCGTATGGTAGGCGAAGATCCGTCGATGTCGCAATGCAGCATCAGTCGAAGCGGATGCGTAACCCCAGCCATACGGCGCGCGGCGCGGCCGGCGCGACCGCGTTCTCGTTGGTCCATCCACCCGGGTCGGCGATGAAGCTTCCGTTCGGGTTGAAGGAATTGCTGGTCAGGAAGCCGGCGGTGGCATACCGCTTGTCGAACAGGTTCGCGAGATTGGCAAAGAGCTCCGCCCGCCGGGTCACATGATAGCTGCCCTGCAGGTTGACGACCGCGTAGCCCGGGATCCAGCCCGAGCCGGCGATGAAGGCGCCCTCCCCATTGGTTCCTCCCGCCCGGTCGGCGTCGTTCTCATCGCCGTGGAGGAACGCGCCCGAGGCCGCGATGAGGTTGCCGCCGACGCTGAAGCGGTCGGTCAGCGCGTAGGTCAGAACCAGGCGGCCCGTATGTCGCGGAATCAAGGGAATCCGGTCGCCCGGCCGCACCTCGATGTTGCCATCCGCGTCGGCGGTGCTGTTCGATTCGGCGCTGACCTCGAAATTCGACTGAAATGTCGCATCCACGTAGCTGTAGGTCAGATGCCAGTCGAGCGCGCCCTCCGTGCCGCCGATTCCAAGATCGATTCCCTGCCTGCGCGTGTTGCCCACGTTGGCGAAGTAGCCGGCGTTCGCCGCGGTGGCGACGAACTGGATGTCGTTGTCGTTGACGGTGTGGAACACGTCCGCGCTCCACAGCAGCCGTTTGTCCGTGGTACCGCCGCGCACGCCGACCTCGACCGTGCGCGCCACCACCTGCGCGAGCGCCGGATCGCTGGCGAAATCATTGGGGAGGCCGCATGGCGCCGCGGGATTCGCGCAGCCGAGCTCGATGACCGTCGGCGCGCGGCTCGCCTCGTTGTAATTGGCATAGAGCGTCAGCGTATCGCTCGGCGTCACCGTGAATCCGAAGGCGGGATTGGCGCGGCTGAACGTGTGATCGCCCGAAAGCGCGCTCGCCTGATCGAAGCCCGACCCGAAATCGCTCACGTCGGTGTCGACACTGTAGCCGTCGAGCGTCTCGGTATTGCGGTTGTAGCGCACCGACACGTTGAAATGCAGCTCGTGGCTGGGTGAGAACGTATCCGTGAAATACGCGCCGTAGATCTTGTTGCTGCCGCCGAGCGCGATGACGGTCTCATCGTTGAGCGGGCTCGCCTGATAGATCAGCAGCCGGTCGGGAGACAGGGACCCGAACTGGTATTGCTGGGCGAAGCGATCGGAAGAGTTGGTGTAATCCATGCCGATCACCGCCTGATTGGCGCGGCCGAAGAGATCGTGCGAGTCGGTGACCTGCGCGCCGATGCCTCGCGTGTTCTGGGTGAGCTGCGACGTCGCGTTCTGGCCCGGCAGGCAGTAAGACAGCGCGGCCCGGCTCGCCCCCGCCGCCGAGCAGTCGAGAGGCGGTCCCCCGTAGCCGTCGTCCAGATAGCTGTCGTTCACGTTTCCGTTGATCGCGCTCGTCGTCAGGTGGCGGTAGTAGGCGTTCCCCGAGATCAGCACGTTGTCGGTCAGGAACTGCGTGCCGGTCAGGTTCACGAAGCTCATGAGGTTCTCGGTGTAGTCCGGCGTGTAGCTCGCCTGCCGGCGGTAGTCGAGCATGCTCATCGGCACTGCGCCGTTGCCATAAAGGCTGGTGTCCGCATAGGTATAGCTCAGGTCGAGATCCGTTCGATCGTTCTGCCAGCCGGCCTTGCCGAACAACTGATAGACCCGGCTCGGCGAGTTGTCGCGCCAGCCGTTCTCGTCGAAGTAATTTCCCGTGAGAAAGTAGTCGAAATTCCCCAGCTCCCCGCCGGTCTCCCCCTCGAAGGCGCGGCGGCCGAAGGATCCGCCATAGGCTTCGAGCTCCGTGCCCGGATCGTCGTGGCCGCTCTTGGTGCGGATCGACAAGGCGCCCCCCAGAGTATTGAGGCCGAACACCGGGTTTGATCCCGACATCAAGGTCACCGTGGAGATCGCCGACTGCGGAATCAAATCCCAGTTGACCGTGTCGCCGAACGATTCGTTGACCCGCACGCCATCCACGTAGACCGACAGGCCTTCCGGTGTCCCCAGCAACGGAGAGGCCGTGAACCCGTGGTAGTTGATGTCGAGCTGGAAGGGATTGTCCGCGCTCGCGCTCGCATTGATCCCGCTGAAGTTGCTGTTGAGGTAGTCCGCGATGCTCAACGTCTGCTGATTGCGCATGTCCCGGCTATCGCCCGTCTGGACGTTGCCGGGGATCTGATTGAGAGGGAGCCCCAGTCCCGCGAGCGGCGTGTTGCCGATGACCACTACCTGGGGCAGCTCCGTCGCGGTTGCGGCGTTGCGCGGCTTCTGTACGTCGGCGTCAGTATCGCTCCCCGCCTCGGCGTCCGCGCCGCCGGTCGCGGCTGCGTGCACCGAGCTTGCCATGAGTGCGATGAGCGCAGCGGCCACCGAGGCCAGCGCCGCCGCCCGTATCGTCGAGTGAGTCATTGGTCGAAGTCTAGACACCCGCGCGCATCGGTCTAGCCGGATCCGCAGGGATTTTCGGCTCTTTAGCTCACATCGGGAAATCTTCCCGATGTCTCTCGGGAGACGGTCCCGCGTCCGCGCCCGCCGCGGCGCCTCTCTGGCGGGAAACCGTCCGGTCTGGCCGGGACGGCCACGCGTCATCTTCGGGAGGAATTCACCGCCACGTCGTGCTTCCAGCCGGTGACCTGCGACGACGCGCATCGCTAGGCTCTTCGTGCTGCAGGATTCCAGGGAGACAACACGATGCGCTTCGACCCGATGGCGACGATACGGGCTGCGGGACCCATGACGACCATGCGGGTCGCGGGGCTCCCGTGGCTGGTCGCGGCAGCACTTTGCGCGCCTGCGGCCCGAGCGGCTACCGCCGATGCGGGCACGGATGCGGACAGCGCCGCCAATCCGCCCGCCGCGCGGCAGCCGCCCGCCCTGCAGGAGATCCTGGTGGTCGGCGTCAGCCCCGTCCCGGGCTTCAAGATCGACAAGGACAAGGTTCCCGGCAACATCCAGACGTTGCGATCGAGCGACCTGACCCGCAATGGCGCCGCCGGCGTGCTGGGTGCCCTGGACCAGCAGGTGGGCAGCGTCAACTTCAACGACACCCTCGCCGATCCGTTTCAACCCGAAGTGCTGGTGCGCGGTTTCGAGGCGTCCCCCGTCCTCGGCACGCCGCAGGGGATGGCCGTCTATCAAAATGGCGTGCGCATCAACGAAGCCTTCGGCGACACGGTCAACTGGGACCTCATCCCGGACGTGGCCATCGATCGCATCGACGTGCTCAGCGCGACCTCCGTATTCGGCCTGAACGCCCTCGGCGGCGCCGCGACCGTCACCATGAAGAACGGCTTCACCTTCACGGGATTCGACGCCACGGCGTCCGGCGGCTCGTTCAATCAGCGCCAGGCGCAAGCCGAGTACGGCGTCAACGACGGCAGACTCGGAGCGTATGTCGCGGTGAATACGCTCAAGGAGGGCGGCTGGCGCCACTTCGCGCAAGACCGCATCCGTCAATATTATTTGGACCTGAGCTTCCACACCGATTCCATCACCTCGGACTTGAGCTATTCCCGGGGCAACAATCGCCTCTACGGGCAAGGCGCCGCGCCGGTGCAGTCGCTCGCGATCAGCTCCGAGAACGTGTTCACGGGGCCGCAGAACAACATCAACAACCTCGACATGTTCACGCTGAACACGGCCTACAATTTCACGCCGCGGACCAGCCTCGCCGGCGTGGCGTACTTCCGAAACTACCGGCAGACGGTCGCGAACGGCGACAATTCCGACTACGCCGCATGCGATGACAGCGTCGCGCCCGGGCTCCTCTGCGACGGCGACTACGTGCTGACCGACACCGCCGGCCAGCACATCCCGGACATCACCCATGGCGGCGCCACGATCATCGGTCAGAACGACTACGAGGATATCCATTCGCAGACCTGGGGCGGATCGCTGCAGCTCTCCAGCACCGAGAAGATCCTCGGTCATGGCAATTCGTTCGCGGTCGGCGCGACCGCGGACACGTCCACGACCGATTTCTTCTCCGGAACGTGGCTCGGGGTGATCGATGCGACGCTGTCGGTGCTGCCATCGCCGTATTTCGTCGCGACCCCGGAGGGCGTCGACAGCAGCGCGACTCCGGTCGATCTGAGCGCCGACACCAAGTATTACGGCGTGTTCCTGACCGACACCTTCGACGTGACGAACGGCCTCTCCGTGACCGCGACCGGCCGCTACAACATCGCCAAGGTGATCCTCGCCGATCGCGGCGGCACCGCGCTCGACGGCAACAACCGCTACACCCACTTCGACCCGTCGGCGGGCTTCACCTACAGACTGCTTCCCGCGCTGACCCTGTATGGCGACTATGCCATCAACAATCGCGCTCCCACCGCCAGCGAGCTCGAGTGCGCCAATCCGGCCGCGCCCTGTCTTTTGCCCACGAACCTGGCTTCCGATCCGCCATTGAAACAGGTCGTCGCGAAAACCGTGGCGGTCGGCGCGCGCGGCACCGTGTCCGACGCAGGCATGGGCAAGCTCGGCTGGGACCTCAGCGTCTATCGCACGAACTCGGAGAACGACATCTACGGCATCTCGACCTCGATTGCATCCGGCTTTTTCCAGAATGTCGGGTCGACGCGCCGCGAGGGGGGCGACCTCGCGTTGACCTACGACCTCGATAGGCTCTCCGCCTATTTTCAATACAGCTACCTCAAGGCGACCTTCCGCTCGCCGCTGCTCGAGCCCTCGCCCGCCAATCCGTTCCAGGACGCCAACGGCAACATTCAGGTGAGCGTCGGAGACGAGTTGCCGCTGATCCCGAAGACCCGCGTGAAGCTCGGCGCGGACGTGCGGGTCCTGCCGCAGTGGTCGGTCGGCGGCACCTGGAGCTACGTCGGGCCCTCTTTCTATCGCGGCGATGAGGCCAACCTGAATCCTGAATTGCCCGGCTACTCGGTGGCGAGCCTGCGCACGTCGTATCAGCTCGGCCGGCACGTGCAATTGTTCGCCAACATCCAGAACCTGTTCGATCGTCATTACTCGACGTTCGGGATCTTGGGCGATCCGACGGGCGTCGGCGCCCCGGGCGTGCCGGCCGACGGCCAGTTCGGCGACCCGGACGTCGATCCGCGCTTTCAGAGCCCGGCGATGCCGCGGGCGTATTTCGGCGGGGTGAAGATTTCGTTCTAGGGCTGCTTGATCCACGGCAGATGATCGAGATCCGCGTTGCCCCCGGACACGATCACGCCCACGCTCTTGCCCTCGACGGCGATGCGCCGCTCGAGCAACGCGGCGAGCGGAACCGCGCCGCTCGGCTCGATGACGATCTTGAGCACCTCCCACGCCAGCCGCATGGCGGCCAGGATCCCCTCCTCCGTCACCGTGACGATATCGTCGACGCCCCGCTGGATCAGCGGGAAGGTGATGTCGCCGAGCGACGTTCGCAGGCCATCCGCGATGGTGCGAGGCGCAAGCTGCGGAACGATGCGGCCTGCACGCAAGGACTGCTGCGCGTCGTCGGCCATCGCGGGCTCGCAACCCACGACACGGACCTTGGGGTTGAGCGCCTTTGCCGACACGGCGGTTCCCGCGAGCAGACCGCCGCCGCCCACCGGCGCCAGCACGAGATCGAGCTCTGGGTGGTCCTCGAGCAGCTCCAAGGCGCAGGTCGCTTGACCGGCGATGGTGCGCCGGTCGTTGTAGGGATGGATCGTTGCCGCGCCCGTCTCGCGCTCGATGCGCGCCACCGTGGCATCGTATTCCTCCGACGTGGGTACCGCGTCCTTCCCCTCCACCCACACGATCTCGCCGCCGTAGCGGCGCACCGCCGCGACCTTCGAGGCGAGCGCGATTTTCGGCATGGCGATGGTGGCCTGGATGCCTCGCGTGCGCGCCGCGAGCGATACCGAGGCCGCATGATTGCCGGACGAGCTCGTGACGACGCCGCGCCCCGCCTCCGCGTCGGTCAGCGAGAACACGGCGTTGAAGGCACCTCGCGCCTTGAACACCCCGGCACGCTGGAAGTTCTCGCACTTGAGGAGCACGCGGGTGCCGACGAGGCCGTCCAGAGTGGAGCTGGTGAGCACCGGCGTGCGGCGGATCTTGTCGCCGATGCGCGCGCGGGCGGCAAGTACGTCGTCCATCGTGACCGAAGGTGAGTTGAGCGGCATCGGCGAAAGCCTCCTGATTCCTGTCCCCCAATCCTACTTCGACAGGATGACGATCGCGAAGCCGCGTTCAGCGCAAGCCATGCGCCTTGTCGGTCAAAGCGTTGGAAAGGCCTCAAGTCAAGTTTGTATCCACGATAAAAGGGTTGTGGAGGCTAGGGTCGGAATCGAACCGGCGTACACGGCTTTGCAGGCCGCTGCATGACCACTCTGCCACCTAGCCTTGAGACCTGAACGACAACCTCGAGTGGGCGGAGCGGAATGTCGAGCGTCCAGTCGCGAGCTCGACCTTGCAAGGTTGTGATAACTTATTGGTTTAGCTAACAAAAACAATTCTAGCAGTTCGCTCGGGAGCGCACAACGTTCGTTACAACCACGTTTGTTACAAACGTGTGACTCGCAGCCGCAGCTTTGGCTCAGCGGCAGTCTCGCGCCTAAATCTCGCCCGGGGTCGATCCACGCCGATGATCGCGCCGCTGCTTTTGCTCTAATATCGCGACCTTCACCAACCTGGTTTCGCGCACCAACCCAGTTTCGCGAGCGCCAAGGGATCGCCGACCCGATGCCGACATTCGAGATTCTGAGCCGAGAGCCGGACATACGTTTGTTCAACCAGGATGACACCATCTTCCGCGAGGGCGATGCGGGCAACTGCATGTTTGCCGTCGTCGAAGGCACCGTCGATATCGTGCTCAACGGCAAGGTCGTCGAGCACGTGGGCGCGGGCAGCGTGTTCGGCGAGATGGCGCTGATCGATCACCAAGCGCGCAGCGCGACCGCAGTGGCCGCGACATCGTGCCGGCTCGCCGCCATCGACGAAAAGCGCTTCCTGCGCCTGGTTGAGATCACGCCGCGCTTCGCGCTGCAGATCATGCAGGTGATCTCGCAGCGGCTGAGGACGCGCGCACACGCCTGAGCTCGTTCGACTCCGCGCCTTCCCTACCCTTCCTTGCCTTTGCGGTTGACGTGGTACAGCCCGAGCAGGCCGTAGCTCTTCGCGAGCGGCATCCTGCCCACGTACTGCATGCTGAGCCCATGCACATCGAGCGCCGCGGCCACCGCGGCGAAGGCGCTGCTGGCGTATACCTGGCCGGGCGGCGTGATCGGCTCGATGCGCGCGGTGCGGCTGGTGTGCGGGCCGGTATACAGGGGCGCGCCGGTCAGCGGGTTGCGGCCGCAGTAGACGGGACCGCAATGCAGGGCGATGCGGATGTTGAGCGCCGGGAGATTGCGCGCGCCCCAGTCGGTCTCGCCGATGAGCTGGTTGAGCTCGAGGGCGAAGTCGGCGGCATCGCGCGCGCTCCCGAACACCATGTACAGTCCGTCGCCCGCGGTTTCGACGTGCTCCGGCCGATGCCGGGCGTGCGTGCTGAGGTCGGCGACCGCGCCCAGGAATTCCTTGACGAAGCTCGGGGTCTGATCCTCGCTCAGGCCGCTGTAGCCGACGGTGTCCGCAAACAGCATGGCACGCAGCTCATGGGTGAATTCGGCCGGCAGTCGATCGTCCTCCGCCGGCGCCTCGGCGCGCTCCGGCGCCGCCGCGGCGGCGCCGGCCAACTCCTTGAGGTTGATCTCGTCCAAGGCCACATCCTGCGATTGCCACAGACGGGCGAGCGAGCCGGTGCCTGCGGCACGCCCGCCGAGACTGCCGTCCCAGACGACGAGGCCGTGCAGGTCCGTGCGCAAGACCTCGGCACGCAGGCGCGCCATGCCCGTCAGCACGAAGTTGGCGTAATCGAAGGTGGCGGTGCTGCCGCGGGCCCGGTGCTCGCTCGTGATCGTGACGCTGGTCGCGGCGGCCAGCGCGCGCTCGAATCGCTCGCTCCATCCGCCGGGCGCGAAATCGACGCTGACGCGATGGAACTCGGCCGGCGGGAATGGCAACACGATGTGCGTCTCGCCGCCGAGCTCGCGCATGGCCTCGAGACACAGGATGTCGGACCCGCAGGCGGCCGAGCCGTAGGCCGCGAGGGGCTCGATCGCCTCGAGCCGCCGGCGGATCGCGGCCGCCACCGCCGCTTCCAGCCCTTCCGGGAAGCGCGGCACGGGCCGCGCCGGATGGTCGATCATGTGCCCGGTGTACATGACCACCGGCGGAATCTCGAGCGTCCGGGCGATCCAGTCGTCATGGTTGCCGGGCAGGCGCGATGCGAGGAGCTCCGCCTGCCGGCGCGTGCTCGCCAGGTCTCCGTAGTGATGCGCCGCGAGCGCCGCGGCCCGCGCGTAGTGGGCCTGCGAGTCGTCGCGCTCGCCGAGGATGAGCGCCGCCTCCCCGAGCGTGGCCTCGAGCCAGTAGTCGCGGGCGGCGGACGGCGATTCCGGCAGCGCGCCGCAGAGATCGCGAACCTCGGCGGCGATGCGCCGCGCCGCGGGCAGGTCGTCGCGCAGCACCGCGATGGTCGCGGCATTGATGCCCGTGTACCACGCCGCGGCGGCCGCTCCGCCCGCGCGCGCCGCCCGATACGCGTCCGCGTAGATGTCGAAAGCCGCCTGCAGATGCCCGGCCCGGACCGCGGCATCGTGAGTCCGGAAGGCAAGATCCTTGTGCGTACGCCCCAGCATGCCGAGCGTCTCGGCATCGCGGTCGCCTTGGACGACGAGCTCGCGCAGCAGCCGGTTGGCGCGCTCGATGTCGCCGCTGCGCGCCATGGCGAGCGCCTGCAGTTGGCGGAGCCGCACGCTCCCGGGCCACGGCTTGAGGCCCTCCTGCACCGCGTTGTACGCGAGCAGCGGCTCGCCCTGATGCAGGAACTCTTCGACCTCGGCGATGAAGGTTTGCTCGGGCGGGGGCGCCTGGCCCGGCTCCCCGCTATCCGCCGCGGCGCGCGATTCTTCGTTCATGGCGCGCGATTCTACCGTCACCCGCACGCGGGTGCGCTCGAAACGCGCGCCCTGCCCATCCTACGACCCGGTCACCTCATGCGCCCCCGTCCCCCGCCCCTGAGCCCGGAGCCCGCTCATTCGCTGAAACCGAAGAACACGGACTGCGTCGCACCCGGGCAAGTCAGCGTCGCGGTACCGAAATCATTGTTCGGCGTGAATGTCACGGTACCCGATTGCGGCTCGGGCGTATTGCCAAAGGACTCATCGTCGGTCGTCAACATGCACTGAGCGCTGCTCGGCAGGACGCCCAGCGTGCTCCACGTCAGCGTGATCTGGGTTCCCTGGCTCGCCTCGCCGGACGTGAGAATGATGAGCGGCTGGAAGTCATATTGGAACAACGCCTCGCATTCCTCCGGCCCGCAATCGTTCGAGGGCGGCGCATAGACATCCACGGTGTTATTGGGGTACTGCTCGCCGAAGCTGCCCGCTCCGTCGGCGGCGTAGACATTTCCGCCGCCGTCGACCGCGACTCCCGTCGGGCTGAAGCCGCCCAGGGGCGGATTCGGCAACGGGATCGACCCGAGCTTGTCCGTCGTGAGAGCCGCGCCCGACACCACGCCGTTGTTGACGACGAGGGACGTGAACACGTCGACGTTCCCGTTGGTCGGATTGGCGACGTAGATGTTCTGACTGGCATCGAGCGCGATGGCGTTCATCGCCTGAGTGCCATTGCCGTCGAAGGTGAGCCGGACCGGCAATGCGCCCGGCGGGCTCGAGGAGGGGTTGCGAAGGTCGCTGAGCGCGTACGCGACGATCTGGGAATCCTGCTCGAAGTAGCTGACGCCCGCCAGCAGGTAATTGCCGTCCACCGCCGCCGTGAAGAGCTCGGCCCAGCCCTGACACTGTCCCGGCGTGTCGCAGCTGCTGTCGCCCTGCCACGTTGCGATCGGAGTGAAGATCGCGTTCGCATACTGATACACATCGATGTACGCGCCCGCCTCGGAGGTGTCGACGGTGACGTACACGTAGCCGCTCGAGTCCACCGCGAGGCCGGTTGGAAAGCCGTTTGTCACAGTCAGCGTCGCCGCCAGCGTGCCCGCCGGGTTGGCTGCAAAGGTATAGACCTGGATCACGTCGTTGGCGGAATCGGCCACGAACAGATCGCCCGCGGAATCGAACGCGAGTGCGATCGGCGCCGGCGTACTCTGACCGCCGCTCGGGATCGGCAGGGTGATGGTCTGGCCGGGCAATGCCGTGAGCTGGCCGTTGCTGCCGGTGACGCCCGGACCATAGACCGTCACCTGTCCGGAGCTCTCGTTGGCGACATACAGATTCCCGTTCGATGAGAACGCCATTCCCTGCGGATTGTTGATCGGCGTCGGCTGCTGCACGGGCACGCCGTTGGGCGCGGCGAGCGTCGCGGAATTGGTGGTATTGCCCGTGCCCGGGCAGGTCAACGTCGCCGTGTAATTGGGCGTCTTGGTCAACCGGCCGGTAGACACCCCGTTGGGATTGTTCGCCACAACCGGGGTTGGCGTCGCGAAGGTGCCGTCGGAAGCGGACAGCGTGCACGGCGCGGTCCCCGGCGGCACGCCGGAGGTAGTCCAGGTGAGGAGCGCCGCCCGTCCGACCGTTACGCTCGAGGGGTTGGCGTTGAAGGTCATGATCACCGGCGCGGTCGGCGGAGCGACGGCGACCGTGGCATCGGCCGTGGCACTCGTCCCGCCGGTACCCTGGCAGGTGAGCGTGGCGGTGTATGTCGGATACGCCGTCAGCGGTCCCGTCGAGATACCCGATGCGTCCGCGGGCTCCGTCGTATTCGGAGTCGTGAAGGTCCCATCGGTCGCCGACAGGGTGCACATGCCGCTCGGCACGTTGCTCACCGCCCAGCTCAAGGAAGACGAGCCGCCGTTCGACACGTTGGTCGGATTCGCGCCGAAGTTTTGGATCACAGGCGGAACCGCGGCCGGCGCGACGCCGACGCTCACGCTCTTGGCGGCGGTCGTCCCGCCCGTACCCGGACAGGTCAGGGTCGCGGTGTACGTCGGAGTCTTGGTAAGAGCCCCCGTGAAGAGGCTCGACTCGCCCGTGGGCATCATGGTATTCGCGGTCGCGTAGGTCCCGTCGGTCGCGGACAGGGTGCAGAAAGAGCCGCTCGGAACACCGGTCACCATCCAGCTCAAAGCCGACGCCCCGCCGTTGGGGACCGACATCGGAGCCGCCGTGAAGGAGACGATGGTGGGCGGCGTAGGCGCCGATTGGGTCACCGCCACGGTGGCCACGGCCAGGCTGGTCGACCCGCCGCCGCCGGGGCAGCTCAAGTCGTAGGTCACGGGCGAGGAGCCGGTGAGCGCGCCGGTGGACACCGAGCCCGAGGCCGGCTCGGAAGCATTGTGGAAGGTGCCGTTGGAGCTCGAGAGCGTGCAATGCGCATTGGCGGGCAAGCCGAGCGCGGACCAGGTCAGCGTTGCCGCGGAGCCCGACTGCACGCTGTTCGGCGCTGCCGAGAAGGTGATGCACGCAGGCACATTGGTGGCCGGCCAGGTCGCATTCGGCGGATTGCCGGCAACGCGCGTGTTGATGGTCAGGTAGAGATTGGCGAGGCGCCCGTCGACGTCGCCGGCGGGATTGGGATTGCCGCCCGTCGAGGTCAGGTTGCTGTTGAAGGCGGACAGATTGTTGCGCACGTAGGCGTCGCACTGCGCGACCTGGTACGCCGCGCAGGAGTAGCCGTTGGCCTGGCCGGCCACGCCGTTGTTGAAGTCGGTCTGGCTTTGCGCGACGCAGCTCTGCAATGCACCGGCGGTGTTCGCCGTGATCGCCGCGCTCGTGATGGTCGTGTTCAGGTTGCTGTACTTCTGGCTCACGAAGCCCGGCAATCCGTTGGGCATTGCGCTCTGGGCCGTGTTCAGGGCCAGGCCGAACGAAGCCATCGACAGCCCCCGCTGATTGATGGCCGGCGGATCGCAGGCGCCGGTGAGCTGAATGAAGAACGGCGACAGGGAGTCCTCGGGAATCGTGCCCTCGATGCCGGGCAGGTCCGGACGGGGCGCCCACCCATACTCGCCGACCGGCGAGCAATTGAGATTGCGGGAGCCCGGCATCAGCGCATCGATGTTCGTCACCACCTGGATGAAGGTTCTGTTGTCGTTGGGATCGATGCCGTTCGCGGTGCCTTTCAGCACCACGAACCCCGAGCCGCTCGGCCCCGAGTGGCCGCACAGCGAGCCCGGAATGATGGTGTGCGGAAAGGTCGGACAATAGTTCGCCACATCCAGCGTCTGATTGCCGTTGCACGTCCAGGTGTTGTTCGGGTAGGTCACGCGCGGATCGTTCGGGACGCTGCAGCTCTGCTCGAGCACGCTGCCGTGCACGTTCGAGGCCCCGGCCCCGGAGATCTGCGCCGTCACGGCGCCGCCGAGAAACACGCAGCTCTCGGGCGCGACGCACGAGTTTGCCGGTGCCGAGCTCGAGCTCGTGACAGCAAGGTCCAAGGGCTCGTTGACGCCCTTGGTGAGGGTGGCCAGCGCCTTGTTGGCGCCGCTCGCCGGCGGAGCGCCGAACTGAAGGATCGAGCCTTTGCTGAAGGGCGCGGCCTGGGCGACGAAAAGATAAGGCACGTTGGCCGAGATGCCGGTCTTGATCTTGGCAAGGCCGAGTCCGAGCCCGCTCGCGAAGTTCGAGGTGAAATTCTGAGTGCTGGTGTCGAAACGTACGATGCGTCCGTCGAGGGTCGAGATCAGGAGGCTCGTTCCGTGCGTGGCATCGGCCGGCCATATGTCCATGCCGAGGGGGATGGCCAGGAAGCCGAGCATCTTCGTGCCGGAGACCGCGGTCGAGGTGGGTCCGGTCAGCGGCTTGGTCGGCTTGGCCAGCACGCCCGCGATCGCCGCCTGCGAATAGACGAGCACGCGGGGATTGAAGGCATCGACGACCAGCACCAGAAGGTCTCCGGAGCTCCAGAGCGGGGTCGCGGTCGCGGCGACGAGCGTCTCGGTGACGGCGAGCGTTCTCACCCCGCCGAACGAGCGGTCGAGCAGGATCGGTGCGCCGTAGTTGCCCTGGGCGTTGACCGGCAAGACCCAGAGCGATGGCGTGGGATCGAAATTGCTGCTCCCCGATACGACGAACAGGTTGCCCGATCCGTCGACCGACAGGCCGTTCGGCTGCGCAGGTCCCTTCCCCACCCCCGACCACTGATAGAGGACCGCGGAGGTGCCGTAGCTCGGACCGGAGTAGCGCAGGATCTGCTGCTTGGTCGTGTCGGCGACGATGAGGTCGAGGGTCCCCGTCGCGGGATTGGGGACCCATTCGACGGCGGTGAACAGACCGTGCTTCGCGCCGTCCGTGTTCAACGTCGCGACGTTGTTGATGAGCAGGCCGCTCGATGCCTGGTCGAGATCGTAGATCGAGTTCCCGCTCGCGTTGACGGCGGTGATCTGCAGACCGCCCACCTGCGCGACGGCGCTCGGGCTCACCGCGATGACGGCCGAGCACATCAGCAACGGGATGAAGGTACGCACGAGGCGGCTTTTCACGCGAGGCATCCCTTGTTTAATTGCGCGTCATGCGCTTTGTCACCGGAGGCTAACACAGCACCTTCGGCCATGACCATTGCAAAAATAAGTCAGGCGCGCGATGGAGTGACACCGAACGTCGCGACCGAAGCGCCCGACCCTTCCAGGCTTGCGGCCCGAGGCCGCCGCGGCCGATCTTATGTTCAGTCGGGGCGAGCTTCGTGAGACGCGGGCGTCGCGACGGCGCGTGAATCCTCAGAGCGCGGCCGTCGTGGCCTTGCGCGCCGCGGGACTCCGCACCTCACGATGCAGCGCGGCGATGTACCCTTGGGTCAACGTCACGAAGAACTTTGGGGCGCCCCCGTCCTTGCTGAGGATGGCGTAGCTGCGGTCGAGCATGGCTTGCGCCTCCGGGTAGCGGCCGAGCCCGGCGAGCGCCGCGCCCTGCGCGCTCTCGGCGACCGCTGTGCGCCAATGCGTGGCCGACAGCGCGGCCGTGTAGATCTCGGCCGCGTCGCGCGCGGAGTCGAGGGCGGGCTCGAACTTGTGCTCGGCGACATCGAGATGCGCCAGCACCACGAGGCTCGAGGCCACATCCGGATGGCGCTCGCCGAGCAGCCGGCGGCGCATCGCCAAGGCCTCGTGAATGTCCCCGTCCGCCTCCGGGTATTCGCCGGCGAGGACCAGCCACAGGCCCAGGGTGTTCAGCGCGAATGCCAGCTCCTTGTGGCCGTCGGGATAGATCTTGCGGTAAGCCGCC
>DATAUO010000050.1:0-5822 GCA_036268215.1 Steroidobacteraceae bacterium
CACGGGATCGCCACGGCCGCGGGCTGCCAGCTCGTCGGCGCGTGCGACCTGGCGATTGCGGGCGACACGGCGCGATTTGCCGTGTCCGGGATCAACATAGGGCTGTTCTGCTCGACGCCCGCCGTGGCACTGTCCCGCAACGTCGCGACCAAGCGGGCGTTCGACATGCTGGTCACCGGCCGCTTCATCGACGCGCGCACCGCGGCCGACTGGGGTCTCATCAACGAGGCCGTGCCGCAGGCCGAGCTCGACGCCGCGGTCGCGCGAAAAGCCGCCGAGATCGCCAGCAAGAGCCCGGCGGCCCTGCGCCACGGCAAGTCGCTGTTCTACCGGCAGCAGCCGCTGGGGCTCGCGGACGCCTACGAGCTCGCCGGTGAGGTCATGGCGCGCAACGTGCTGGAGCCCGATGCGGCGGAGGGCATCGACGCATTCCTCGAGAAGCGCAAGCCCCGATGGACGCCTTAGCCGGGGCCTTGGCAGCTCACCCGACGAGGCCGGCCAGCGAACGCAGAGCGACCGCCAAGACCGTTCCGCCGCGCTTGACCATCCTGAAGGATGCCGAGCTGCCGGCGTCGCCGCACTTCCACCTCAATCTGAGGCTCGCGGCAGGATCGGTGAGCGCGCCGGCCGATGCCTTCGTCCGTCAGATGCGGGCAGGATTTGCAGCTCGCCATCGCTGACGCGTCCGCGTGCTTCGAGATCTCATTGTAGAATGGAGCGAACATCGGAAGTAAGAACATCCATGTCCGAGCTCCCAGAGCCTGAGGAAGAAGCCGCAGCGGAGGCCGCCGAGGCACCCCATCCCGCGGCCGTCGCCATCGCGCTCGGCCGGGTGAAATCCGGCGGCAACGCGGATCTGGATGCGGCCGCGGCGGGATTCCTCGCCGACCAGCGCCGCTTGATCAATCTTCAAGCCGAGCATCTTCACGAGCAGCGCGAGCTGCAGCTCACACACCTGCGTGTGCGGCGCTGGAAGGATCGCTTCTCGCTGTCCCTGCAACTGCTCGCCTTCGTGGTCGGCGCGGCGGCGGGCGCCGCGCTGCTCGGCATGGCGTGGAAGGCGCACGAGAACCACGGCCTGATCATCAATGCGTTCGCGGTGCCGCCGGAGCTTGCCGCGGAGGGCCTGACGGGGGGCGTCATCGCACAGCGCTTTCTGGATCGGTTGAATGCGCTGCAGGCGGCCACCGAGTCCGATCGGCCGGCAACGACGTTCCAGAACAACTGGGGCGAGGAAATCAAGCTCGAGATTCCCGAGACCGGACTGAAGCTAGCCGAGCTCGAGAAGTTCCTGCGAGACCGCCTTGGCAACGCTTCCTACGTGAATGGCGAGGTCTACAAATCCGAGAAAGGCTTCGCGCTGACCGCGCGGCTCGGCGACATGCCTCCCCGAACCTTCGAGGGAGGCCGGGGCGATATCGATTCGCTGGAGCAACAGGCCGCGGAGGCGGTGTATCGATTCAGCCAACCCTACCGGTATGCGAGCTATCTCGAGCAGCACGGCCGGCCCGAGGAGTCCGTCCGGGTGCTCTCGGATCTCGCCACGAAGGGTCCCCGCAGCGAGCGCGGCTGGGCTTACGCGCTGTGGTCGACCTTCGAAGTCAACGATTTCGGCGATGCCGCGTCGGGACGCGCGCTCGGAAAGCAGGCTCTGGGCTTCGGCGAAGCCTCGACCGAAAGGGCTGACATCGCGCTGATCAGCGTCGAGGTCTGGTCGGGCCACGACGAGCAGGCGCTCCTCTACTCCAAGGACCTGGATCCTCGGGCGCACGAGCTCTTCTCCGAGATCACCCAGGCGTATTACGAGCAGAACCGGCTCGTCTCATCGGCGTGGCTCGCAAGTCTGATCGGCGATCTGAAGCGATCCGCCGCGGACTGGCTGCAGGTGTCCAGAACGCCTGAATATCAGGGGCTCGCGCGCCTGTCGTACGCGCTGGCATCGACCGAGCTCTCGCTCAATCATGACCCGAAGGCTGCTCGAGCGGCCATGGAGCCCCTGCAGAACGCCGATGACGCCTCGTTCCTGGAGGCCGATGCCATCAACGCCTTCTTGGGGCTGCCGGCGTACTGGCAGGCCATGGCGCGCGAGGACTGGAAGGCCGCCGTGACGGACGCGCGCGCCGCGGACACCTGGCTCGAGGCGCATCGGTCAAAGCTTCCCGTCACCGCCCTCATGCAAGCCGTCTGGATACGTCCGCTCGAAGCGCTGGCCACGGCCAAGGCCGGCGACGGGCCCGGCGCGAAGGCGCTGATCGAGACCACTCCCGGCGACTGCTATCTCTGCTTGCGCGTGCGGGGGCAGATTGCCGCCGACTCGAGCGACTGGCCGGCCGCGGAGCGCTGGTTCGCCGAGGCCGCGCTCATCGGGCCATCCCTGCCCTTCGCGTTCACCGATTGGGGACGGGAGCGGCTCGCGCACGGCGATGTCGAGGGCGCCTTGGCCGTGCTCGAGCGGGCGCACCGAGCCGGGCCCCAGTTCGCGGACCCTCTCGAGCTGGCCGGCGAAGCGCTGATGCGCAAGGGCGACTGGGATCGGGCGGCCGAGAGATTTCACGCGGCAGCCGAGCTTTCTCCCGCATGGGGCCGCAATCACTTGAAGTGGGGCGAGTCGCTGCTCCGCTCCGATCATGCGCGCCAGGGACGTACGCACCTCGCCCTGGCGCGAGGTCTCTTTCTCACTGAAAGCGAGCGCGCCCAGCTCGGCAAGCTGTCCAAGTAGCGCTTCGCTAAGAAACCGCCTTCACCCACTTCGCCGCGTCCTCGTCGTCATACTCGTGCGAGATGCTCTTGCCGGTGTAATCGGGCATGAGCCGCGCGGACACGAGGCTGACCACGGAGCAACCCGCGATGTAGGCCGCGATGGCATAGCCGGAGCGATAGGAGGCGAACAAGGCCGTGGCGATGAGCGGCGCGGGACCGCCTGCGATGAGCGACGCCAGCTGATACCCGATGGAGGACCCGCTGTAACGCAGCCGCGGCGTGAATGCCTCGGCGATCAGCGAGGACTCCGCGCCGTATTGGATGCTGGTCGGAATGAGCGAGAGCACGATCGCCGTGAATATCGCCGCCGGAACGCCCGTGCCCATCAGGGCGAAATACGCGAATCCAAACAAGCCCACCAAAGCGGCGCCGATCATGAAGGTCTTGCGCCGGCCGATTCGATCACAACAGGCGCCGGCGAGCGGAATGGTCACGAATGCCATGCAAGCGGCCGTCATGACGGCGGCGAGAACGAAGCTGCGCGACACGTGCAGGGTGCCCACCGCGTAGGCGAAGACGAACGCCGTGAAGATGTAGAACGGTGCCTGCTCCGACATGCGCAGCAGCGCGGACAGGGTGATCTCGCGCGGATGCTTCCTGATGACCTCGATGATCGGAGCCTTCTCGACCTTGTTCTCATCGAGGACGCGCTGGAACACCGGCGTCTCGAGGATCCCGACCCGGATCCACAGGCCGATCGCCACGAGAATGATCGAGAGCGCGAACGGCAGGCGCCAACCCCACATCGCGAATTGATCGCCCGACCAGGCGCTGAATGCGAGCACCAGAAGATTCGCCAGGAACAGGCCCAGCGGAACCCCGAGCTGCGGCCAGGACGCGACCAGGCCTCGCCGGCCGTGGGTGCGGCTCCATTCCATCGCCAGCAGCACGGAGCCTCCCCACTCGCCGCCGACGCCGATGCCCTGCAGCGCCCGCAACAGCGTCAATAGGACGGCGCCCCAGACGCCGATCTTGTCGTAGGCCGGCACGAAGGCGATGAGGAATGTGGCGATGCCCATGCAGAGGAGCGTGGCGATGAGCGTCGCCTTGCGGCCGATCCGATCTCCGTAATGCCCGAATATCGCCGCGCCGATCGGGCGGGCGGCGAAGCCGACGAAGTAGGTCCCGAACGCGAGAAACGTTGCCGACAACGGATCTTGATTGGGGAAGAACAGCTTGCCGAACACGAGGCCGGCGGCGGTGCTGTAGAGGAAGAAGTCGTACCATTCGATGGTGGTGCCGATGGTCGATGCGATCACCGCCTTGCGCAACTGAACGGCGTGCTCGGCATCCCCCATCGGGGCGTGCGAGGATGTCGGCGCATTTGCGGGTGTCATGGTCACGTCGTGCTCCAAACGATCGAGGTCCCCGCGGACCACCATGCTCGCGGGCCAGCCTAGCAGAATCGCGGCCCCACGGCGTATAGTGCCGGCGCCGACTCCCGCGCGGATTGCCCTTGTCCACCCTCGAGCGGGACAACTCGACAAGAACGGTGCAAATTTGAAAAGCCTGGATCTGCTCCCGGTCGGCTCCCTGCTCGCCGCCGGCCTCTGCCACGCCGCTGCCAACGACGATGGAATCGCGCGATTCCGCGATACCTACAAGGAGCTGGTCGAGACCAACACGACCGTGTCGGCGGGCGACTGCACGCTGGCGGCAAAGCGCATGGGCGCGCGGCTCCAGGCAGCCGGTTACCCGAGTGCGGACGTGCGCGTGTTCGTTCCGGACGGTCATCCCAAGGAAGGCGGTCTGCTTGCCGTGCTGCACGGCTCGGACCCGAAAGCCAAGGCGATTCTGATGCTCGCGCACGTGGACGTCGTCGAGGCCAAGCGTGAGGACTGGAAGCGCGACCCGTTCACCCTGGTCGAGGAAAACGGCTACTTCTACGCCCGCGGCGTCAACGACATGAAGGCACAAGCGGCCATCTGGGTCGACAACCTGGTGCGCTATCGCGAGGAGGGCTTCAAGCCCAAGCGCACCATCAAGCTGGCGCTCACCTGCGGCGAGGAGACCAACGGCGTCCTGAACGGCGCCGGCTGGCTGGCCGCTAACGAGCGCGAGGCGATCGACGCCGACTTCGCCGTGACGGAGGGCGTCGATGGGGACCTCGATGCGCAAGGCCACCGGATCGCGCTCGAGGTGCTCGCCGCCGAGAAGGTATCGCAGAACTACACGTTCGAAGTCACCAATCCGGGCGGGCACAGCTCCCGGCCGGTCGCTGACAATGCCATCTATCACCTGGCGCGGGCGGTCGACCGCGTCAGCCGCTACGAATTCCCGGTTCAGCTCAACGACGCCAGTCGCGGCTACTTCTCCGGCATGGCCAAGGTCGTCGGAGGCGAGAACGGCGCCGCGATGCGGGCGGTCGTTGCGAATCCGAGCGACGCTGCCGCGGTCGCCGTCCTCGACAAGGACGTGAATTGGCACGCGATGCTGCGCACGACCTGTGTCGCGACCCTGTTGTCGGCGGGGCACGCGACGAATGCCCTGCCTCAACGGGCGCGCGCGAACATCAACTGCCGCATCATGCCCGGCGTCCCGATCGAGGAGATCCGGGCTCAGCTCGCGAAGATCGCCGACGATCCCGCGGTCACGGTCGGCATCCCGGAGATCCGCGGGCCCGTCGCGAAGCCGGCGCCGCTGACGCCGAAGATCATGAAGCCGGTGGAATCCGTGGCGCACCAGCTATGGCCGGGCGTGCCGGTGGTGACCACGCTCGAGCCCGGCGCCTCGGACGCCCAGTTCCTGAATCCCGCCGGGATTCCGACTTACGGCATCACCGGCCTGTTCAACGATCTCGACGGCGATGGCGTGCACGGGCTCGACGAGCGAATTCGCGTCCAGTCCGTCTACGAGGGGCGCGCCTTCCTGTATCGATTGATCAAGGTGTACGCCAACCAGTAGCTCCTTTCAAAACCTGACTGGCGTGGCAGGCGGAACCTCGCTCGCGGAGACGTGGCTCAAGGCAATGACCCACCGGCCGTTCACCTTGCGCATCAAACGGGTGTTGATGCCGTACTGAGGGTGCTCGGGGCGCAGCAGCTCGAAGCGGCTGACGAGCT
>DATAUO010000051.1:0-18867 GCA_036268215.1 Steroidobacteraceae bacterium
GTTGCTTCGCAGTTCAGCGCGAGCGGCGGCACGTATCTCTACCTGCAATCGGCGTTCGGGCGTCTCGCGGGTATCGAATCAGCATGGCTGATGCTGCTCAGCCGGCTGACGGCCTGCGCAGGCAGCACCAACCTCGTGATCGCGTATCTCGCGGAGTTCTGGCCCGCGGCGGAGCAGCCGGTGCCGCATCTTTGCCTGGTCACCGCGATCATCGGCACGCTTACGCTCGTCAACCTGGTCGGGGTGGGGGTCGGCGCACGGCTCGGAAATGTCGCGATCGCGGCCAAGCTCGGCGTGCTCGCATTCGTGGTCGCCGTCGGGGCGGTGTATTTCGTGCACCACCCGGCGCTGCCGCCGGCGCCGGCGCATGCGAGCGCCGGCCGATGGCTGGACGCCATGCTGCTGCTGCTGTTCGCATACGGTGGGTACGAGGTGGCGGTCAATCCGATGGGAGAGGCGCGCAACCCGAGGCGCGACGCGCCGTTCGCGCTGCTGACGGCCCTCGCCGTCGTGACCTTGCTCTACAGCGCGCTCCAGACCATCGTGATGGGCGTGCTGCCCGATGCGGCGCACAGCACACGGCCGTTGGCGGACGTGGCGCGGATTCTCGTGGGAGCCACGGCGGCGGGGGTCGTGGCGGCGGGAGCGCTGGCATCGGTGTACGGGTACCTGAGCGCCAACCTGCTGTCGGTGCCGCGGCTGGTCTTCGCGCTCGCGGACCGCGGAGATTTTCCCGCCGTATTCGCTCGCGTGCATCGCGTGTGGCGCACGCCCTACGTGTCGATCCTCGCGTTTGCCGCAGCCGTGTGGGCCTGCGCGCTCGCCGAGGGCTTCGCCTGGAACATCACGCTGTCGGCCATCGCGCGGCTCCTATATTACGGGGCGCTCTGCGCCGCCGTGCCCGTGCTGCGGGCCCGACATCCCGGTGCCACGGATTTCCGGATCCCGGGAGGAAGATTGCTGCCGGCGCTCGGCGTAATCGTCTGTCTCGCGCTCGGCACGCGGGCCGATTTCGGCAAGTCGCTGATCCTGGCCGCGACGCTCGCGTTCGGACTCGCGAACTGGGTTGTGGTGAGGCGCGGGCGCTGATGGCGGCGAGCTATCTCCACTCCATCAAATCGACGATTCGTCCCTTGGCGCGCGCAGCCCGCAGGTAGCGTTCGTCCGCGGTTCACTGCGCCGGCTTCCGCGATCCAGTGGGCAGGTTGAAGCACCGGCTGCTCACCGTTCGCGACTCGCTCTCATGGCGAAGAAGCACCCAGCCCGAACCTGGATGGCGCCGACAATCGTGAGGTCCATCACATTCCAGCGATCATCCGTCAGATTTGACGAAACCTGGGATGCTCGGCGAGTCCTTGACGCGGGGATTTTCATATGTTCACTGCATGAAGATCCGGTCGAAAGTGATCGCGCTGGTCGCGTCGCTGTTCATAGCGCTTGCGATCGTCGAGATCTTCGTCGATCACTGGATTCTCCAACCCAGCTTCGCCGAGCTCGAGCAGGATGACGCCCGCACGTCGGCACGCCGCGTCAACTACGCCCTGGATCTGAGACTGGCGGGGCTGGGCGTGTCGGCGGCCGGTTGGGGCAACTGGTCGGAAGCCTACGCGTTCGCGGAGGACCACAATCCGTCCTTCATATCGACCAACATGTCGCCCACGACGCTGCAGCAGCTCAACGTCAGCCTGATGCTGCTCGTCGACATGGCCGGGAACGTCGTTCTGGCCGATAGCTTCGATCTCGGCGCCAATCGCCCGCTGGACGTTGACCTCGTTCATCTCAAGACCTTGCCGGCGGACTTTCCGTGGCGCGCCAACCTGGCGGCGGGACGTCCGGCCAAGGGGCTGTTGCCGACCAATAGAGGAGTGATGTTGATTGCGGGGTCGCCGATCCTCGACGGCAACGAGGGAGGACCGCCTCATGGCATGGCCATCCTGGGAAGACTGCTGTCCGCGGAAGAAGTCGCGCAGATCGGCGCTCAAGCTCAATCCACGGTATCGATGGAGCGTGACGGTTCCTTCCAAAGCGCGGACCGGATCGTCGAGACCGGGAAGCTGACCCAGGTCTATCGATCTTTCCAGGACATTTACGGGAGGCCCGCAATCACCCTGCGCGTGGACGTACCCCGGAGGATCACGGCGCGCGGCCGATCCGCGGTGACCTACGCATCCGTGTACCTGATCGGCACGGCCATCGTGGTGCTCGGTGTTCTCGTCGTGGTGCTGAATCGGCTGGTCCTCACCCCGCTCGCGCGCGTGACGCGGCACGCGGTCGGAATCGGCGAGGGCGGCGGCGAGCTCACGGCGAGGCTCGACTTTCAAGGTCATGACGAGATAGGCGTTCTGGCGCGAGAGTTCGACGAGATGGTCGGGCGCCTGGCGCGATCGCGCAAGCAGCTCGTCGAGCATCTGACGGAGCTGGAGGCGGCCGCGCTCGAGACCACCCGGGCCAAGGAGGCGGCGGAGGCCGCGAATCGGGCCAAGAGCGAGTTCCTCGCCAACATGAGCCACGAGATTCGTACGCCGATGAATGGCGTGCTCGGCATGGCGGAACTGCTTCTCGATACCGGGCTGGATGCGATGCAGAGGGATTACGCGGAGACGATCCGCGACAGCGGCACGGCGCTGATCACCGTGATCAACGACATTCTGGACTTCTCCAAAGTGGAGGCGGGGAAGCTGGAGCTCGAGAGCATCGAGCTCAATTTGCGCGACGCCATGGAGGATGTGGCGCGCCTGCTCGCGATTCAGGCTCACGCCAAGGACCTCGAGCTGACCGTCTCGATCGATCCGGCCCTCCCATCGCGGGTACGCGGCGACCCCGGCCGCTTTCGGCAGGTGATCCTCAATCTTGCCGGCAATGCGATCAAGTTCACCACCGAGGGCGAGGTGTCCCTGGAAATCAGGCTTGTCGAGACCGGACCCAACGGCACCCGGTTGAGATGCGAAGTTCGCGACACCGGTATCGGCATTCCCGCCCATCGCCTGGCGGCGCTGTTCCAGCCGTTCTCCCAGGTGGACTCGTCGACCACACGGCAGTTCGGCGGAAGCGGTCTCGGTCTGTCGATCGTGAAGCGGCTCGTCGAGCTCATGGGCGGCGAGACCGGCGTGGAGAGCATCGAAGGCAGCGGATCGCGCTTCTGGTTCACCGCGAGCTTCGGCGAAGCGGCGGAGGACACGCAGAGCCTCCGTCAAGCGCAGCGCTCGTTGACGGGAAGCCGCGTGCTGGTCGTCGACGACAATCTGACCAACCGCAAGATCCTGCTGGGACAGCTGCAGCTCTGCGGCGTCGAAGCAGTCGCGACGGGATCCGCGGCCGACGCGCTCGTCGCCCTCCGGCGGGCCGGCGCGGCGGGACGGCCCTTCGATGCGGCTCTGCTCGATCATCAGATGCCCGAATGCGACGGCGCGGATCTGGGCCGGCAGATCGTACAGGACCAAAGCCTGAGATCGACGCGCCTGATCCTGCTGACCTCATCGGGCCAGCGCGGTGACGGACAGATGTTCGGCGACATCGGCTTCGCGGGCTACCTGCTGAAGCCCGTCGGCCAGCGGGATCTGATGGCGTGCCTGGAGCTGACCCTGGCGAGATCCGCGGAGTCGTGGCATCTCAAGAGCCAGCCGATGATCACCGAGCAGGCGCTCGAGGCCAGGCGTTGCGGCGGGCGGCATGAAATCCTGTTGGCCGAGGACAATGTCGTCAATCAGAAGGTCGCGTCCAAGCTTCTGGAGAAGCTCGACTATTGCGTCAAGGTCGTCGCCGACGGCCGGGCGGCGGTCGAAGCGTGGAAAAGCGGGAACGTCGATCTCATATTGATGGATTGCCAGATGCCGCAGATGGACGGGTACGAGGCGACCCGGGAGATCCGCCGGCTCGAGCGCGGCTCCCGGCGGGTTCCGATCGTTGCGTTGACGGCGAATGCCATGAAGGGCGACGCGGAACGGTGCATCGCGGCCGGAATGGATGATTTCGTGTCCAAGCCCATCGATCTGCAGAAGCTTGCCGCCTGCTTGAATCGATTTCTGCCTGCCGCCGATGCCGAGCCACGGCAGAACGATCCTGCGCGCGAAGCGAAACTGGCCGGCCAAGAAAAATAGGCCTTCGCGAGGCGGCCGTGTTCGCGCTACGATGGCTTCGGGAGGCGAGAATATGCAATTGACAGACCAACGCTTGGATGAAATCTTGAATCAGCTCCGTCAGGGCCGCGACGGCTCCAGCGCGAGCCGCGACGAATGGATCAGCGTCGCGGCCGAGCTCAGACAGCTGCGGCTTCGCACCTCGTCGCAGAGCCGCTCGGCGAACGCACCGGGCACGCCGGCGCCGCATTAGACGCCGAGCTCAACTCTCGTTGTCCGGCACCACGCCGCGCCTCAAGATCGGCGTCGCGATCGATTCGTGCACAGGGTCGCCGCGCTCGATGGCATCGACCGTCTGCACGAGCGGATGGCTCACGGCACGGGTCTTGAAGTCGACGCTGCCGGATTGGCCGACCCTTACGATGCGGATGTCCTCGAGCGTCAACGGCTGCCCGCGCGCCAGAGTTTGATGCGGCCTCGGCATCACCAGCCAGGCGGTGCCTGCCGAGCCCTGCGCCATCCTGCCGACCCCATCGGCGCCGATCAGCAGCGCGCTCCGCTCGTCGATGCCGATGCCGAACAGGTCGGCGTGCGGATGCTCCTGATCCAAGCGCGCGACGAAGACGATCAGCCGGCCGAGGCGGCAGCGCTTGGAGAAGTGGGTGTCGGTGATCACGTTCTCGAGCCAGTGGAAATGCAGGAAATCCCCCTCGAGAGTGACGCCGGAGTCGAATGGGTCGGCAAGCGCGACCTTGGACTCCATGCTGCCGCCGTCGAGCGCGGTGTAGCTGTAGTGACCCAGGATCGCAAGGCCCGCGCTGCTGCCCCCGATGGGACGGTTCGCGCGCACGTGCGCGTTCAAGATCTCCTGGACGGGCGTGCCCTTCCAGTAGTTGACGTAGTTCGCCTGATCGCCGCCGGCCAGGAATATGCCGTCGGCGCCGCGCAGCGCGGCCAGCACCCGCGGGTCGTACGACGCTTCGCGATGATGAAATACGATGGTCTCGGCCGATTCGACCGGTCCCCACTCCTTCATGAACGACTCGCCGTAGTCGCCGCCCTGCGGATCGAAGCTGTCGTCGTGGACGGCGCGCAGAATGACGATGTGCCCGCCGCCGGCATGGCTCGCGATGGCGCGATACGCCGCATCGACGCTGCCGCCGCCGCCCATGAGGGCCAGCAGGAACTCGGTGTGAGCGGCGCGCGGTAAGCGCGGGTCGCCGGAGACGAAATAGTCGAAATTCTTGTCGCGGTAGTCGTGGGCGGCGGCGGTGACGGCGGTGGCGGCCGAGGCGGCCGCGAAGGGGAGGGTCGCGGCGAGCGAAAAGGCGAGGGTTGCCACGGGCGCGGCGAGCCAAAACGCCGGAACGCGGCGCGAAATGGTGGACAAAGTGGCGATCATTCGTGGTTTCCCCTCAGTGCTCGGCCGGTCGCTTGGCATCGATGCGACCCTGCAAAAATTATAGAAGGCGTCCATTTGGTGCAACTGGTCGCGCGAAGGCGCCGAGATCGTGGAGAGCCGCTCGACCAGCGCATCGATGGCGGCCGCTGATGGTCGCTCGCGCGATCATTGCAATCCGCCCTCGCTCGTAAGAAGCTGCCACACTCATTTGGCCGAAAGCATCCTATGCGCGAAAAGAATTTGCTGTTGCTGCCGATCGCCGCCTTGTGGCTGGCATTCGCATACCCTCTGCCCGCCCATGCGCAGAGCTCGCTCGCAGACGCCGCGCGCAAGGCGCTCGCGGTGCAGACGGGTCGGCTCCACGTGCCGGGGCTCGAGCACCCGGTGCACGTGCTGCGAGATCGCTGGGGCGTGGCGCACATCCGGGCCGAGACGCAGCACGATCTTTTCTACGCGCAAGGCTTCATCGCGGCCCAGGACCGGCTGTTCCAGATGGAGGTGTGGAAGCGCGCGGGTCAAGGGCGACTCGCCGAGATACTGGGGCCGTCGGCCTTCGCCCGCGACGTGAGTGCGCGCGAGCTCGCCTATCGAGGCGACATGAACGCGGAGTACCGGAGCTACGCGCCCGACACGCAGGAGATCCTCGAGGCGTTCACCCAGGGAATCAACGCCTATATTCGCGGCCTGACGGCTTCCGGCGGTCCCGGGCTGCCGGTCGAGTTCAAGCTGGCGGGCTTCGCGCCGGAGCCCTGGAGCCCCAGGGACTGCTTGAATCGCATGGCGGCGTTCTCGATGACCGGCAACGCGGCGAACGAGCTTCATTATGCGCAGGCACTGGCGGAGCTCGGCTCGAGCAAGGCGGCCAAGATCCTGGACTTCGACCCGGCCGTGGCGCTCGATCCGGACCCGCGCCTGATTCTTGCGGGGCTCACCCCGGATTTGATGAAGGACTTCATCGGGAGCGATCAGCGGATCGCGTTTCCCGCCCGGCCGATCGAGGGCAGCAACAACTGGACCATCTCGGGCTCGCGCACCGCCACGGGAAAACCCTTGCTCGCCAACGATCCGCATCGCGTGCTCGCGCTGCCGTCCTTGCGCTACATGGTGCATCTGATGGCCCCGGGCTGGAACGTGATCGGCGCGGGCGAGCCCGGATTGCCGGGCGTCGCGCTCGGCCACAATGAGCGGATCGCCTGGGGGTTCACGATTTTCGGGCTCGACCAGCAAGACCTCTATGTGGAGGAGCTCAACACCGCCAACCCGCGGCAGTACAAGTCGCGCAACGGGTGGAAGGACATGACGGTCGAGCGCGAGACCATCCGCATTGCAGGCGCGCCGGACCGGGCGGTCGACTTCAAATTCACCGAGCACGGACCCGTCGTCTGGGAGGATCGCGCGCGAGCCTTGACCTTGCGTTGGGTGGGGAGCGAGCCGGGGACGGCGGGATATCTTGCATCCCTGTCGGTCGATCGCGCGCAAAACTGGGATCAATTCGAGCAGGCCGTCGCCCGCTGGAAGGTGCCGTCGGAGAATATCGTCTACGCGGATCGGGCCGGAAACATCGGCGAGCATTCGGCGGGACTCGCGCCCGTCCGGCACTGGACGGGTCTCCTGCCGGTGCCGGGCGGCGGCGCCTACGAGTGGGCCGGTTTCATTGCGTCAGCCGAATTGCCGCATTCCTTCAATCCAGCGGCCGGATACGTCGCGAGCGCCAATCACAAGATGATTCCCGACGGCTATCGCTACCGGGTCGGCTACGAATGGGACCCGGGCTACCGGTTCGCCCGCATCAAGGCCGTCATCGAAAAGGCCGGCGCGGACAATCACAAGCTCTCGATGGCGGACATGCAGGCCCTGCAGGGCGATGTCACCTCGCTTCCCGCCATCGAGTTCCAGAAGCTGGTGCGATCCACCTCGCTCGGCGGGGACGCTTCGCTGCGTGCGCTTCTGTCGTGGGACGGGCGGCTCACGCGCGACTCCGGCGAGGCGGCGTTGTACGAGGTGTGGCTCAGAGAGATCACCCAGGCGCTGGGCTCGCAGATATCGCCGCAATTCGCCGAGCACTATCAGGACCTTCCGTTGAACACGGTATTGCGCATGATGAGGCACCCGGACCCGGAGCTATTCGGGCCGAATCCCGGCATGCGGCGCGATCAACTGCTCCGGGAGACGTTGCAATCCGCCCGGCGGGCGCTGGAAAAGGAGCTCGGTCCGGATTCGAGCCGCTGGCGCTGGGGAGCGTTGCATCAGATCCGCTTTCGCCACGCGCTCGATGAGCGCTCGCCCGATGCGAAGGGCGTGCTGGACATCGCGCCCTTGCCGCGTCCCGGCGACGGCTTCACGGTGGATGCGACGGGCGTTCCCGCGGGCTCGTGGGATCAGGTTTCCGGCGCGAGCTATCGGGAGATCATCGATCTCGGCGATTGGGACAGGTCGGTCGCAGTCAATGCGCCGGGGCAGAGCGGCCAGCCGGGGAGCGCCCACTACCGGGATCTCGTGCCGCTCTGGGACGCGGGGGACTATTTCCCGCTGCTGTATTCGGCGGAGTCGGTGGCGAAGGCAAAGGCCGGCGAGCTCATCCTCGAGCCGGGATCTTGATCTGCCCGATATCCGCTCGTCATCGCGCCGCGGCGAATCTTGAATTTGCCCGATACGGCCCGCGGGTGTATGGTCCGGCGCTCGAACAACACATCGAAGAAAATGAAGGGAAACCACATGAAACCAAGTGTTCTCCTTAGCGCCATCGCGGCGTCGTGCTCGATCGGCGCGATCGGGCTCTGGGCCGCGCCCGCGGGCGCGCAGTCGACCGAAGCGAAGGAAAAGCCTGAGATCTATACCTACATTTCCAACTGGGCGATTCCGCGCGCGCGGTGGGACGACATGGACAAGGCCTCCGTCGCCACCGACAAGGTTCTGGACGGGGCGATCGCCAGCGGTGCCATTCTTGCGTACGGCGAGGGCACGACCCTGGTTCACGAGGCCGATGGCGCCACTCACGATGGCTGGTGGGTCGCCACGTCGATGGCGGGCGCGCTCAACGCCCTCGAGCAGATGTACAAGACCAAGAGCTCCACCACGCCCGTGCTCGCGAGCGCCACCAAGCATTGGGATGACATCTATGTCAGTCGATACTACGGGTGGAAGTCCGGCACCGTGAAGGGCGGCTACGTGCACGGGGCCGTCTACAGCCTGAAACCCGATGCTCCGGATGATGCGGTTGGGACGCTCAGCAAGAGCTTCATCGTGCCGCTGTTCGAGAAGCTGATGGCGGAAGGCACCGTGCAGGCCTACCAGGTCGCCACTCAGAGCATTCATACGCAGGACCCGGGACTGTTCTTCGTATTCTTCATCACGCCGAACGCGGAGGGCCTGGACAAGGTGAACGCGGGATTGGGCGCCGCGCTCGGCGCGAATCCGATGGCAGCGCCTGCGCTCGGCGGCATGGTGAACTCTGCGGTGCACCGAGATACGCTCGGACGCGAGAACGCCGTTTTCAAGTAATCACCGAACTCCGCCGGCGCGGCCGCGCCGGCGGATCGGGTAGACTTGATGACGGTGGTCGACGCGCTCGGTCCGAAATGGCCGCAGCGGGCGCCGTTCGACGCGTTCTCCCGCGATTCCTGCTCTGGCTCCTGACATCGATGTCGCCGATGGGCCGGCGCGGCCTCGCGCAGGCCAAGGCCTGAATCATTCCATTGATATATAATATTTCTTCGCCTCGGGGGAGGCGGGCTTCAAGGGAGTCTCATGTCTCAGAATCTGATCAAGAGCGCCGTCGCCGCTTGCCTGTCGCTTGCCGGCGGGACGCTCGCTCAAATCGCCATCGCTCAGCAATCTCGTTCCGACTCGGGGCAGCTCGAGGAGATCGTCGTCACCGCGGAAAAGCGCGAAAGTACCGTGCAAACGACGCCGATCAGCTTGACGGCGGTCTCGGGCGCGGACATTCAGGATCGCGGCGTCACGGACCTCGGCAACCTGATGCAGTCGGTTCCCGGCGTGTCCATGCGCACCAGCGGACCCGGCATGGGCGAGTTCGAGATGCGCGGCGTCTCCTCGACCGGCGGCAACTCGCCCACGGTCGGCTTCTACTACGATGACACGCCGCTCACGGCTCCTTCGGCCTCCAACGAGGGCAAGATCGTGATCAGTCCGGCGCTCTATGACCTGAACCGGGTCGAGGTGCTGCGCGGACCTCAGGGAACGCTGTACGGATCGGGCTCCATGGGCGGAACCATCAAGGTGGTCCCGAACGCCCCGAATCCCGACGCGTTCGATGCCTCGGCCGAGACGACCTTCGCGGACACCGACCACGGCGGCTTCGATCACGCCGAGAACGCCATGGTCAATCTGCCGTTTGCCGGAGGCATGGCGGCGCTGCGCGTGGTGGGATCGTATTCGCATGACGCGGGCTGGATCGATCGAGTGGTGATCGCGCCCGGAGAGTTTCCGGCGTCGAGCGGCACGACGCGCGGCAACGTGCTCGCGGCGCCCGTCGCGGCCGATTACCACGATGTCAACGATGTCGACCGGACGACGGTGCGCATCAGCGCCGTGATCAAGCCCGTGGACGGCTTGAGCATCACGCCGTCCTTCTTCTACCAGAAGCTGGCCGCGGGCGGCCTGCCGTATATCGACAGCAACCCCGGTACCGACGCGCACTACCAGCCCTTCGACGTCGCCGAGGACTACCGCGACGAGTTCAAGCTCGGCGCCTTGACGGTCAAGTACACGACGCCCGTCCTGGAGCTGAGCTCGAGCACGTCCTACTGGTCGAGGAACGAGCCGCTCAACCAGGATACCTCGGAGTCCTGGACCACCGGTCTCGGATTGACGGGCTACACCCCGGCGCAAGGCGGCATCGGCGCGGCCTCCGCGATCGAGTACAACCCGACGCATCAGACCACCGAGGAGCTGCGCGTGTCCTCGGTCGGCGACGCCAACCCGAAGTGGCTCGTGGGCTATTTCTATGAGGACTTCCATTCGGCGTGGAACATCGTGTTCCCCTCGCAGAACGGCGCGGCGATCTACGGCTCGAACAACCTGTTCAGCTACTTCAGCCCGATGCCGATCTACCAGCAATCGGTGTTCGGCGAGGTCACCTACAACGTGACGGAGCCCTTTGCGATCACCATCGGGGCGCGCCGCTACCACTATATCGCGCCCGTGAACATCGACCAGTACGGCGCGCTCACCGCGACCGTGGTGACCTCTACGGTGGAGAAGGACCAGGGCGTCACGCCCAAGGTTTCGCTGTCCTACGACATCACCAAGGACTTGATGCTGTATGCGACCGCGTCCAAAGGCTTTCGCCCGGGCGGCGGCACGGGGCCCGTGCCGACCTCGGGACCGTTGACCTGCGAGGCTCAGCTGCAGCAGGAGTACGGCAGCACCTCGTTCGTCGAGGGACCGATCTCGTTCAAGTCCGACAACGTCTGGAGCTACGAGCTGGGCGAGAAGCTGCGGTTGGCCGACAACCGGGTGACCATCAACGGCTCGGTGTACTTCGAGAAATGGAACGGCGTTCAGCAGGCCAACTCCCTGTCGACCTGCGGTTACACCTACACCGCCAATGCCGGCAACGCGCACGTGCGCGGCGCGGAGCTCGAGATCCAGGCGATCGTGGTGCGCGATCTCACGGTGTCGGCGAACGCAGGGTACTCGCATGCGGCCATGGTGAGCACGCCGCTCATCGACGCCGGATTCGATCCGGGCACGCCGATCCAGCAGGTGCCGCAGTGGACCTCGTCCGAGTCGATCGCGTATCGGCATGGGTTGACGGATCAGCTCGCGCTGATCGCGCGGGCGGACAATACCTATGTAGGCAGCCGGACGGATGCGACCTTCGCGATCAACCAACTTCCTGCGTATGATCTGGCCAACGTTCGCGCCGGCATCGACTCCGGGCGCTGGTCGGCCGTCCTGTTCGTGAACAACGTGGCGGACAAGCGGGTGCTGCTCAACAACATCGTGCAGGATGCCGT
Organism: Steroidobacteraceae bacterium; assembly: GCA_036268215.1. Classification (GTDB taxonomy): domain Bacteria; phylum Pseudomonadota; class Gammaproteobacteria; order Steroidobacterales; family Steroidobacteraceae; genus Bog-1198. The sequence goes on from DATAUO010000051.1 coordinate 11,460, forward strand.
GAATCTGCCGACGTTCAACCGCATCGCGGTCAGCCAGCCGCGCACGACGGGTATCGACCTCAACTACAAGTTCGGGAAGTAAGCGTCGGGCGCGGCGTTGCCGGGAGGGCGGCGCCGCGCCTAATTTTCTCCGGCGCTTTTGCCGGTCGCGCGAGTCACAGCGCCACGCTCGCGCGCGCCGCGAGCCGGTTCAAGGCGCCGCGCAGGATCAGCGCCACGCCGGCGCCGAGCGCCATTGCCGCCGCGATGCCGGCGAAGGTGGCGGCGTAGCCGGCGGAGTCGACCCAAGCCCCGGTGACGCCCGAGAGGTAGCCGCCGAGGCCCAGGGTCATGAGATACCAGGCGCCCATGGTCATAGAGGCATAGCCCGCCGGCGCGGCCCGGGAGACGAAGCCGTAGGTCGCGGTCCAGGCGACGATCTCGCCGCACCCGAGCAGCGAGACGCCGAGCAACGGCATCCAGACGGATACGCGGCTGCCGTGGGCGGCCATCGCTGCGGCGACGTACATCAGCCCATTACCGAGCGCCGCCATGACGAGCGCGAAAAAGAATTTCTGCACGATGTCGATGCGGCGGCCGCGCGCCGCGAGATTCACCCACAGCGCCGCCAGCACCGGCGCGACCGCGATGACCACGATGGCGTTGATGGACGAGAACCACGTCACCGGCACGAGGAAACCGCCGAGCGACCGGTCGACCGAGCGCTCGATGAACAGCGACCAGCTGCCGTACATTTGAAACCAGCCGGTGCTGAATATGCACATCAGCCCCGAAAGCAGCAGCACGAGCGCGATGCGTCTGCGGGTCTCCGCGGAATCCGGGCGCCGACGCGTCGTCGCGTTGCCCGAGACCGCGCCGCCCGAGACGGTGCCGCTCGAGACCGCGCCGCCCGGCATGCGCTCACCGATGCCGCGGAGCCAGCGAGGCCCGAGGCCCAAGTACAACCCGAGCGCGACGGCCATGCCTACCGCGCCGAGAGCAAAGCCGGCGGCCCAGCCGTAGTGCTCGGACATGAGGCCGACGGAAAAACCGGAGAGCATCGCGCCCACAGAGATGCCGAGATAGTAGTAGGCAAACGCGCCCTCGCGGCGCGGATCGTCGGATTGGAAGGTCTCGCCGCACAGAACCACCAGGGTCGACTTCATCACGGCGTTGCCGATGATCAACAAGAGCAGCGCGGCATAGAGTCCGACGGTGCTGAGCGCATAGGCCTGGCTCAGCCACGCCGCTCCATGCGCCGGATCGAGCGCGATTCCGTGCGCTGCGATCGCCGCGGAGACCTCCGGGGTCCGCGTGATCTGGCCGAGCGGCACTCCGAGAGAGCGCAGAGCGGAAAGCAGCGGGGCCTCGCGCCACAGGCCGAGAAGCCAGGGGAGATAGGCCGGAGATGCGGTGAGAATCTGTCCGACCAGCATGCAGCTTGCGCCCATCGCGACGGCACGACGGCGCCCCAGAAACCGATCGGCGAGGTATCCGCCGAAGGCCGGGAACGCATACATCGCACCCGAATAGGCGCCGACCAGCGCGAGGGCCGGGGCCGACGACCAACCGAACCCGCCTCGTGCGCCGCTCGCGGTCAGGAACAAGACGAGTATGGCGAGCATTCCATAGAAGCTGAAACGCTCCCAGAACTCGACGCCGATGATGAGCCAGGCCCCGCGGGGATAGCCGAGCCAGCCGCTCGATCGAGCCATACTCATCGGGGCTATCCGGCCGCCGCGCCGCCGGGTGGGGTGGCCGAGTCCGCGCGGCCGGCTGCCCGCGACAGGCGCGCGGCTTCGGCGACCAGCGAGGTCCGGTCGATCTTGTGCGTGCCCGACACGGGTATTTGATCGCGAAACTCGACGAGGCGCGGATGCGCATAGGCCGCTCCGTGCTCGAGGGCGTACTGCTTGATCGACTCGGCGGTCGGTTGCGTGCCGGCCCTGGGGACGATGAAGGCCACCGGAATCTGGCCTTTGATGTCGTCCGGCGCGGGCACGACGACGGCTTGGGCCACGTCGGGATGGTGCTCGAGCAGCTTCTCCACCTCGCCGGGGTAGATGTTCTCGCCCCCGCACACGAACATGTCGTCGGCGCGGCCGACGAAGTAGAAAAAGCCGTCGGCGTCGCGCCGCATGATGTCGCCGGTGACGTACCACCCGCCGCGCATCTTCTCGGCGGTCACCCGCGGAAGGTTGAGATATCCGCTCATGAGCGCGGGCGTGCGCAGCGCGAGCACGCCCTGATCGCTCGAGCCGTCGAGGAGCTGCCACCCGATGCTCGAGAGCGGATAGCCGAGCGACAGCGGCGGCGTCGGCAGTCCTTGCGGATGCGGGCCGAACACCGACGGGCCTGCCTCGGTCGTGCCGAAGCCGTTCGCGACCTGCGCATTCGGAAAGAGCGCCTCGATCCGGCAGAGCAGGGCGTCGGTCAAGGGTGCGGACCCGATCGATACGTCGCGCACGCTCGAGAAGTCGAGCTCGGCGATGAGATCGCGCTCGCGCAGCATCATGGCGAACATGGTCGGGATGCCGGAGAGGAGCGTGCACCGCTGTGCCGCGACCGTGCGCAGATAGGCGCGCGCCTCGAAGCGCGGCAGCGAGGCGATCATGATGCGATTGGCGAGCGCGACGCTCGAGAAGAACAGCCCGTTCATGTGATAGAGGGGTGCGACGACCAGCGTGCGCTCGGACGGAGCCGCTGCGTCGAGGGCTTCGCAGTAGTGAGCGAGTGCCCAGAGCTGGCCGCGATGGGAGAGCGGCACGCCTTTCGGCAGCCCGGTGGAACCGGAGGTGTACAGGATCTCCGCGAGATCGTCGTTGCCGGGAACGAAGGTGGCGAGGGCGCCGGGATCCAGGAAGTCCTCGAATTCGCGGCCGTCGGCGCGGTCGAAGGAGACGCTGGACACGCCGGCGGGCACGTGGGCCGCGCGCTCCCCGTCGACGAGCGCGAAGCGAATGTCGCTGTCGCGAAAGATGTGAGCGATGGTCGTGCCCGCGAGCCGAAAATTGATCGGCACCGCAACCGCGCCCATGCGCATCGCGCCAAGGTAGGTGATGAGGAACTCGAGGCGGTTCTCGGCCAGTATTCCCACGCGAGCTCCGACGCCGAGACCCCGGCGCATGAGGCCGCGGGCCACGGCCAGAATGCGCTCATCGAGCTCCCGCGCGGTGACCTGCAGCGGACGGTCGGGCCGGCGCAGATCGCGGTAGGCCGGCCGGTCGCCAAGCGCCGGCAGCCGGAGGATCTCGCCGAGATTGACCAGATCGACGATGCTCATGGCGGCAGCGCGAGATTGACGAGATCCACCGTGCTCATGGCGTCAGCACGACCTTGCCGAACACCTCCCGGTCCTCGAGCAGCCGCTCGCCTTCGGCCGTCTGCTCGAGCGGCAGCACGCGGTCGATGACGGGCGCGAGCCGGCCCGCGGCGATCAGATCGAGGATCGCGCGCAGATCCTCCTTCGACCAGCCGTTCGAGCCGATCAAGGTCTGCTCGTAGGTCCACCAGTAGCGCGCATCGACCGGGGTCTGGAAACCGGCGGTGGCCCCGCAACAGAGGATCCGCCCCCCGAGCTTGACGCACTTCTGCGTGGGGATCAGGGTGTCGCCGCCGGTGAAGTTGATCGCAACGTCGACGCCGCCGGAGCCCGTGATCCGCGGCTTGCCGTACAGCTCCTTGATCGCATCGAAGAATGGGCGCTCGAGATAATTCACCGCATGGTCGGCTCCGATCTCGCGCAGGCGCTCGAGCTTCTGCGCGCTGCCGGCGCAGGCGACGACCTCGGCGCCGGCAATCTTGGCGAGCTGGACGCACGCGACGCCGACTCCGCCGCTGGCGCCGAGCACGAGGATGCGCTCGCCGGCGGCAAGGTGCCCGCGCGTGAAGAGCATCCGGTAGGCCGTGCCGTAGGCGAGCGGCAGCGCCGCCGCCTGCTCGAAAGTGACGGACGGCGGCAGCTCGATCAGCATGGACTCGCCGACGGCAATCCGCTCCGCGCGTCCGCCGGGGAGCGTCTCGCCGAGCATTCCGAAGCGGTCGGGCTCGCGCAGCACCGGGTCCACGAGCACGCGCTTGCCCACCCAGCGGGGGTCTGCCCTGGGTCCTGCCGCGACGACCGTGCCCGCGATGTCCGAGCCCGCGATGACCGGCAGCGCGATGCGCACGCCCGGCATGCCGCGGCGCGTGAAGATGTCATGGTAGTTCACGGAGGTCGCGGCGACGCGAATCAGCACGTCCGTCTCGCCCGGCGCGGGCTCGGGCACGTCGTCGCGCAATCGCAGCGTCTCGCGGCCGCCGTGCGCGGTCGTCAGCATCGCTCTCATCGTGTGGTCATCCTCTCCCGCACGGGTCTAGCCGGGCTGGGTACCGTAGCAGCCGCGGCCAACGGCGATCAGGCGGCCCTCGCGGTCCTCGACCTCGACGTCCACCACGCCGATGGTGCGGCCGGCCTTGCGGACGACGGCGCGACCGATGAGGTCCCCCCCGAGTGCCGGCCTCAGGTAATCCACCCGGAAATTGATGGTCGGAACGCCGTGGCCGAGAATGGCGATCAAGGCGAAATCGCCCGCGATATCGACGAGGCTGGCGATCACGCCCCCGTGGTACTGCCCGCTGCCGGAAGAGCGCTCCACGGATGGCCCGAAAGTCGAGCGGATAGCGAGCCGTTTGGAGCCGGCATCGACCGAATCGAGCCTGAGCCCAAGCACCGCGTGAAACGGGCTTTCGGCGAGCAGCGCGGCCAGCTGCTCCCGGGAGAGGGGGCCGGCGCCGGTCACGGCAGTTGCAATCCGGTCATATGCTTATGAGCGTACGATTGTTGTCTATACCCACGGAATCGATTAAATCCTATCCATAGGGAGCCGGCCATCCAATCCGAAGCATAAATACTGCAATCGGACGGCGCGGACAGGTGAATGCAGTGAGTGAACCGGCCTCGAGCGTCAAGGGTATCGACCATCTGATCGTGATGGCTCCCGATCTGGATCGGACGGAGCGCGCGTGGCGAGACCTGGGCTTTGCCCTGACGCCGCGCGGCTTTCACCAGACCGGCGGCACCGCCAACCACCTGATCATGCTGGACCTTACCTATGTCGAGCTGCTGGGGCTCGCCGACCCGGCGGCCGTATCCCCCTATCGGCGCCTGATCGAGGAGGCACCCGGCGCCGCGGGAATCGCGTTTCGAGGCGTGGCGGACGAGACGTTCGACTTCTGGCAGGCGCGGGGGCTCCATCCCGCGGCGCCAACCGAGCTTGCGAGGCCCGTTGACGTGGGAGGCGTGAGCGAGCAGGCGCGCTTTCGTCTGGCCACGCTGGAGCGCTCCGACAATTTGCCGTTCATTCTCTTCTGCTGCCAGCACCTGACCCCGGAATTCGTGTGGCCGGCGGACGCGCGGCCGCATCCGAACGGCGCGCGCAGCCTGCAACAACTGCTGGTCATCGTGGACGGCCCGGACGCCCAGGCGCAATTCGAGCGTATCACCGGCCGCACCGCCTCGCGGACAGCCGAGGGAGAGGCGACCCTGGCGATCGGCGATTCGAGCATCTCGCTGCTCTCCGAGGCGGCATTCGAGCGCCGGTTCGGTCCGGCCGCGGGTCCCGCGCGGCGCACGCGTCCCGCGCTCGCGGGCTTCGTGCTCGCCTCATCGAGTCTCGAGCAGGCGCGCCGATATGCGCAGGCAGCCGGCTGGCCGACCCGCGCCACCGAGCGCGGATTTGCGGCTCATGGCGCAGGCGACGGCGTGGTGATCGAATGGACCCCATGACCTCGATGGCCGACGACGTGCTCGTCGCCCGACAGCCCATCGTCGGCATGCTGCAGCATGATGTCGAGCGGGTGCTGGGCGAGATGCTCGGCGCGGGCTCGCCGGCCTCGTCCATGGAAGTCGTGCCCGCGGCACGCTGGGCCGCGGCGGGTGTGCGGCATTACCTGTGCGACGCCGAAGGCCACGGGTACTGGGACTTCTACAAGCCCTGGACAGCCTTGATGCTCTCGGTGACCGAGGCCACGTACCGGCGCGATACCTGGGTGCGTGTGCAAGGCGCGGACTACTTCAAGCTGAGGATCCTGCTCTCGGGCACGCTGCGCGCCCGCTCCGGCGAGGTCATCGCGCGAGCTCCGGGCGCGCTCCTGTACGTTTCCCCGGGCGAGAGCAGCGAGGGCTACACCATCGCCGCGGGCGAGCCCACCCGCATGGTGGTGCTGCATTGCCGGCCGAACCTGCTGACGCAGGTGCTGGGGTTCGATCTGCCGGACATTCCGGCGCCGCTCGACGCGCTCTTCATCCCCGGACGAGCGGCCGCGCATCATCGCGTGACACCCGGCCCCGACGTGATCGACATCGCGCGGCGCATCGTCGAGACGCGGCACACGCTCTCGCGCGCGCTGCGGGACCGGTACCTTCAGACCCTGAGCGTCGAGCTCCTGCTGCAGACGCTCGGAATCCTCGACCGATCCCGCACGATCTTCCCCGGCGCGGCGATGAGCGCGCGCGACACGGCGCCCATCTATCAGGCGCGCGATCATCTTGCGCGCCACTACGCCGATCCGCCCAATATCGCCGAGCTTGCCCGCATCGTCGGCATCAACCGCACCAAGCTCAAGGAGAATTTTCGCGAGACCCTCGGGCTGACCATCTACGAGTACATCCTGCGCAGGCGCATGGAGCGCGCCGCGGAGATGCTGCGCAGCGGCGAATATGGCATCGCGCAGGTGGCCTACGCCGTGGGCTACGAGTATCCCGCCAACTTCACCGCGGCATTCAAGCGTCATTTCGGCCAGCTTCCCCGTGCCTGGAAGAGCCGCCCACCGCGGCGGCGCAGATCCGCCGCCCTCAAACCTCTCCCGGCCCTCGCGCAGGGGCACACAGCCCCCCAGCATCCCTGACGGGCAGCGGCGGCGCACGCGGCGACGCGGTGAAGGCGTGCCGAGACCGTTCCGCGCCGACGGTCGGGCGCGCCGGTAAAACCTCGAGCGTCCCCGGCCCCCGCGGCGATGTTCCGGCCGCAAGCATGGTTTTCCCGTCGAGTTGCATGCTTTGCGGCGGGCCGGATTCCCTAGCATTCCATTCCCAGGCGACCGCCGCGGCGGCTGCCGGCTATTGGCGATGTTCACGAGGGAGTCCGCAGTGCAGAAGTATCGATTCGTTTCACCGAGCTCGGTCGCCGGCATTCTCGGCGTCGCCCTTCTCGCCGCCGGGCAGGCCGACGCGGATACCTCCGCCAACGCCTCGGAGGCGTCGGACACCCAGGGTTTGCAAGAGATCGTCGTGTCGGCGACGAAACGCAGCGAAGACCTGCAGAACGTGGGTCTCAGCATCACGGCATTGACCGCCGACCAGCTCGAATCGAAAGGCGTCGAGCAGTTCGCCGACTACGCCAACTCGATTCCGAACCTGTCGTTCGGCATCGGCGCGGCCGACGGCTCG
>DATAUO010000052.1:0-5061 GCA_036268215.1 Steroidobacteraceae bacterium
CGCTCAGCGGGATGATCGCTGGCGCGTGGACGCGGCGTTGTCGAAGCCGTCGCTCAAGATCGGCACCGACCTGTCGATGACGGTCCGCTCGCAGCGCGAGGGCTTCGTATACATGTTCTACGAGGGTACACAGCCCGGCAGCTTCTACCTGTTGTTCCCGAATCAGCTCGATTCGAGCAACGCGATCGGGGCGAACCAGACCCTGCAATTGCCTCGGCCCGCGTGGACCGTGACCGCGCTCGGGCCGCACGGCGTCGATCACATCATGGTGATGGTGACGGCCACCGCGCGAGATTTCTCCGCGGTCGCGCTGCCGGAAGCCTATGTCAGCGCAGCGGGACCGTTCACCACGATCCTACCCACGACCCAGGCGGCGGCTCGCATCGGCCAACTCGCGGCGGTTTCGGCGGCGGCAACCAAGGCTGAGTGCCGGAGCACCGGCGGCGAGCGCGATGCCGACGCCGCGAAGAAGTGCTCGAACGCCTACGGGGCGACCCTGGTCAGCGTCGAGGAAGTCGACTGACCTCAACCGGCACGAACCCATGAGGAGCGGCGCCGCACCCGGTCCGGCGCCAAGCCGGGCGCGGCACGAATTCCGCTCGGAGCTTCCTAGTTGTTGTGATCCGCCGGCTTCTGATCCTCGAGCGGATACGTGCGCGGCGCTTCGGGCGCCCCGGCGGCCGGCGTCTGCGGAGGGGCGGTCGCGGATGGCTGGGCTTGCGGAGCCGGCGCCCCCCTTGCGGAGGCGTGCGTCACCTGGGCCAGTTTGTCCTGGAAGCGCTGTGCCGTCGGGGGCAGCGTCGGCGTCTGGCCGGCGAAGACCTCGCTGGCGGTGATCCCGCTCTTGCCGTAGAAGGCGCCGTTCGCGGAGCGGTCGATCGAGATGACGCTTCCGTCCAGAGCGATGCCGCCGAACAAGCCGCGCGTGCGCGCGTAGGAGTAGATCTCGGCATTGAACTGGAGGTCGGTCGCCGCGGAGCCTTGCCGGCCCACCGGGCCCGTGGCCACGGATGCATCGGCACCGAGCGTCAGCTTGCCGCCCGAGATGCCCTCGATGCCGGTCTTGGTCGTGAAGACCAGCACGATGTCGGTGGACTCCGCGCCGGCCTGCAGACCCCAGCTCCCGCCGGTGAGTGCGACGAAGCTCGGGTTGCTCCAGGGCGAGGTCAGCTTGTCGCGTACCACCAGCACGCCATTGCCGTGCCGGCCGCCAAAGATGAAGGCGACCTTCGTGACGTCCGGAATGATGGCGATGCCGTAGGCGCGCGAGAGCAGCGCATCGGGAATCTGCTGATCCGGCATGGCCTGGATCTCTTGGAGCACCTCGGTCGCCGTCAGTAGGCGGCCTTCCTCGCGGGCTCCCGTCGCGAACGCCGTCTGGGCGCCCCACACGGTGAGCAGGGACATCAGCATCAGAGCAGGGGTTGCTTTGCGATTGATCATCAACACTCCTATTGGCTTGAAGCCATCATAGCGGGTGGGCACCGAGACCCGGTCGATCGTTTCGCAAGCTTAACCCTTGTCGGGCGCGGCGAGAATCCGGGCGGCATCGGCATCCCTATGGCGCGAGCGGTAGTAATCGACCAGGCGCGCCGTCGCCTGCTTAGCCGCGGGATGCCGCGTGCCCACCTCGGCGAGAAGCTTGGTGCGTGCGGCGACCAGCAGCGGCTCGCCCTGCTCGGCATCGCCGCGCTGGATCAACGTCCAGCCGAGGCTTGCCTGGCTGCGTGCCGTCCACCAGCTCTGCGGTGCGAGCTCCGCGTTGATATCGTAGGCTGTCCTGAATTCGGTCTCGGCTGCCGCGGGTTGGTCGCGGGCGAGCAATATTTCGCCCAGCACCTGATGAGTCGACGCGACGTACAGATGATGCGGCGGAAGGGACGATCTGGCGTAGATCGAAAGCGACTCGCGCGCGTCCGCCTCGGCGGTCGCGAGGTCGCCCTTCTTGAGGTACATGTTGGCGAGCGCGTCGAGGTAGTAAGCGACCCCGTAGAAGTTGGTCTCGCGCGTGGCGCGGACGATCTTGACCGCCTCCCGGGTCTCCTCGATCGCGCGCTCGACGTTGTCTTGGCGGTCGTGGAGCGTGCCCAATTCGGCAAGGGTGACGGCAACCCGGGAATTCTCCGGACCGAAGACGCTTCGCTCGATATCCAGCGCCTCGTTCAAGGCTTGCTCGGCCTCGTGGTAGTTCTGCCGCTCCACGAGAATGGCGCCGAGCATCTGTAGAGCGCTGGCATTCTCAGGATGCTTGCGCGGAACGGCGCGCTGCATGATGCGTACCGACTCGCGGGCGAACGGCTCGGCGCGCGCGTAGTCGGCGCGCCACATCGCCGCATTCGCGAGGCTGTCCAGGGCCGCCGCGATGTTGAGGTTCTGATCGCCCGGGGCGCCGCGATACAAGGCAAGCGCCTTGCCGAAGAGGGCCTCCGCGCGAACTGGATCGCTCTTGGCGTTGATCTCGAAATTGCCGAGCTCGACCAGGATATCGGCGGTCTGCGCGGTCTGCGCGCCGCCGGCTTGCGACAGCTCCACGGCCTCCTGCAGGTCGGCATCGGCCGACACCATGTTGCCGTCGTCCTCGAGAGCGCGGGCAAGGTTCCCGAGCGCGACGGCGGTGCGGCCGTTGTCGGGCGGCTGCGCATGACGGCGGATCTCGACCGCCTGCTCGAACAGCGGGATCGCCGCCTTGCTCATCCCTTGCCGGCGGTAGGCCACGCCGATGCTCTCCAGAAGCTCGGCGCGCACTTCGGGTTGGAGACTGGAATCGACCGAGATCTTCGCAGCACCGCGATCGAGGACGTCCTTGGCCGTCTCCTCGCGGCCTTGCGCGGTGAACGGATCCGCCCGGGAGAAGACATCGACGAGGAACGCCGAAACCTGCCGGGCGATATCGCGTTGCGCAGCGATCTCGTTGGCCATGGCCTTGACGCGTAGATTGTTCCAGAACAGGACCCCGGCGATCACGGCGAGACCGACCGTGACGACCCCGACGATGGCAACTCCCCAGACATTGCGGCGCAAAAATTTTGCACCCTTGTAACGCCAGTCGCCTTGACAGGCGCGCACCGGCTCGCCCATGAGGTGACGGTTGATGTCGTCCGCGAACGTCTCGATCGACGCATAGCGCCGGTCGGGCTCCTTGCGCATCGCCATGGAGATGACGGCGTCCAGATCTCCGGCGAGTTGGGCCCGCAGTCGCTGCGGCGTGAGGCCGAGGCGCCCCGATATGCGCGCCCGATCCGCATCCTTCTCGGCCCCGAGCTTCGCGATCACGACCTGGCTCGGCCGGGTCGGCTCATCCATGCAGATCGCCCGCTCGAGCTGCAGCTGGCTGAAGGTGATCAAGCGATAGGGCGAGCGACCCGTCAGCAATTGGTAGAGCAGCACTCCGAGGGCGTAGATATCTGTCGCCGTCGTGATCGGGCGGCCGAGCACCTGCTCCGGCGCGGCGTTCTCCGGCGTGAGGATCCGATCCTGCAGCAGCGTGACGGGCAGGGTGTGCGACGCGTTTTCGGGCGCCAACAGCTTGGCGATGCCGAAGTCGAGCAGCTTCGGCACGCCTTCCTCGGTCACGAGGATGTTCGAAGGCTTGATGTCGCGATGCACGACCAGGTTGCGGTGCGCGTATTGAACCGCCGCGCATACCTGCACGAAGAGCTCGAGCCGCTGGCGCACCGGCAGGTTGCGGCGATCGCAGTAGTCGTCGATGGACTCGCCGTCCACGTGCTCCATCACCAGGTAGGGCGTTCCGTCGTCCAGGTCGCCGCTGTCGATCAGGCGTGCGATCGACGGGTGGTCGAGACTGGCGAGGATGTGCTTCTCGCCGTGCAGGCGGCTGTGCATGCGCGGGTGGAGGGCCGCCTGCTGCAGCACCTTGATCGCCACCGTCTGGTGGTATTGCGCCTCATCGCGCTCGGCGCGGTAAACCGTGCTCATGCCGCCGCGCCCGAGGATGGCGACGATCCGGTAGCGCCCGACGTGGGTGCCGATCAGGCGATCATTGTGATCGTGGAGCAAGGCCTCGGCGGCCTCGCCGATGACGTGCTGGAGCGGGTCCTGACTGGTCTTGTCGGATTCGAGCAGCGACTCGACCGACCTGCGCAGCTCCGCATCGTCGCCGCAGGCGCGCGCGAGCCGCGCCTCCCGGTCGCCGGTGCCTGAATCGACCAGTTCCCCGAATAGCGACTGGATCCGCTGCCAGCGAGCTTTCGGCATCATGGTAAGCGGGTCCCTCCTCCGATTTCGTTCAGCAACCAGGCGCGCGCGAGCCGGATGTCGCGGTGCACGGTGGCCGCCGAGATGCGCATCGCCGCGGCGATCTGATCGTAGGTCAGACCTCCGAAGTAGTGCAGCTCGACCACCTCCGCGAGGCGGGGCTCCATGCGCTGCAAGCCCTCGAGCGCGTCGTCCAGCGCAACCACGTCGAAATCCACGGCCGGGGCCTCGCCGTTCTCCTCGGCAAACCAGTCCCGGGCGCCCGAGTTGCGCTTGATCCGTCCGCGCGACTTGGCGTGATCGACCAGCACCCGCCGCATGAGGCGCGAGGCCAGCGCGAAGAAGTGCACCCGATCCTGCAATGCCACGTTCGCCTGGATCAGCCGCAGAAACGCCTCGTGGACCACCGCGGTCGCCTGCAGCGTGTGGCCGCTGCGCTCCGCGCGCATGTAGTTGCGCGCCAGCCGCCTGAGCTCGTCGTAGACCATGGGCGTCAGGCGGTCCAAGGCCTGCGGATGGCCGGAGCGCCATTCGCTCAGGAGCTGGGTGAAGTTGCTGGAGCTTGCCATCGACCTTCTCTATGAATGCGGCATTTCTCGGGTTTTCCCTTAATCATACCGCTTCACGACCACTTGAGGGGATTCACTCTCACGCGTCGCTTTTACCTCTGCCGGATGTCCGGTACGCGTCGTCACGATCATCAACCCATCGGAGTCAATCATGAAAATCAGCTTGATCGCCTTGATCGCCGGGTGCGCAGTGGCGGGCTCGGCCCTCGCCCACGGAACGCCCCCCCAAGTCTCCTTCGACGTGCCGCGGGCGCCGCATACCCTTGCCGACATGCCG
>DATAUO010000053.1:0-22932 GCA_036268215.1 Steroidobacteraceae bacterium
GACGGCACCCTGACGGTGTTCTTCAACAATGCGCACAGTCCGGGCACCTTCAACTCTCCGTTGGTCTTGACCTCTCCCGGTGCCTCCCAGGTCGCGATCGGCGACGTGAACGGCGATGGGTTGCTCGACCTCGTTTCCGCCGACTACGACGTGTCGTTGTTCGTGCAGACGGCGCCCGGCACGTTCGCAAGCCCGGTGCCGTTGTATTCGGGCGGCGCGAACTGGGTGGCGGTCGGCGATCTGAACGACGACGGTGCCGCGGACATCGCGCTCGCCGACCAGGCCGGGGTCAAGGTGCTCATGCACGCGGGGGCGGCGAGCTCCACGACCTTCGCCGCGCCCGTCCCCGTGTTCACCGCGACCGTGCCCGGCGCAAATCTGATCGCGATCGCGGACGTGAACGGCGACGGCCTCCAGGATCTCATCATCACCGATCCGGCCGCGACCGACGGTCAGCCCTCCGTCTACATCCTGCTGCAGGACGCGAATCATCACGGCCAGTTCCTCGCTCCGGTGCGGTATCCCACCGGAGCCGGCAGCTTTCCGCGCTCCATCGCGGTCGCGGATCTGAACGGCGACGGACGCATGGACATCGTGATCGGCAGCAAGACCGACGTGAGCGTGCTGCTCCAGAACGGCTCCGCACCGGGGACCTTCCTGGCGGCCGTGGACTATCCCGTGTCGGGCGCCGATCAGATCGCCATCGGCGACGTGAACGGAGACGGTCTCGTGGACATCATCGTTCCCGTGGGCGTGTCGCACCCGATGGTATCCGGCGTCATCACCCGCACACCGGGCGTGCTCCTGCAGGTGTCGAGCAGCCGCGGCACGTTCGGTGCCCTCGAGGACTTGCCTTAAGGCCCCCGCCAGGGGCCCCGAGCCCGACACCCTGTACCGCCTTTTTTTGAGCCTTTCTGTAGCTGGTATCCGCGCGGCGACCGGGCAACATAGACCCGTGGAAATTCATTTACCGGAGCCTCGATGCGTATCGCCAAGCCGCTGCTTCTGATCACGACCCCGATCGGTCTCGCGGAAGGTCTGTACGAGTGCTACAAGCTCGCCGGCGGTCTGCTGTTCCTGATGGCGGCCATGGTGGGAGTGATGTGCGTTGCGCTCGCGACCGTGGTCTCGACCATTCGACGCGAGGAGCGTGAGTCACGCGAGCGGCTTCGGTCACGGGAGGGCACATGAAAGGTCTGGTCGTCATTTTGTTGATCATGGTCGTCGCGAGCCTCGGCAAGGCGTTGTCCTCGATGTCCGGAGAGGCCGGACCCGAGCGGGCGATGCGCATGGTGCATGCGCTCACCTGGCGCGTTGCGCTGTCGGGCGCGCTGTTCCTGCTGTTGATCGCGGGATACTTCCTCGGCTGGATCACCCCGCACTGATCGCGGACCCGGCGCGCGTCGCGCGGGTCGACGCCCGGCTGGTGCGGATCGACCGCGAGCGGGCCGCCGCCGCGCAAGCCGCCCCATGCGGCTGGCGGTGAGCGCCGGCTCACCGTATCGTTCGTGCATGAAGCTCTATCGAGCCGTCGCGGACGATATCGGCGAGATGATCCGCGGCGGCACGCTGCGTCCCGGCGAGCGACTGCCGTCGGTACGCTCGCTATGCGCCGCGCGCGATGTGAGCCCGGCCACGGTGCTTCGCGCTTACGAGGAGCTCGAAGCGCAGGGGCTGGTGGAGGCGAAGCCGAGATCCGGCTACTACGTGCGCGCGGCGGGGCCGCCGGCAGCGCCGCGGCCGTCGCAGCCCAAGGCGGCCTCGACCCGGCTGGAAGTCAGCGATCTCGTGTTCCAGACGCTCGAGGCGTCGCGCAGCCGGGAGACGGTTCCACTGGGCTCGGCATTTCCGAGCCCGGTGCTGTTCCCGTGGCCGAAGCTCGCGCGATTTCTCGGCCGCAGCACCCGCCGCATGGACCCCTGGAACACCGTCGAGAGCCTGCCCCCGGGCAGCGCCGAGCTCCGCCGGCAGATCGCGCGCCGCTACCTCAGCGTGGGAATGAGCGTCGGAATCGACCAGATCATCACCACGGCGGGCGCGCTCGAGGCGCTCAATCTCAGCCTGCAGACGGTGGCTCGTGCGGGTGACACGATTGCCATCGAGTCGCCGACCTTCTACGGCTGCCTGCAAGCGGCGCAGTGGCACGGCCTGAATGTGGTGGAGATCCCCACGCATCCGGCCGAGGGAGTCGATCTCGACGCGTTGAAGCGCGCGATCGCCAAGCATCCGATCCGGGCGTGCTGGCTCATGACGACGCTTCAACACCCGACCGGCGCGACCGTGCCGACCGAGCGCAAGCGCGAGCTGGTGGCCTTGCTCGCGAAGCACGGCATCGCGCTGATCGAGGACGATGCCTACGGAGAGCTTCAGTTCGCCGCGAAGGGCGCGCCGCCGGCAAAGGCGTTCGACGAGGCCGGGCGGGTTCTGCACTGCGGGTCGTTCAGCAAGTGCCTCGCGCCCGGCTATCGCCTGGGTTGGGTGGCCGCCGGCCGCTACGCGGCGGAGGTGGCGCGGCGCAAGATGGAAGCCTCGATCGCGACCAGCCTGCCGATTCAGCTGGGCGTCGCGGAGTATTTGCGCCACGGCGGGTACGAAGCCCATCTCACCAAGCTGCGGCGCGCGCTCGAGACGCAGCAAGCGGCCGCGCTCGAGTCGTTGCGCCGGCATTTTCCGCCGGGCTACCGCGTGGCGCGCCCGAGCGGCGGTTATTTTCTGTGGGTCGAGTGCGCGCCCGGCGTAAATTCGCTCGAAGTCCATCAGGCCGCTCTCGCCCACGGGATCACCGTGGCGCCCGGACCGATCTTCTCGGCACGGCGGGAGTTCCGTAATTTTCTGCGGCTCAACTGCGGGCATCCCTGGACGCCGAGCATCGATCGCGCCGTGCAAAGGCTGGGACAGCTATTGCGGCGGTTTTGAACTAGAATCATTGGCGGCGGCGTGAGCGAGCGAAGGGGGACCATGACTACGTCACGACCATATTTTGCGTTGTGCGCGGCCTGCGCGCTTGCTCTCGGCACCGGCGGGGCTTACGCGGGGGATGACGCGCCCGCCGACGTGCCGCAGAAGTCGCTGCCGCAGTCCGGGCTCTTCTCCTCGCTGAAGCAAGCGGTGAAGCAGGGCTACGACCAGGAGGTGGTGCGCGGCACCTTCGCCCAGGGCACGCCTCCCAACCAGCATCGCTATTACTGCCTGGTCGACGTCAAGACCGGACAGAAAGAAACCAACGCCGTCCTCGGTCAGCCGGTGCCCTTGCCCTCCGGCATGACCGGCATCAAGGCCGACTCGGTGTCGCTGTACCTGTGCGCG
The DNA here is from genome assembly GCA_036268215.1 of Steroidobacteraceae bacterium. Lineage (GTDB taxonomy): Bacteria > Pseudomonadota > Gammaproteobacteria > Steroidobacterales > Steroidobacteraceae > Bog-1198. The sequence goes on from DATAUO010000053.1 coordinate 3,307, forward strand.
GACGCCGAGCGGGAGGGGCTGCTCGAGACGCAGGGCTTCGTCCTGACCGGCCCCGCCGCGCGCGCCAACGCATCGGCATCGCCGGCCTCCAATGCTTCGCCGAGCGCAGGCGCCGCGAGTGCCGCGAGTGCCGCGAGTGCCGCGAGTGCCGCGCCGCCCGCCGTCGCGGCGACGCCCGCCGCCGTGTCGCCCGCCGCCGCGCCGACGCCCGTGGTTCCCGCACCCGCGGCGGCCGTCCCGGTGCTCTCGACATCACCGCCGCCTGCGGCGGCCGCGGGTGGCACGGCGGCGGGACTCGCGGCCCCGCGCTCGGCCTCGATCGATGTCGCGGGCGTGAAGCTCGGCATGTCCGCGGACGAGGTGCGCGCGGTCTTGAGATCGAAGCAGCTGCGGGAATATCGCGAGTCGGCCGAGACACTCAGCCTCGTCGATCGCACGCGAGCGGAAGTCTTGCCGATCACGAATGGCCGCTTCGTCAACGTGATCGCCGCGTGGAGCGGCCCTCCAACCGCCGGCGCCGACGATTTCCAGGCGGACGGCGAATCGTTCGAGGTCGTGTTCACGCCGGTGCCCGGGCACGAGCGGGCCATGGCCGTCATTCACACCGTCGGTTATTCCGCCCGCAACGCCGTTCGGGAGGTGGCGCTCGAATCGGCGCTCTCCAAGAAATACGGGGGCGGGGGCTCGGCGGGACTGACGCAGTCTCCGACGTGGCGCGTCTCGCCGGCAGGCCGCGTCGAGACCGGCGATGCCTGCGGGAGGCGCGCTACCTTCGGCGGCCTGTCGGGGCTGCGTGCCGCCGCGCCCCGCGAGAATGCCGCGCTCAAGCTCGGCCCCGAGGAGCTGCGCTCGCAGGTCGATCGTTGCGGCGTGGCCATCGTCACGGAAGACCAGTACGCCGCCAACGGCGGGGCGTTGCGCGAGGATCGCATGGTGACGCGGTTCACGGTGACGGCCTATAGCCCGCAGATCGCGCTCGAGGGTGCAAAGTCCGCGGCGCAGCTGATTCAGGCCGGCCCCCCCGTCAGGACCGCATCGGGACCACCGGACCTCTGACTCGACCCTTTACCCGCGACGCTCCTCGCGCAGATCGCCGGCGTGGTCCCGGAGCCAGCGCTCGAGCTCGGCCTTGGGCACCGCGCGGGAGAAAAGGAAACCCTGCGCGTGATCGCACCCGAGCTCCTTGAGCTCGTCGAACGTGGCCCAGTCCTCGACGCCTTCGGCCACCGTGCGCAGGTTGAAGTGCTTCGCCAACGCGAGGATGGTCTGCACCAGGCGCTTGTCGGACGAATCCCTGGCCATGCCCATGACGAAGGACTTGTCGATCTTGAGCTCGTCCGCGGGGATCTTCTTGAAGTAGCTGAGCGACGAGTAGCCCGTGCCGAAGTCATCGATGGCGATGGTGATGCCGAAGTCGCGCAGCTGGTTCAGCCGCACGGTCGCCTCCTCGAAGTTCCCGATCAACGCGCCTTCGGTGATCTCGAGCGTCAGGTTCTGCGGGCTCATGCGCCAGGTCGAGACCGAGGTACGGATCATGTCCAGGAATTCGCGATGGTGCAGCACGGTCGGCGTGACGTTGATTGCCACCGCCAGGCCGCCAAGGTCGTTCGACATGCGCAGCGAATTGCTCAGGCAGTACCAGGTCGTGGCATGGATGAGCCCGGAGCTCTCCGCCAGCGGAATGAACAGGTCGGGGGTCGCGACCACCGCGCCATTGTGGAACCAGCGCAGCAATGCCTCGACGCCGATCGCATGTCCGGTCGACATGCATATCTTCGGCTGGTAGTACACCGACAGCTCGCCGGTATCGAGCGCCTGGGCGAAGCGGTTGCCGAGCGCCCAGGGCGCCAGGATTTCCGTGCGGCACCTGTCGTCGAAGACCACGACCCGGGATGCGCGGTTTTGCGCCGCCTCGGCCGCGAGTTGCGCCAGGCGCAGGAGCTCGTGAGGCTCTTCCGCCTGCGAAGGATATAGCGCGACCCCGACGCCGATGTGGGAGCCCACCGCGACGCCGCGCGACTCGAGCAATTCTTGCGCGACTCGCGCGAGCTTCTCGCCGGCCAGCACCGCGTGACCCTCGTTGCGAATGGAGCGTATCAGCACGCTGAAGCGGCCGCCGTCGAGTGGAATCACCTCGCCGCGGTCCGCCACGGCGCCCTTCAGCCCGTTGCGCAGCGTTGCGAGCAGCGCCGCGCTCTCGGCGAGCCCGAGGCGTACCTGCAGCTTGCGCGTGTCGGCGACGTCGATGATGAGGAGCGCCGCGCTCGACCCGGGTACGAGAATGCTGCGCGCGCAGGCCAACACCTCGGCGAGGCCCGCGAGACTCTCGCCCAAGTCGCTCGCGACGACGGTATTCAGAGGAAAAATTCCATGGGATCGATGCCATATGCCCCCGGCTCGAGGCCATGGTTGATCCACACCTGGGGGTTGCCCTCGGCATTGTTGCGGGCATAGCTCTGCAGGTCGATCAGCGAGAAGTCCTCGCGGATCGTCTTCTCGGGATCGAGGACCACCATCACCTTGGGACGCAGGCGGCGGAACCTGTTCTGCTCGACCACCACGGCAACCTCGCCCGTGTTGAGCTCGACCAGCGTGCCGGTCGGGAACACGCCGACCGCCTGGATGAACAGCTCCACCAGCTCGGGCTGGAACCAGGTCTTGCCGAGGCGCTTCAGCTCGCGGACGGCATCGTACGTGGACATGCCCTTCGCGTAGAACCGATCGGAGGTCATGGCATCGTAACAATCGACGATGCCCGCGATCCGCCCGACCAGCGGGATCTCCTCGCCCTTCAGCCCGCTCGGATAGCCGGTGCCGTCCAAGCGCTCGTGATGGGTGCGCACCATGGTCCTGATGCAAGGGTTGACCTGCGCGTCCGTCTCGAGCATTTCGAGCCCGCGTTGCACGTGGCCTTGCAGCGTGCTCCATTCGGCCGGATCGGGCTTGCCGGGCTTGCGCAACAGGCCGGTGGGCACCTGCATCTTGCCGATGTCCAGGACCATGCCGCCCATGCCGACCGAGCGCAGCGTCTCCTTGTCCAGTCCGAGGTGCCGGCCGAAGGCCAGCGTCCATACGGAGACGGCCAGCGAATGGCTGTAGAGATAATCGTCCTTGGTCTTCATGCGCGCGAGCCAGCTCATGGCGTCGCGGTTGCGGAAGATGCTGTCGACCATCGAGTCGACGGCGGTCTCCATGAGCTGCAGGTCGAGCCCGCCGCCGCGGCGCAGGCGATCGAAGATGCGGGTCACCGTCGAGCGAGCTTCGACGTAGACCGCCTTGGCGGCGCCGAGCTCGGTCTTGAGCGGAACCGGGTCTTTGATCGGGACTGAGTTGAGCCGGGCGGTCAGGTCCAGCGACAGCTCCTCGAGGACCGCGAGCGCGGTCGGCGCCGGCTTCTCGGCCGCGGGGCTGCGCGATGCCACGGTTCTCCTCAAGATCTCGTCGACCTCCTGGTCGGAGACCTCGACGAACACCGACTTGCATATGCCGCGGAGCTGGGAGAGCTCCTCGTCATTGGCGATCGCGAATCCCTGGAACAGGAACGGGGAGTCTATCCACGGGCGATCGAGGCGTGACACGTAGTCGCCCATTCTCAGCGCATCGACCGGAACCTCGACGATTTTCTTGACGGGGGCGCCCATACTGCCCGACGGATCCTATCGTTATGTCAACCCGCGAAACTCTAGCGGGTCGGGTGCGCGGAAAGGCGGACGGAAGTCTCAGCCCCGCGATTTCGCCGCTCCGGGATGCGGGGGGCGGGCGGATCTTGTAGGACGATCTCCGTAGCAGGCGCCTCGGGGACGAAACCCGGCACTTCCCGGGGCCCGGGCCGAGCGGACGCGACGGCCTTCGCCGCGGCCCGGCCGGCCGCGGCGAAGGGTTCCATCACCGATGCGGAAGCTTGAGCAAGTTTGCTTGCGGCGCCCCGGAGAGATTGTCGGTCGTCACCACCATGAAGCCGAGCGGCGGGGTGACCTTGATTTCCAGGGGGTCGATCGCGACCGGCACCGTCGCCGACTTGTTCGGCGCCACCGGCACGAACATGGCATTCGACACCGCCGGCTGGAAGGCGTTGAACGATGCGGTTCCCGGCACCTGCTCGCCGGTGCCGGTATCGTCGAACGCAAAGACGGTGTACGTGAAGCGCGGATTGCCCGGCGTGATGCCGAGGTCCGACGCGAGCATCGGCATGAGCACGGTCGATCCGTCCGTCGGCGCATCGGCGTTGAACTCCGCGAACTCGTCGCCGGTTGCGAGGTTCACCAGGAAAGTGCCGGTTTGACCGTTGTTGAAGCCTGTCTCGACGCCGCCCACGTCGGCCGAGAACAGCAGGAAATCCGGGATTCCGTCGCCGTTCACGTCGATGGCGATATTGTATTCGCCGGTCGCCGCAGTCGAGAATCGGCCGTAGGTGTTCACGGCGAATACCAGGATGCTGTCGGTCGCCGAGATCGGGTTCGTCTGTACGCCGATCGCCCGCGGCTCGAACATCGCCTCGATGTCACCGCTCTGCTCGTTGAAGAGCCCCCAGGCATAGAAGTCGCCATTGCCGGCCACCAAGCCGTTGCGGTTGGTGAGCTTGATGTTGGGATTCTTGCCGCCATTCAAATCCGCGAACACGCTGGAGCGCGCGCGCGGTACCAAATAGTACGGCAGCGTCAGGCCGACGCCGTGATTCGAACCGGCCTCGGGCGTCAAACGAATGTAGCCCGCCACCTCGGCCAGCCGGTCGTTGCCCTGGGCGTCGTGGGTCTGTCCGACCGAGGTGCCCGGCACCGACAGTGAGACGTGCAAGCCGGTCTGGCTCTCACCCCGTATGGAGACCGCAGAGCTCGACAGCTTGAGCGTGTGCGGCACTCCACCCACGGGCGTCACCGAGGCCGCGAAGGCGTCGGTGAAGCGCGCGTGATTGGTAAGGATGATGTCGCGGCTCTGGTGATAGTCCGAGGTCAGCTCGGCGACGCCGAAGGACAGCAATCCGAGGTCCGTGGGCTCCGAGCCGAAGTCGGCGAACGGCGCTTCGCTTGCGGTGACGTCCGTCTTGGTCGCGCCGACCGCCTGTACCACACCCGAGCCCTCGATGCGCGGCGCATAGTCGTTGAGCAGCGACGGGGTGGCCGTCTGCTCGATTGCCGCCCGCACGTCCGGCTGCTGCCAGTTGGGATGCGACTGAATGGCGAGTGCCGCGACGCCGGCCACGTGCGGCGTCGCCATCGAAGTGCCCGAATCGGACGTGCCTTGATTGCCGCTGCCGATGAGGGTCGAGACCACTGCGACGCCCGGCGCGGAGATGTTCGGCTTCAAGGCGCCGTCCCCGTATCGAGGTCCCGCGGACGAGAACGAAGCCGCCAGCTCGTAGCCGGTGTTGGGCACGTTGCCGAAGGCAACCGTCCCGGTCGTGGGGGAATTCTGCGCAGCGAGCGAGGCGCCGGCGCTTTGCATCAGCTCGATGAACGGAATGGTCACGTTGTCGAGGAGCGGGTTGATGAAGCCCGGCGCATTGTTGACCAAGACGAGGGCGGAGGCGCCCGCCGCCATGGCGTTGTAGGACTTCGTATCGAAGGTGCAGGTGCCTCGCGACACGACCACCAAGGCGCCGGCGGCGCCGCCCGGCGGATAGTCCGAGGCATCGCAGCCGAGGCTCAAGGTGCCGCCGCTGGTCAGGATCAATACGGGGACGCTGCCCTTCGGCAGCGGCAGGGCATTCTCGTCGATGCCGCTCACCGAAAGGCCGGACGCGAGCTTGACGATCACGCCGTCCACGAGGAACGGATTCGCATCCATCGCCGCGACGCTGATCTCCTGGGTGGTGCTTGCCGGAGCGCTCGTGAGATAGGGATTCGGCCCAGAGTTGCCGGCTGCCGCGACCACGACGATACCCGCCCTGGTTGCGTTGTTGGAAGCCACCGAGTCGGAGTTTTCGGCGCCACCGTAGTCCGAGCCCAGGGACATGCTGATCACGTCCATGTGGTTGTGAACCGACCAGTCGATGGCCTCGGTGACCAAGTTGCTCGATCCCGCGCATCCGAAGACGCGCAGCGCATACAGGTCGGCGAGGGGCGCGACGCCCGGCCCGATGATGAAGCCCTTCTGATAAGCCGCGGTGTCGTACGGGCCGTGGTAGGTGGAACCGTCGTTCGCGACGCCGAATCCGGCGGCGGTACCGGCCGTGTGGCTGCCATGACCATTGCAATCGAGCGGATTCGGGTCCGGCATGGGCACGCTGCCCGTCGTGCTGGCATCGTAAGCGTCGCCGGCGAAGTCGTAGCCGCCCTTTACCTTCGGCGCCTTGGGACCGAACAGGGTGGGGTCGGCCTTCTGCGTGCTGTTGGCCGCCGCGGTTTGAAACGCCGCCGCCGTGCCGGGTCCGCCGAAATTGGCGTGTGTGTAGTCGATGCCCGTGTCGATCATGGCGATCTTGATGTGCTCACCGCGAAAGCCCGGCGTGCCTTGCCAGACCTGCGGGGCCCCGATGAAAGGCACGCTCACCACGTTGCTCAGCTTGTAGGTTGGGACCGGCACCACCTTGACGACGCCCGCGATGTCCCGCAATGCCGCAACGTCCTTGGCGGCGATCTCGACCTTGAGCGCATTGAGCGCATCGCTGAAATCCGCGAGCACCTTGCCGCCGCGAGCGGCGACCGATGCGCCGACCGCCGCATGCTGCCGGCTCAGGCGCGCATGGATGGCGTCGTGATCTGCCTGGCTGATGAGGTGGCCCGGGGACGCTGCCCGTGCCTCGGCGACCGATTCGCCCTCGAGCACGACCGCGACCTGGACCGGCTTGGTGGAGAGAGACAATGGCTGGCGGTGAGCCGCGATCGGTCCCGAGCCGCCGAGCCGCTTGAATCGGCCGGCGTCGACTTGCGCCTGCGCCTCCGGTGGAGATGCGGCGACCACGGTGACGAGAGCGACGAGTGAAGCGAGCGAGACCCGGCGCGCGCGGCCGAGCGCGCCGGCCATTCCGTTGAGCTTTTGCATGGTGCGATATCCCTTCAAGCGTTATGACCTGTAGTAGTTCCGGTCTTGCCGGGGCCGTCGAATCATGCATCGACGGACGCCGCAGCTTGTGAACCTAGGATACTGCGCCCTCGCCGGGGCTGCCAGATATCGTCAAACACAAGTAGGCGGTTAAACGTCCCTTGGGGACTTGACATATTGTCACCCCAGGGGATCAGCGCGCTTGGCCCCTCTCGCGCTGGGCGGGCTCGATCATGTCGCTGAGCTTCTTGCCGAGTGCCTGATAGGTGAAGGGCTTGCTGATCATCTCGACGCCGGGGTCGAGCCGGCCGCCATGCGCGACGGCGTCGCGCGTATAGCCGGAGGTGTACAGCACCTTGAGGCCGGGCAGGATGGAGCGCGCCCGGGAGGCGAGCTCGCTGCCCGACATTCGCGGCATGACCACGTCCGTGAACAGGAGCGCGATCGGCTCGCGGCGGCTCTCGATGATGCGCAGCGCGGCCGGCCCATCGTTCGCCTCGAGCACGTGGTAGCCGAGCTCGCGCAGCGCCTCGCAGCTGTAGGCACGCACATCGTCGTCGTCCTCGACCACGAGGATGGTGGCCTGGTTGGCGGGCCGCTCGATCTCCTGGCCCTTCTCCTCCGTCGGCTCGACGACGCCGAACAGGCGCGGCAGATAGATCTTGACCGCCGTGCCTTCGCCGGGCTCCGAGTAGATCTTGACGTGACCGCCCGACTGCTTGGTGAATCCGTACACCATGTACAGGCCGAGGCCCGTGCCCTTGCCGACCTCCTTGGTGGTGAAGAAAGGCTCGAAAACCCGCGCCAAGGTCTCCGGCGTCATGCCCTCGCCGGTGTCGGTGACCCCGAGGACCACGTACTGCCCCGGCGTGACCTCGCCGTGAACCTCGGCGTAGCTCTCGTCGAGCAGCGTGTTCGCCGTCTCGATGACGAGCCGCCCGCCGCCCGGCATCGCATCCCGCGCGTTCACCACGAGATTCAGGATGACGCTCTCCAGCTGATTGGGGTCCGCCTCGACGCGCCACAGGTCGAGGCCCGCGACGATCTCCAGCTCGATGGTCTCGCCGAGGGAGCGGTGCAGGAGCTCCGACATCCCGGCGAGGAGCGTGTCCACGTCGATCGCCTTGGGTGCGAGCGGCTGGCGTCGCGAGAACGCCAGCAGCCGATGCGTGAGCGAGGCGGCGCGCTCCGCCCCTTTCATCGCATTGTCGAGCGCGCGGCGCGCGCGCGGATCGGTCACTCCGGCGGCATCCAGCGCCCGCGTGGTGATGCTGACGCTGCCGGTGATGACGGTGAGCAGGTTGTTGAAGTCGTGCGCAATGCCGCCCGTGAGCTGGCCGAGCGACTCCATCTTCTGCGCCTGGCGCAGCGCTTCCTCGATCTCCGCCCGCGCCGCGACCGCCTCGGCGACCCGCTCCTCGAGCACCGACTCGACGTCCCTGCGTTCGCTGATGTCGATGACCGAGCCGATGTACCCGAGAAATCCCCCGTCGGAATCGAAGCGCGGAGCCGCGGCCGTCGAGGCCCATCGATGTGCTCCGTCGGCGCGGCGCAGCCGGTATTCGGCATCGAACGCGCGGCGCGTCTCGGCGGCGTCCCGCAGCCGCCCCTCGACTCCGACGCGATCGTCGGGGTGGATCGCCTCCAACCACGCCGGCCGGTCGTCCTGGCCGGTAAAAGCACGCCAGGCGCGGTTGACGTAGGTGATGCCTCCGCCAACGTCGCTCACCCACATCATGACCGGCGCATGTTCGGCCATGTTGCGGAATCGAGCCTCGCTCTCGCTGATGGTCACGAGACTTTCACGGCGCAACCGCGCGAGATTCAGGTTGGCGCCGACTCGTGCCAGCAGCTCCCGCGCCGAGAACGGCTTGGTGAGGTAGTCATCGCTGCCGGCCTCGAGGCCCTCGACGGTGGCCTCCTCGCCGGCGCGCGCGGACAGCATGATGATCGGCAGGTCGCCCAGCACGGGATCGGCGCGGACCGCGCGCAACAGACCGAAGCCGTCGAGCTTGGGCATCATCACGTCGGAGATCAGCAGATCGGGCCGCCGGCGCCGGATCTCCGCCAGGGCCGCCTCGCCGTCCGCGACGGAAATCACCTCATAGCCGCCGTCGGAGAGGAGTCTGACGATGTAGGCGCGCAAATCGGCGTTGTCATCGGCGATCACGATGCGCTCCGCGCGCGTGCCGGGCGCCGTCGGAGCGGCGCGCGGCTCCGCCGGCGGGTCCGGCAGCCAGCGCATCGCATCGAGCGCGAAGGAGCGGGCCTTGCCGCTCATCGTGGCGGCCTCGGGCGCATGCTCGACCTGGTCGGCGGGCAGGTGAGCCGATCCCATCGGTATCTCGACGGCAAAGGTCGAGCCCTTGCCGAAGATGCTCGATACCTTGACCTCGCCGCCGTGCAGCTTCGCGAGCTCCTGCACCAGCGCAAGACCGATGCCCGAGCCCTCGAAGGAGCGGCCCTTGGCGCCCTCGACGCGATGGAAGCGCTCGAACAGCCGCGGCAGCTGATCCGGCTCGATCCCCGTGCCCGTGTCGCGGACCTCGAGCCGCGCCTTCCCGCCCACTTCGCGCAACGCCACGTGGATGCCTCCCTCGAAGGTGAACTTGAACGCGTTCGACACGAGATTGAGGACGATCTTCTCCCACATGTCGCGATCCACGAAGACGGCAGCCGCCGGCGCCGCGCAATCGATGGAGAGCGTGAGGCCCGCCTGCTCGGTGGCGGAGGTGAAGGAGGCCGCGAGCTCCGCGGTCAGCTCGGCGAGGTCCGTGGGCCTGAAGTGGGCGCGCGTCCGGCCCGCTTCGATGCGCGAGAAATCGAGCAGGGCGTTGACGAGCTGCAGCAGGCGCAATCCGTTGCGATGCACGGTGTCGACGAGACGGCGGATGCCGGGCTCGACCTCGGCGCCCGGCTTCGCGAGAATCTCCTCGAGTACGCCGAGCATCAGCGTGAGGGGCGTGCGGAACTCGTGGCTCACGTTGGAGAAGAAGGTGGTCTTGGCGCGATCCACCTCCGCGAGGCCCTCCGCCCGGCGGCGCTCGGCCTCGTAGGCGTAGGCGTTGGCCAGCCCGGCGGCGACCTGTCCGACGAACAGCTGTATGAATCCGTGATATGACGCATCCAGCGGCCGATAGGGGTTGAGGCCGACGAGGAACGCGCCCAGCGGGCGGACCTGCCCATGCGCCGCGATCGGCACGGCGAGCGCCTTGTCGGGCGGCCGTCCCCACGGCCCGACCACATCGTTCGCGCGCAGCACCAGGTCATCGACCTGGGCGAACGGAGCGCCGCGCGCGATCTCACCGAGCGGCCAGAGCCTGGTGTCGCGCAGCTCGATCGCCGCCGGCGCGATGGGATGTGCGGGCGACACTCCGGTGACCGAAACGAGCGCCGCCGGCTCCCCGTCGCGGAACAGATAGCCGAGCGTCATCGGCAGGTCGCGCGAGTCGTCGCGCAGGCACGCTTCGACGGCCTTCCATACTTCGGCTTCCGTGCGCGCCTGGCCCATGCGCGCACCCAGGTCGCGCAATACGCGCAGCCGCCGCTCGCCGATCACCCGCTCGGTCTCCTCGGTGACCACGCAGAGCATGCCGCTGATGGTGCCGTGATCATCCGCGAGCGGAGAGTACGAGAAGGTGTGGTAGGTCTCCTCCGCGAAGCCCAGCCGCTCGAGGAAGAGCAGCAGCGCCTCGTCCCAGGTTGCGTTGCCGGTCGCGAGCACGCGCTCGATGCGCGGACCGATGTCCGGCCAGATCTCGGCCCACACCTTGTCGGAGCGCGCGCCGAGGACCCAGTCGCGCTTGATGCCGACGGTCGGCAGGTACGCATCGTTGCAGAAGAAAATCAGCTCCGGGCCCCACGCCATCCACATCGCGTAACGCGAGGTGAGCATGATGCGCACCGCGGTCTTCAGGCTGAGCGGCCAGGTCTCCGAAGCGCCGAGCCCGGTGCTGGACCAATCCATGGCCCGCATGCGTTCCGCCATTTCCCCATCGCCGATGAATGCGGGAGCGGCCGGCATGTCAGCCTCGAAGCGCGGATTGCACCAGGGACTGAAAGTAGGCGACCGACTGCTCGTGCCGCGGGCTCAAGGGTCCGGGTGTGTAGGCGCCGGACGCATAGTTGAATTGCGTGCTCTCGCAGATCCCGTAGTCCTCACGGACGATGCCGCAGTTCACGTCGATGGTGCTGCGGCGCGAGCCTGCGGTTGCGGCGGAGGTGTCCGCGAAGTAGAAGTGATAGAGAATCTCGGTCGAGTCGACCGAGAGAGGGTTGATCCGGCTGGTGTTCATGCCGCCGGGAAATACCGAGAGCGTCCAGTTCGGCCACATCCACAGCCACTTGCCGCCGTAGATCGAGCCGTCGCGCTGGGGCGAGGTCATGCGCACGAGCCCGCGCAGCGCCACGGTCTCGAAGCCGTCGAAGTCGATGACCTTCATGAATGAAGGATGGATGCCGGGGATGTGGTAGCCCTCGACGAAGTTGTCGGTGTAGGTCTTCCAGTTGCAGCGCATGACGAAGCGCTGCTGCTCCACGGCGCCATATTTCTCGATGGGAAAATCCTCGAGCTCGGCGGGCAGGTCGCCGAGCTGCTCGACGAGGCTCACGTCCGGATCGATGGCGATGAACAGGAGCCCCCGCCAGGAATCGACGTGCGTGCGCTCGAGCGGCCAATCCGCCGTGCGAAAATCAGGATCTTCGCCGAAGGCGGGCGCAAGACGCAGATCCCCGGATTGCTCGTAGACCCAGTTGTGGTACGGGCAGCGCAGGATGGTGCAGTTGCCCGCGCCGTCCGGCAGCAGCCGCGCGCCGCGATGCCGGCACACATTGTGGAATCCGCGCAGCTCGCCGTCCCGTCCTCGCAGCGCCAAGAGCTTCCAGCCGGCGACATCCGTCGCGAGATAGCTGCCCGGGCGCTCGAGCTCCGCGAGCGGTCCCAGAAGCTGCCATTGCCGCCGAAAAATGCGCTGGCGCTCGCAGTCGTAGAGCGCGGGGTCGACGTAATGGCGCGAGGGAAGGTTCAAGGCCGGCATGACGGAGGCCGAGTCTAGCCCAACTCCACCCAGGTCGGCGCGTGATCGCTCGCCTTCTCCCAGCCGCGCACCGGCCGGTCGACGCCGGCGCCCGCGAGCCGGGCGGCGGCGGCCGGATTGAGCAGCAGGTGATCGATGCGCAGACCCGCGTCGCGTCCATACGCGTTGCGGAAGTAATCCCAGAATGTGTAGATCTGCGTCTCGGGATGCATCTTGCGGACTGCGTCGGTCCAGCCTTGCTGCATGAGGCGGCCGAAGACCTCGCGGGTCTCGACCCGGAACAGGGCGTCATCCACCCAGCGCTCGGGCTTGTAGACATCCCGTTCCGTGGGGATCACGTTGAAGTCGCCCGCGAGCACCACCGGCTCGTCTCGCCGGGCGAGCTCGGCCGCGTGCACGGTCAAACGCTCGAGCCAGCGCAGCTTGTAGTCGAATTTCGGGCCGGGCGCCGGATTGCCGTTCGGCGCGTACAGGCAGCCCACCCGCACGCCGTTGACCGTCGCCTCGATGAAGCGGCTGTGAGCATCGTCGGGATCGCCGGGCAGGGCACGGCGGATCTCGGCCGGCTCCGTTCCCCGCGCGAGGATCGCGACTCCGTTCCAGCTCTTCTGGCCGTGCCAGATCATCCCATAGCCCAGGTCCCGGATGGCCTGCTCGGGGAATTTCTCCTGGGGCGCCTTGAGCTCCTGCAGACAGACCACGTCGGGCGAGGACTCGCCCAGCCAGCGCAGCAGGTTGGGCAGGCGCGCGTTGATGCTGTTGACGTTGTAGGTGACGATGCGCATGGCTCATGTTAGCGAACGGGCCGACGCCGCGCACGCGTGGGAAAGCGCCTACGATTCCATGGTCCCTCGGGCGTTGCCGCGCGCGCGTGAGCCTGGATATGCTTGCGCCATGCCCGTCAGTAGTCCAGGCCCCGACTTCCTGGCGCTGCCGACGCGAGCGGGCGAAATGCTCGTGCATGCCGTCGTCGACACGCCCCGGGGCAGCCGCAACAAGTACAAGTACGACCCGCAACTGCGGGTCTTCCGCCTGAGCAGGGTCTTGCCCCGCGGTATGCACTTTCCTTGGGATTTTGGCTTCATTCCCGGCACGCTCGGGGCGGATGGCGATGCGCTCGACGTGGTGGTGCTCGGCGAAGAGCCGACGTTCCCCGGATGTCTGTTGACGGTCTCGTTGATCGGGGTCATGCGGGCCCGACAGCGCGAAAAAGGCAAGACCATCCGCAACGATCGCCTCCTCGGCGTCCGCCGTACCCCCGTCAATGAGCCGTACCTGCGCGAATTGCGGGAGGTACCGCGTGCGGTGCTCGACGAGGTGGAGCAGTTCTTCGTCGATTACAACCGCGCCCATGGACGATTGTTCGAGCCGCAGGGCCGCGCAGGCGCGGCAGCGGCGGCAAGATGCCTGCGTGCAGGAATGTCCGAGTTCGAAGGGAAGAAGCCCGGCAATGACCGGGCGCGAAGCAAAGGGCGGTGAGCACGCGGCGCGTCGCGCTGTAGATGCCCCTGCTGCGGACCCGAGGCGGTCTATAATGCGCCGCCGACCCCTGGAGAGAGCCTGACGACGATGAGGATCTCGCGGTTGCTTACGCTCACTCTGGCCGCCATCGCCTGCACGGCGCATGGCGCGACTCCCGCCCCGACGAGCGATGCCTCCGCGCAAAGCGCGGACAGCCGCGTGAAGGCGTTGTACGACGCCGAATGGGCCTGGCGGGCCAAGGAATTCGGCAAGCCCGACGACGACATGACCGCCCGCGCGGGCTACCTGCCGCGGATGGACGCGGCGACCCAGCAGCGGCGGCTTGCGTATTGGACCGACAAGCTCGCGGCGCTCAACGCCATTCCGGCCGACCGGATATCGGCGGAGAAGGTCAACGCCGCCGTGTTCCGCGCGGTGCTCGAGGCCTTCGTCGCCCAGCAGAAATACCGCGATTACGAGGCGCCCATGTCGAGCGGCGGCTCGTTCTGGAGCTCGCTCGCGCCGCGCAGCGGCTGGGGCTCGGCCGAGGAGTACCGCGCCTACCTCGGCCGCATGCGCGACATCCCGCGCTACTTCGACGACGAGATCGCGGAGATGCGCGCAGGCTTGAAGCGCGGCTTCACGCCGCCCCGGGTGTCGATCGAGGGCCGCGATCGCACGATTGCCGCCTTTGCCGTCGCCGATCCCGCCAAGAATCCTTTCTACGTGCCATTCGAGGAGATGCCGCCCGGGATATCCGAGCAGGAGCGCGCGGCGCTGCGCGCCGAGGCCCGGACGGTGATCTCGCAGACGGTCGCGCCGGCCTACGCGAAGCTCGAGCCGTTCGTGCGCGACGAGTACATCCCGCACGCCCGCACCGACCTCGCCGCCGACGATCTACCGGACGGAAAGAACTACTATCGGGCGAAGATCCGCGAGTTCACCACGCTCGAGCTGGGACCCGACGAGATTCACGCGATCGGCCTGAAGGAGGTGGCGCGGATCGACGCCGACATGCAGGCCACCATGAAGAAGAGCGGCTGGACCGGCGACTTCCCGGGGTTCCTGCATTTCCTGAAGACCGATCCGCAGTTCTATGCCAAGACGCCTTACGAGCTGATCGCGCGCGCGACCTACATCTCGAACAAGATCAACGGGCAGCTCAAGTACACGCTGGGTCTCTTGCCCCGCTATCGATTCACCATCCTGCCGACTCCGGCCGCGGTCGCGCCCTTCGGCACGGGCGGCAACGGCGGTCTCGAGAGCTGCGTGATGAACACCTACGACCTGCCGGCGCGGCCGTTCTACACCCTGCCTTCGCTGGTGCTGCATGAGTGCAATCCGGGCCACAGCCTGCAGGCCGCGCTGGCGCTCGAGGGCCCGAATCGCCCGCCGCTGCGCCGGAACACTTACTTTTCGGGGTACGGCGAGGGGTGGGGGCTCTACTGCGAGTGGCTCGGCATCGGCATGGGGATCTACGAGACGCCCTACGATGAATTCGGGCGCGAGACCTATGAGATGTGGCGCGCGGCGCGGCTGGTCGTCGACACCGGCATCCATCACATGCATTGGACCCGGCAACAGGCGATCGACTACCTGGCCGGGCATACGGCGCTGTCGGATCACGAGGTCACGAGCGAGGTCGATCGCTACATCAGCTGGCCGGGCCAGGCGCTCGCCTATAAGCTCGGCGAGATGACCATCCGCCGCAAGCGCGCCGAAGCTCAGGCCAAGCTCGGCGCCAAGTTCGATCAGCGCTGGTTCAACGACACCATCCTCGGTCTCGGGGCGGTGCCGCTGCCGGTGCTGGAGCTCGAGCTCGACGAGTGGATCGCGGGGGGAGGGAAGAACCCGAATCCGAGCTGATCCGGCCGAGCGCATCGACAATCGTGAGCAATGGGGATACATCGATGATTCATTCCATCCTACGCGCCGCGGGCGCCGCGCTGTCGTGCGCGGCAATTTCGTGGCATCCGGCGGCCGCGGCGACGCCGAGCACCTTCTCGGTCAGTTTTCCCGCGGACAAGGCCGCGGGGCCCGTCGATGGACGGATCATCGTGCTCTTGAGCCGCGACTTCACCCGCGAGCCGCGAACGCACGTCGCGGCGGAGGAGCAGCTCAAGAGCCCGTATCTCTTCGGCATGAACGTCGACGGCATGAAGGCGGGCCAGGCGGTGGTCGTCGGCGACGAGGCATTCGGGTGGCCGGCCCGGCACCTCTCGGACATCCCCGCGGGCGATTACTACGTGCAGGTCGTGCTGAATCGCTACGAGACGTTCCATCTCGCCGACGGCCGCACCCTGAAGCTCCCGCCGGACCAGGGCGAGGGCCAACACTGGGACTCGAAGCCCGGCAATCTGTACTCGACGCCGCTGCGGCTGCACCTCGATCCCGTCCATCCGGTCAGGAGCGACGTGACCCTGGACAAGGTGATCGCGCCGATCGCGCGCCAGCAGGACACCGAGTTCGTCAAGCACATCCGCATCAAGAGCGAGCTCCTGTCGAAGTTCTGGGGACGCGACGTGTATCTCGGTGCGTACGTGCTCGTTCCCAAGGGGTTCGACTCGCACCCGAACGCGCATTACCCGCTCATGGTGTTCCACGGGCACTATCCCGACGACATCTCCGAGTTTCGCACCGAGCCGCCCGATCCGAACCTCAAGCCCGACTACTCGGACCGCTTCCATCTCGCGGGGTACAACCGCATTCAGCAGCAAGAGGCCTATGCCTTCTATCAGAAGTGGATCTCGGCCGACTTTCCGCGCTTCCTGGTGATCGAGATCGAGCACGCGAATCCGTACTTCGACGACAGCTACGCGGTCAACTCCGCCAACCTGGGACCTTACGGCGATGCCATCAACAAGGAGCTGATCCCGGCGGTCGAGAAGCGCTTCCGCGGCCTCGGGGCGGGGTGGGCCCGGTTCACCTATGGCGGCTCGACCGGCGGATGGGAAGCGCTCGCCACGCAGGTGTTCTACCCCGACATGTACAACGGCGCGTTCGCCGCGTGCCCGGACCCGACCGACTTTCGCGCGTACACCCTCATCAACCTGTACGAGGATGCGAATGTCTATAAGCTGACCGGCGAAGCGTCCGTGGTCGAGCGTCCCGCGTTCCGCAACTACCTCGGCGAGATCTTCGCGACGCAGCGCGACGCGAATTACATGGAGCTCGCCATCGCCGACCGCGGCCGATCCGGCGGTCAATACGACATCTGGCAGGCGGTGTTCAGCCCGGCCGGCGCGGACGGTTATCCCAAGCCGATATTCGACAAGGTCACCGGCGCCATCGATCACAACGTCGCGGCCTACTGGCGCGACCATTACGACCTGTCCTACATCATCCGGCGGGACTGGGCCAAGCTCGCGCCGAAGCTGCAGGGCAAGATGCACATCTACGTCGGCAACGGCGACAACTATTTCCTGACCGACTCGGTGTACTTCCTGCAGGAGCGGCTCGAGTCCCTCAAGCCGGCGTATCAGGGCAGCGTCGCCTACGGGGAGCGCGCCGAGCATTGCTGGAACGGCGATCCGAAGCTGTCGAACGCCTACTCACGGCTGCATTACGACTTCCAGTACCTGCCGACCATCCTGAAGCGCATCGAGGCGGCGGCGCCGAAAGACGCGGACCTGAAGAGCTGGAGGTATTGAGCCGAGGGCAGCGCAGGCCTCATTCGCGGATCGGGAAAGCCCTCGAACGCTGCCCTTGCCTCGAAGCACGCGCTGCATTCGCAGCGCTATTCCCTCGGCTCGCGCTCGCGGCTCTCGATGGTCTTCATGCGGCTGGCGAAGGCCGCGCGCTGCAGCTGCAAGAGCTGCCAATGGCGGAAGGCCCGGCCGATCGCGGCCTGCGTCGCGGCTCGATCGCCCAGCAGGGCGAGATAGCGCGCCTTGGCGGCGATGCCGCGGCTGAGCGCGGCGCGGTACTGATTCTCCAGCGAGCGCAGCCGCGCCTCGACATCCGCCGCCCGGGTCTCGGCGTGCTGCTGGGCGTGCAGCCGCTGCTGCGCGTGCGCCTGTACGCGCGCCTCGATGCGCTCCATCGTCGCGGCGATGTGGTGCTCGCGCGCCGAGCCCATGCGCATGCCGGCCGCGCTGCCGCGCGGCATCACGCCGCCGGCGGCGCCGCTCTGTTTGGCCCGGCGTGCAAAATCGTTGCGGCGAGCGAAATCGAACCCGAACCCGATCTGAGGGCCGCGCGCCTCGGGTAAGTCCCGGAAGGGGGAATGGGTGTTGCGGGTGGGCATCATGCACCTCGGAGAAATCCCTGCGGGTCGCCGACATTTCGCCACAGTCGATTTGGGGCCGGTGTCGGCCGATTCAAGCGAATTGGCGTAGGACTGCCGCCGGGGAGCCCGGTAGGAATGGGCCGGTAGGCGCCCGGGCGCGAGGTCAGTGGGCCGCGGTGAACGTCGGGATGATCTGCGGCACCACGTACTGCTGGACGATCACGATGCACACGAGCACCAGCGTGAGAATGACGCTATGGACGAAAGTGCGCGCGAGCACCGCGCCTTCCTGTCCCTTGAGGTTGGTCACCGACACGCCGGTGGCGATGTTCTGCGGCGAGATCATCTTGCCGAGCACGCCGCCCGAGGAATTCGTGGCCGCGAACAGCAGCGGATTCAGCTCGAGCTGGCGGGCGGCGACGACCTGCAGATTGCCGAAGAGCGCGTTGCCGGACGTGTCGCTGCCGGAGAGGAATACGGCGATCCACCCGAGGAAGGGGGAGAACAGCACGAAGGCGTGTCCGGTGGAGGCCACCGCGAGCCCGAGCGTGTAGGCGAGACCGGAATAATTCATGACATAGGCGAGTGCCACGATCAGCATGACGGTGACCACGGCCTGCCAGATCTGGCGCAGCGTGCGTGCGAAGCAGCGCACGATCTCGGCGGGCGACAGTCCCACCAGGAGACCCGTGAGGAGCGCGGCCAGCAGGATGGCGGTTCCCGTTCCGAGCGGCTGGAACGTCCACACCGCCGCGTAGGGCTTGTCGTGATAGAGCGTGATCGCGATCGCCTTGTCGAGCCCCGGCCATGGAATCGCTTTCTGGGCCACCTTGGCGACCTTCTCGTAGGTCCAGACGATCACCACGGCGGTGACGATCAACCACGGCAGCCAGCCCTGCCAGGCGGGAACCGCACGCTGCGCCGTGCCGCCGGCGGAGGCCGCATCGATGGTGAATTCGGGATCCGGCGCCGGCTTCCAGACCTGCAGGAAAAGCAGGGTGCAGACCAGGGAGCCGAGCGCCGCGAACACGTCGGTCAAGGTGTAGTCCAGGTAATTGGAGGCGGCGAATTGAGCGAGGCCGAAGCTCAGGCCCGATACCAGCAGCATGGGCCAGATGGCGCGAATCGAGCGCCACCCGCCGTACAGCCCGATCACGTAGAACGGCAGGAACGCCGCCATGATGGGCAGCTGCCGGCCGATCATGGCGCCGAGCGCGGGCGCGGGCAGCCCGGTCACCGCGCCGAGCACCGTGACGGGCGCGCCAAGCGCCCCGAAGGCGACCGGCGTGGTGTTGAAGATCAGCACGAAGACCAGCGCCTCGAGCGCCGGAAATCCCATCATGATGAGGAGCGAGGCGGTGATCGCCACCGGCGTGCCGAAGCCCGAGATGCCCTCGAGCAGGGCGCCGAAGCAAAACCCGATCGCGACCAGGACCACGCGACGGTCGTTCGGCAAGTGACGGATCACCCAGGCGCGAAAGGCGTCGAATCGGCCCGAGGACACGGCGATGTTGTATAGGAACAGAGCGTTGATGACGATCCACATCACCGGCCAGAAAGCGAACACCGCGCCGTTGAGTGCGGAGCCGAAGGCGAGGCGAGCCGGCATCTGCCACACCGCGATGGCGATGATCAACCCCACCACGAGCCCGGCGAAAGCGGCTTGCAATGCCGACCGCTTCATGACGCCGAGCAGGATCAGCACCGTCGCGATGGGCAGCACCGCCACCAAGAACGACAGCGTCAGGCTGTCACCGACCGGCATGAGCAACTGGTGAAACACTGCACTCTCCCGTCTTGCGGTCGCACGCCGCGGGTATTTGATTTTGATCGATGCTACCCCAACGGCGCCGAATCTGCATAATGCAGCCATGAACGCCTCAGCGCGGAGCGGCGCAGATCGGGGCAGCTCGCGCGATC